>JAACET010000003.1 GCA_011682385.1 Actinomycetota bacterium | reverse complement strand
GCAACGCGCCCGTGGGCATCGTGCAGGCCCCCAATCAGCCGAGCCAATTCGTTAGCCGGGTTGGCGATGACACCGCCAAATTGACCTGAGTGCAAATCCTGGGCAGGACCTTTGATTATTACCTCCATATACACAAGTCCGCGCAGTCCATAAGTAATAGCCGGGGAGCCCTCGCAGAGCTGTGAACCATCGGATATGACCACGTAGTCACAGGCCAAACGTGACTTGTTGGCCAGGATGAAATCGGCTAAGCTATCACCGCCGCACTCCTCCTCGCCCTCAAGGATAAACTTTACATTTAGCGGCAAATCTCCCGATGTTTCGAGCCAAGCCTGCACGGCTGCGACATGGCACATCAGTTGGCCCTTATCGTCGCTGGCTCCACGGGCAAAGATGCGGTCCTGGCGGATCTCCGGCTCAAATGGGTCACTTAGCCACTGGTCCAAAGGATCGGGCGGCTGTACGTCGTAATGGCCATAGATCAGAACCGTAGGTCTGTCGGTGCGCATCCGGGTCCCAGCGAAAACAAGCGGATGGCCTGCGGTGCTGATCAACTCGGCCTCCAGAGTCAACTCCGCAAGGCACTGCCGGAGCCATTGAGCTGCACAGAGCACGTCGCCGGCGTGGGCTGACTGCGTACTTATCGAAGGAATACGTAATAATTCGAAGAGCTTGTCCAGAAAGTGCTCGCGGTGAGCATTCAGGTAGGCAATGACTTCAGACATGTAACAACCTCTCGGCCGAGGATAGCGCCTGCCCAAGTGCTATCTGATTGTTTGCGGTGTCTCAATGAGAAGGCGAGCCACGGTCATTAAGACTATATTCTTGCGGATTATCACGGTGCAGATTTCGCGGCCCTTCTGGAAAGTAAGGGTGTATACGCCCCGGTCATAGTTGTTGGAGAGAAGCTGCCAATTGCTCAAGGGCATCTGATCCAAATAGAATCGATGTACTCGGCGAATGTCTACCCAACCCTCGTAGGTGTAATTGACCGTCCTGGTTCCGGAACCTTCGTAGCTGTGAGAGACGCTCTTCTTAATCTTCATGCGGGCAGGGACGGGCAAATCAGAGACAATAGTTATCTTCTCCGGGATGAGCGGGACTTGATCGGAAGGTGTGCCGGCAACCTGCTTGGCCAGCGGATCAGGTGAACCCGTGGGGGCACATCCGACGAAAAACGAGGTCAGCAAAATAACGGCTGATGAAAAAATCAAGATATTAGACGCTTTTGCCAAGGTAATCATATGCAGCTCCCCTTTATTTTCCCGGCTGTGAGCAATAGAACCGTATGGCCAGACTCACCGATAATATATTCGGTCATTGGGAAAGCATTGTCAAGCAATCACTGGGTGCCAAACGAAACCAAAACATTAAACCTTGATTTGCCGCTTGAGCGGGCATTGAGGCCAGCGTAGAATCACGGTTATGACCAGCAGCTCGATACAAGAACAAGACAGTTTCACCACGGCTATAAACCCTACAGAGCCAATCGATAAGTGGCTGACTCAGGAATGGCTGTTGACCAACGGCACCGGCTCGTACAGCTCAGGCACACTGGCGGGAATCAACACGCGGCGCTACCACGGCCTGCTGATAGCAGCTACCAAAGCGCCTCTGGGCCGGGTCAATATGCTGGCCGGTCTAGGCGAGACGCTGAGCGTAAAAGGACAAGGTGTAAAACTCTATGGCTGGGAGTTTGCCAACCTTTTCCACCCCAGGGGATTTAATCACCTCAAATCGGTGCAGGTGGGATCGGACGTGCGCATGCTCTACGAGGTGGACCATATACAACTGGAGAAAACCATTTCTCTGGTACCCCGCAGTAATGTTCTGCTGGTCCGCTACCACATTCAGGCAGAGAATAAGCCTTGGAGCCTTGAGGTGACTCCATTTGTGGCCCTGCGCAACTTTCATAGTCTGCGAAGTTTCTGCATCGACGATCAGATGGTAGTCCAAGGTGAAGGTGAACAGATCTCGGTACAGGACCGTCTGGCTGATACGCCGACACTATACCTGCGGGTTGAAGGAACTGAATTTGCCCACGGCGCAGACTGGTGGTACAGGTTCCGCTACCGCGGGGAGGCAGAGCGGGGACAGGACTGTTTTGAAGACCTTTTTGTGCCCGGGGCGTTCGTTGCTACCGGATGCGGGGAAGATGAACTGGTTCTGGCCGCATTCTTAAATGAACAAGAAAACGTCGAACCAATAGACAAGTTTATTACAACACCAACTCAATCCGTCAGCGTGTCCAGGGCGATACCAACAGATAATTCGTCCGTCCGCCGGTTAATCAGAGCAAGCGAGGCCTTTATAGCCGGTCGACGAGGATCGAACGGACAAATGAGGGCCACCATATTGGCTGGCTTCCATTGGTTTGGCGATTGGGGGCGGGATGCCTTCATAGCCCTGCCGGGTCTGTTGCTACTAACCGAGAAATACGATCGAGCCCTGGAAGTCTTTGAAACCTTCGCCGAGGCACTGAGCGAAGGGATGATTCCCAATTGCTTCAACGAATACGACTGTGAACCAGCTTATAACAGTGTGGATGCCTCACTTTGGTTCGCACACGCAGCAGATTTATACCTGCGGGCCAGCGGAGATGCCAAATCCTGGCCAGACTTCTTCAAGCCGGTGATCTGCGAAATTCTCGATGCCTACGAAGCGGGAACACGTTTTGGTATCCATGCCGATGAGAATGGACTAATAGTCTGCGGCGACGATCAGACCCAAATCACCTGGATGGATACGCAGTATAACGGGCAATGCTTCACGCCTCGGCCGGGTGCGACTGTGGAGATCAACGCCCTGTGGCACAGCGTTCTAAAACGAATGGCAGGCCGACTGAAAAAAGATGATCAGGCCAGAGCAAAGCGATACCTGGAGTTGGCCCAAAAAGCGGGCCAGGCCCTGAGCCGCATATTCTGGAACGAGCAGGACAACTGTCTTTATGATTATGTATGGCAGGGAAAGGCCAATAGGGATATCAGGCCCAACCAAGTCTTTGCGGTCTCACTACCCCATTCGCCTCTTAATAAAAAACAGCAGAAAGCCGTAATGGATACTGTCCGGCGGCATCTTCTGACACCGTTCGGCCTGCGGACCCTCTCGGCTGATAACCCCAAATACCGTTCACACTACACTGGCGACTTGTTCAGCCGAGACAGTGCCTACCATCAGGGGACAGTCTGGCCCTGGCTGATAGGGCCCTTCGTTGAGGCGTATCTGAAGGTGCACAACTTCTCACCAAAGGCTCGAAAAGAAGCTCAGCAAATGATTCAGCCCCTGCTGGAACATCTGGACCAAGCAGGAGTGGGCTTTGTCTCCGAGATATTCGACGGTAATCCGCCGCATAGCCCCCGGGGGTGCATCGCTCAGGCCTGGAGTGTAGCCGAACTGCTACGAGCCCACGCCTTGATATGTTCACCAGAGTCGTTACTTTATCACCAAACGTGAAGCTAAGTAAAACAGTATTGTCAATCCAGCTGTAAAAGGAATTGTCAGAATCCATGAAAAAAATATGGACCTGACAATTCTGGCGTTAATAGCTGTTATACCTCGAGCCAAACCTACCCCTATGATCGCACCAATAAGCGTGTGTGTTGTTGAAATAGGCAGGCCAATCTTCGAACACACTAACACGGTAATTGTGGCGGCAATATCTGCGGCCACTCCTCTGGAAGGAGTAAGATCAGTGATATTCGCTCCCACAGTTCTTATCACTCGATACCCAAGGATCATAAGGCCTGCGGCTATACCGACACCTCCGAGAAGCAGAACCCAAAGGTCCACATTTACCTGCCGAGGCACATCATTCGTTTTGGCAATCTCCACGACGGCTGCAAGCGGGCCAATAGCATTGGCCACATCATTCGCTCCATGGGCAAAGGCCACCGAACATGAAGTGATTATGACAAGGGGAATGAATGTTTTTTCTACCCGTAGCAGTTGTTCAGCCGGGGATAAGTCTTTTTCAGCCTCTCGAACTCGACGCATCAAGAATACTGATATGATAGCGGCTATCGCTCCTACGGATACACTGAGCAATAGAGCTTGTGTTCCGTTGAAGTCCAAATGAAGATTTTTTAAGCCCTTAAGAATTATGGCCAGGGTGACTGTCGCGAAGGTGATAAACACACACAGGGGAATCCCCTTTAAGGCTGCACGTATTGGTTGGTTCTTACCTAGAATATGACGAGAGATAAGTTTGAAGATAACATAAGCCATCAAGCCTCCAGCTAAAGGCGAAATAAGCCAACTGGCAACTATTTGCCCCATCTTGGCCCAATTGACGCTGTCGAATCCCGCACATAAAAGACCGAAGCCGAAAATAGACCCTACAATTGAATGAGTCGTCGAGACGGGCATACCAAAGACCGAAGCCAGGTGTAACCAGATGGCGGAGGCCAAAAGGGCGCAAACCATCCCGTAAGCCAGAATCTGCGGAGTCAGGGAAACGGCCTGAACGTCGATGATACCCTTACGAATGGTATTGGATACCTGGCTGCCTACGAGCACTGCCCCGCCGAACTCACAAATGGCGGCCAGGATAAGAGCCCAAAAGATGGGGATGGCTTTGGCGCCGACGGCATCCGCCATGGAGTTTGCCCCATCGTTACTCCCGATACCGAAGGCCATATAGAAAGCAACTATGATCGCAATTATCAGTAACAAAGTCATCTATTCGGATCCTCTCTTGGGCAAGCTCCGGCTTTCTATCTGCTTATGATTTGTTTTAGATACTTGCTGGCCTTTTCGGCACTGTTGGCCACGGCACTGAGGGTACAACAATATTTGTCGAGAAAACCTAGAGTAACCGGATCCAAGTGACTTTCCATACCGTAAAAATGGCGGGCCAATTTCCGTTGGAGTTTGTCAGCTTTCCATTCTTCCTCTCCAATTTGGTCAATAGCCTGGATAACGCGCTTGGCCTCTTCCCCCGCAAAGGCGGACTCGGATAAAAGTGATAACTCTTCTGCCACTGTTAACAGATGTTCGCTGACCTTAATAACCTGTTCCACAAAGGCTAAGAAATCGTTTTTTATTTCTAAAGGGATTTCCGTTTTTCGCAACAATAAAACCACCGAGTAGTCTTCCGCTGAATCAGCCACGTCGTCCTGCACGCCTATGAATCGATTCAACTCATTTCTTCCGACGGAGAGCAGGTAAATCTCAGAGAGCCGTTCTCGAATCTGAGCTTTGATATCGTCAGCCTCATGTTCTGTCTTTGACATCTGGTGGTGGAGATCTTCAATCCCGGCATAGTCTCCAGCTAGAAGAGCTTTGGTCAAGGGACGCAGAAGTACAACACACTCATGGACCTTCTTGGTGTGCTGAGCCACCAACTTGAAGGGGGATGTGCCTCTAAATTTTTCTAGCAAACCCATAGCATTCTCCTAACATGAGTCCTTAGAAGGATTGTTCTATCAATGGCCAATACGTTAGGCTAACATATATTCTACCCGAGGACTGTTGGGGGCATTCTAGTTGGCTTAGTCGTAATGTCAAGGAAGTGTTAAGAATCATCCTCCGGGCTGAAGAAAAGGACTAAAGCATGGGCTGTGGAAAATCCGCCGAGCAATTATCGGTGGCCTTCGTATCCCTGGGTTGTGCCAAAAACTTGGTGGACTCCGAGCGGATGCTTGCCTGGATAGGACAAGCAGGGCACATCGTGGGCGCAGCACAGGAACAAGCTGACGTCATAATAATCAACACCTGCGGATTCATCGCTGACGCCTGCCGGGAATCGTACGAGGTAATCAGTCAGGCCTTAGCTCAGAAACAGGCCGGGCCTTGCCGGAGGGTAGTAGTAGCTGGCTGTCTGGGACAGAGAATGGGCCGAGAATTACTGAAGGTTTTTCCGGGCATTAATGCCCTGTTGGGGCCTAACAGCAGCGAAGCAGATCTTCTAAAAGCCATATCAGGGGAAGGGCGGATACTGCTGGGACGGCAAAGGAAACGCCCTCGAAGGGACACGCCAAGGGTCCGTATCACGCCGACGGCCTACGCGTACTTGCGGATCGCGGAGGGTTGCAACCAACACTGCAGTTTCTGCACCATACCAGCAATCAGAGGAAGTTACCGGTCAAAGGCAGCCAAGACTATTCTCTGTGAAGCCAAAGAACTGCTGGCCAATGGTGCAGTAGAACTCAATATCATCGGGCAAGACACCAGTAGCTATGGACGTGATTGTCCCAATAGCAACGGCTTAGGTGCTCTGCTGCGACGATTGGACAGACTTGCGGGACTGGGTTGGCTGCGGGTGCTATACGCCTATCCATCGAGCTTAGATAATGACACCATCAAAGCTATGGCTGAGGCAAAGCATGTGGTCCACTATCTGGATATGCCCCTGCAACATATAAGTGACCGAATCCTGCGACGAATGGGTCGACGGTTCAGTCGGGCTAAAACTGAGCGACTCATTGAGCGTCTGTTCAAGGCTGTATCCGATCTGGCGTTGCGGACTTCAATGATCGTGGGATTTCCGGGGGAAACAGACTCTGAATTTCAAGAGCTGCTGGATTTTGTAGCTCAGGTGCGTTTTCACGCCTTGGGAGCCTTTGTCTTTTCGCCGGAGCCAGGCACACCAGCGGCAAACTTTGCAGGACAAATTCCGGAAGATATCAAGCAACAACGGCTCGAAGCCCTAATGGGGGCCCAGCAACAAATCGTTGTCAAGCGTAACAAGTCACTAATCGGAAAACATATTGACGTACTGGTCGAACGTGTACTATCGAACGGCCATGCTGAGGGCAGATACTACGGCCAAGCGCCGGAAGTAGACGGTATTTGCCGGATTGAAAGGACCCAGTCAATCGCAGAAGGACGCATAATCCCCGCGGTGATCTATGGTTACGACGGCTACGACCTTTTGGTCAAGCCAAACGATTAATCAGATTCGTGGGGGGCTATTTCTCTTGATTCTCAAGATCGGCCAGAGCCTGCTCTTCAGTCTGAAAAATCCGAAAGACCTCGGTGAGTCTCATGAGCTTAAATACTCGTCGGATGTTGGGATTCATACCGGATAGATAGACTTCGCCGCCTCGTGCACGGACCCACTTCAGGGCCACCAGCAGAATATTTATCACCCGTGTGACCATAAAATCCACGTTGGAAAAATTCACCACCATGTTTGCAGGATCTTTAGCCAAAATAGAACGAATCTGGTCTTCAACGGCTTCCACGGTCCGCACATCATAAATGCGTTTTTCTTTGAAGGTTACAACCACGGCCGTGGGGGTCCAACGGAAAGTAATGACATCCTGGCTGTTGTTTGGTTCTTCACTCATGTTTGCAAAACAATCGAGCCGCCCCCGTTGAACATCAATCACAGGGCCTGACTCTCAAAGGAACGCAGAGCTTTACCCTCAGTATCATAGAAACTAAACAGCTTATCCAGGTTGGTTATCTTGAAAACCTTGTGCAGCTCAGATTTCATCCCGCAGATAACGATACGTCCCCGGTCGCTGCGGATACGCTTGAGCAAGCCGATAAGTACGCCTAACATCTGGCTGGAAAGGATTTTGACCTTGTGGAAATCCAGAATGAGACGCTGGCGATCCTCTTGCTCGATAAGCTGATGTAGCTTTTCTCCGATGTCCTGCACTTGAAGAGGATCAAGAATCGATTCGTCCTCAAAGATTACCAGAGTAATCCCCTGGATCGTCTGAATTAGCAGCTTGCCTTGTTCGGGCATAAGCTTTGGTCCTCCATGTTGTGACGCGGAACTTGCGTTTGACTACACTATGCTGCCATCGGCTGAGTTGATTATATCCGCCCAGAATTACTGAGCCAGCAAAAACCCTAAGATTGTTTGGGTAGACAGACAACATCTCACGGCTAGACGCTCCAGACACAATACCCTGTCAATAAAAATGTTAGGTAGTATTCGGCCTAAGAATTTCTCGGTCTAAATAGCTCAAGACCGGCCTGTTGTGAGCCGAAAGTAGATATAGATCGAGGACAGTGCGGGGGGGGCGCTATCCGCACAACAGTCGGGGGCTCTAATAGACCAATGTTCTTACAGCGTGATTTTATTTTCAAAAAGAGGGGCCTGCCTGGTCCTTCAAGAACAAAAATTGTCACGTATTGACCGTAAGAATTGCAGCAGAGATATGCCAGGAGATCAAGCATGTCCGATGATACAACTATTTACCAGACAAGAAAACTTACCCTTCGTTATCTGATAGCTCTATCCTTGATAGCCTTACTTAGTATTTCCGCCTATACCTTAGTACGCCTTGCCGTGTACAGACAGGCCTCAGATGCACCGGTGATCAATCTCTCCGGTCGCCAAAGAATGCTCTCCCAGAAAATCGCTAAAGAGGCGCTTTTGTTGGCCCAAAGCCAAGATATGAAAATGAGGCAACACCATCGTCAGTCGTTATCAGCTTCCGTGTCAAGTTGGACACAAGTACATAACGGCCTACAGTATGGAAATAAGGAACTCCAACTTCCCGGGAATAACAGTCCTGAAATTCAAGATTTGTTCGCGAGGATCGAACCCTACTATCAAACAATCAGAAAGGCGGTAAATGGGATTTTGGCCTTAGAGCCCGGCGAGCTTATTCAAATCTCTCCACGTTCTCCTTTGGTCCAAGAGATTGTCAAAGCCTCACCTTTATACCTGAAATGGATGGATCAAGCGGTCTTTCAATATGATAAAGAGGCTCAGGGCCGGGTCGATACCCTCAACTACATGGGAAGCTATACTTTACCTGCCGTGCTGCTTCTTTTATTGCTTGAGGGTCTGTTTATTTTTCGACCGATGGTGAACAGAGTTAAGACGACTTATGAGAAATTGCAGCAGGTAAACGAGGAATTGAAAAAACACCACGATCACCTCGAGAAGCTGGTAGAAGAGCGTACTGCCGAACTACAAAGAAACAACGAACAACTTAAAAAGGAAATCACCGACCGCAAGCGGAACGAAGAACGTATTGAGAAAACGAATGAATTGCAGGCGGAATTACTCAAGCCGGGCAACTTGGAAGAAAAACTGAAAAAGATCACGGACGGCGTGATGGACATATTCGACGCCGATTTTTGCCGTATCTGGATCACTCGGCCGGGAGACCTTTGTGAGTCCGGCTGTATGCATGCCAAGATCAGCGAAGGTCCCCATGTCTGCCGTGAACGAAACCTCTGCCTGTGGCTGATGTCCAGTTCAGGCCGCTACACGCACATTGACAGCCCAGCCCATCGGCGAGTGCCATTCGGGGCCTACAAGATCGGGCTGGTGGCCAACGGAGCGGAACGCAAATTCCTGACCAATGACGTTACTCATGATCCACGGGTCCATAACCATGAATGGGCTAAGGAGTTGGGGTTAGTCTCCTTCGCCGGCTATCAGCTTCGCCCGCCGGGCGGTGAAACTAGCGGCGTTTTGGCCTTATTCGCCAAACACCCAATTTCCAACGATGAAGATGCCTTACTGGAGAGTCTTGTCAATACCACAGCTCAGGTGATTCAGACTACACGGGCTGAGCAAGAGGTTAGACAAGCCAAAGAACAGGCGGAGCGGAGAAAGACCGAGATCGAAGAGATCAACAAACACCTGTCGGCCTCAACCGAACAGGCTAAGCTGCTGGCTCAAGAAGCCATGGCCGCCAACAAGGCCAAGAGTGAGTTTCTGGCCAACATGAGTCATGAGATTCGCACGCCATTGAACGGCATTATCGGCTTTAGTGAACTTCTAGAGCAAGAAGATCTGCAAGATGAACAAAGGGAATATCTTAATATTATCAGTGACGCCGGCCAAAACCTCTTGACCGTAATTAATGATATCCTGGACTTCTCCAAACTTGAGGCCGGTAAACTCCATACTGAAATTATCGAATGTTCACTGGAAAAAATCCTGGCCAGCACAGACTCGCTCTTGCGGCCAGTGGCCAGGCAGAAGGGGCTTGAATTTGAAATCCTGTCCGAATGTGATTTGTCCACAAGAATCAAGACCGACCCCGGCAGGGTTCGGCAGTGCCTGCTGAACCTGATAAATAATGCCATCAAGTTCACCGAGAACGGACATGTGTATGTCAAAGTGACTCTAGAAAATGAAGCAGATAAGGCTTTTATCCGCTTCGACGTGGAAGATACCGGCATCGGTATTTCGTCGGCAGACCAAAAACTGATCTTCGAGTCCTTTCATCAGGTCGACGGCAGTACCACCCGCAAATATGGTGGTACCGGCCTGGGACTGGCCATCACTAAACGTCTGGCTGAAATCCTGGGCAGCGATATTAGGGTCCAAAGTGAACTCGGAAAAGGCTCCGTCTTTTCCCTGATTATCCCGGCTGGTGTTGAGATAGAATCTGTGGTTTTGCTCGATAAAAAAGATCTTCTTAGCCAACAGCAGCTCGTTGCTGAACCCCACAGCCAAAGGGTCCTCGATTCCCTTGAGGGTCTTTCGGCCAGTCGAGTTCTGCTGGCCGAGGACAATCCCACAAATCAAAGATTCATCGAGGTACTCCTGGAGAAAATGGGTCTGGAGACAACCTCGGTTCAAAACGGTCAGCAAGTGGTGGATAGGGCCACCTCCGAATCCTTTGATCTGATATTGATGGATATGCAGATGCCCGTAATGAACGGTTACGACGCCACAAAAGCCTTGCGAGAAAAAGATATAACCGTGCCGATCATCGCTTTGACCGCCTATGCCATGGAGTCAGATGCTCAGAAGTGTCTGGAGGCCGGATGCGATGATTATCTGGCTAAGCCCTTTGGCCCCGACAAATTAATTGAAATAGTGACCAAACATCTAAAAGCATCGTCACTCATGGTGACAAGTTCGGCGAGCTTGGCAGGAGAAAACCAACAGGGCTGAATGCCGCCTCAGAAGCTAGGGGGCCCTAGCTCTGCTTGCTCAGCAACTCCCCAACTTCCCGGTGATTGGGCATGGCCGGCTGAGCTCCAAACTTCGTACAGGCCAAAGCCCCAGCAGTGTTGGCGTAACGGATGGCATCGGAATACTTCTGGCCCCGAGCAATAGCTACAGACAGAGCGCCCGTGAAGGCGTCGCCGGCACCAGTAGTGTCTACAATACCCACCTTGGGGGCGGGAAAGTGACGGATGTTGTCGGACTTATCCACCAGCACCGCCCCCTTCTCACCAATGGTTACCACCACCGCCTCCGGACCATTGGCCAGCAGAGCAGCCGCGACCGTCTTGGCTGAGCGAACGTCCGCGATAGGCTCACCAACCATCAAACCGGCCTCAATGTGATTGGGGGTAATTATGTCCACCTTGAGCAATTCCGGCGGGGTGTCTGCCGCAGCAGGAGCTGGATCAAGAATCGTCATAACGCCATGCTTGCGGGCTAACCTGATGGCCTGCAACACAGTAGGCACCGGCAACTCCAACTGCAACACAACCACCTTGGCCCGAGATATGAGCTCTTCCTGGGCGGCCAGATCCTCCGGTTGCACTTGGCCGTTAGCCCCGGCTACTACGCAAATGGAGTTCTCACCTTGGCCATCAACCATAACAATGGCCAGTCCAGAGGAAATACCCTCCGCTACAACCACGGCTGAAGTGTCCACCTGGTTCTTGTCCAGACACATCAACAAGTGCTCGCCGAAGTGGTCACTGCCCACCTTGCCGATCATATGTACCCTGGCACCCAGCCTGGATGCAGCTACTGCCTGATTGGCTCCTTTGCCGCCAGGTATGCTGGCGAAGTTCCTTCCTTGTACAGTTTGCCCCGGACCAGGCAGCACGGCTGTTTTAACCACCAGGTCCATATTGATCGAACCAATAACCACCACCAGGGGTTCGTCAGGCTTAGCTGTTTCGGATTTGCTCATAATGGCCCCAATACCACAATGGGATTTGCCGGAAAGGAACTCAACCAGAAGCCATTTCAAAACGACTCCCGGTCAAAAAACTATACGAATTAATCGCGACCTGCAAGGTTTTTGTCGAACTCGGTGAATAAGCTCATCCATCTGCTCGTAGCCAAGGCGAGCGGCCAGCGCTTAATCGTCGGGACCCAGCGTCCTTCGGCGTATGCCCAGAGGCTCACGTTGGCTGGATGATTCTATCTGTTGAGCCAACCTAGTCAACAATTTCTGCACGGACTGAGAAAAATCCAACTCGCGCTGCTCAAAACTCGACTGCGCTCGAACCTGCTTTTGCACTTCAGTATAGACGGTGTATCGGCGGCGGCCACGAGACTGCCAGGCCAGGCCCTTCAGCTTGGCCCGCATGAGCTTCAACTGGCTTAGATCCAGTTGGCTCAGCTGAATTCGACTAAGGGCTGCAATCGTCTGCTCGAAGACAGCATCCCCACTACGAAGTTGCCGGTTGAGTCTTTCAAGCACAGCCTTGTAGACATATGGACTTCTGCTTCTAATCATCATGTCAATAGAATCACGATAAAATGCCTCTACCGCCCGGTTGGTCCACATGATTCGCTCATCCTGAGCGTTGCGCTGCTCGGCGTCCTGTCGGGCGCGGCGTAACTCCAGCAGATAGGCCTCGGAATTCTTATCTGCCACCTGACCATCACTTGATTTTACAGGCTGGGATTGACCGGGATCCTCTGCACGGGTCGGCGGAAATCTGACGCTCGGCTCCGGAAGCTCGCGCACAACCTTGGGTCCAGAAACCAACACTTGCACCAACAGCCTATCTTGGTCAGCCAACTGGTCTTCATGGGCTCGCTCAAGAAGAGCTACCATCGCTCTGCCGACGTAGGCCTGTTCCCAAGGGTCGGCCGGGATTCTCATTTCCCTGACAAACTGCAAGGCCACTTCCCGCAGATTCTTCCTGACGAGGCTTTCGAACTCCAGAGACTGTTTCGCTGATTCCGCCGAACCGATATCGACATCTGTCAGTTCGGGCTTCTCCTCCAGAGCTTGCTGAGCCAAGTGAAGCGAGATTTTCCGGGCTTGGGCTCGCCAAATCTTTATCTGCTCCTGTAAGATGCGTTTCACCAGGATGCGCTGCTGAGCAGGGGCGAGCGATATACCTGCGACTCTGTTAGGGAGTTTGCCCGCTGGCCTCGCCAAACGTTCCAGCGTCGAGTATTCTCGTTGGGCCAAAAGCGTCCCCCCGGGCACAGATACCACTTGCTGCCTTTCGCGAACAGGGGCACCATCAGCTCGGCAAATTACTCCGGCCAAACAGATTATCAAACATATAGACATGAGCCAGACCCCCTTTCTTAATTACACTTGAGGCCTGAAAAAACAATTCCTACCTTCGCTGCTCGACTAAGGTCCGGCTGGGACTGAGCAAAGTATAAAGCCGTCCTCGCCAGAACATCTTACGAGACAACCCCGAACAAAGCAAGGCAACCAAGGTCACCAGCACGACCCAGATCTGTCCAAAGGTCTCCATCCAGAAGGTCTTGCTGAAATCACATCTGGGCAAGATGGACTTGACGGTTCTTCGCCGTTGTATCCCAATCAGCAGATCCAGACCGTAAAGCAAAGCTGCTGAACCCAACATCAGATAGCCCTCGGACCGACCACTCAGTAACAAACACAGTCCGGCAACCGCCACGACTATTAGACTGCCAAGAAAACCCAAGCACAAAACCCATCCGATGAACCACAACAATGGCGCATACACCCGAGCTACCAAGCTCTGGCGACGCATGAAATCAAATGCACTCGACCAGTCACAGTCCTCGTGGCTGGGGGATACGCACTGAGTCACAAAGGCTACTTTCTTACCAGCATCATGCACGGCTTGAGATACGCTAAGGTCATCGGAAAGCGCATTGGACCAGATCTTCGATATCTGCAATTCTTCGAAGGCTCTGCGGGTAATTGCAAAAGCACCTCCCCAGGCGTAGGCTCGCCAACGGGGATCGCCCGCAGCACTGACCAAGGCATTCCACACCGCTCGGGTAGCACTGGCCCAGCCGCCCCGCACGGGGACATACCAACGGTAGCCGGTACTAACAGGGAACTCCGACTGCTTCAGAGGCTCGGTCAGAAAAGTCAACCAGTCCGGGGCCGGACGTACGTCGGAGTCTATGAAAGCAAACACCTCATTTCGAGGATGCGCTAAGGCCACGCCGGCGAGCATATTGTGGATCTTCTGGCTACATCTGTCCGTCGGCCCCGCTACGTGAACCGAGGCAAAGCTGCGAGGATTCTCGCTCAGTATTTGGGTCAGGACCGCGTAGGCTGGATCGTCGGCACTCTCAACAACAAAGATAACCTGCCAGGGCCCCGGATAGTTCTGATCCAGCACGGCCTTGACGTTCTGTTCAAAACCGGGGTCAATGCCTTTGCACGGGGCAATCAAGGTCGTCGGAAGAGCTGAACGCGGCGTCTTTCCGGCGAGCTGTTCGAGAACGAACTGTCGCAGCCGGTGGCCACAATATAGCAGCCATAGCCGTAAAGCCACGCCCAGACCAGATACAATCCAGAGGAGTTTCACGCTTGCTCAATTCCTGCACACGGACAGAGTTTAACCTTCAGCTATGAGATATAGTTAGTAGGCTAACACGGCTTCGAAATCAAGAAACATTTGGCCGGCAGACCGCAACCAATAAGACTTGGCGAAATTCCGACTTGACTTTGTCGTAACCTTTGGCAAACATGGATGTCAGGCGGCTACGCGTGGTTTAGCAGGATTTTTCGAGTTGCGACGTTTGTTCAGGTTGGCCGTCCATTAGCTGAAATCTGGACCGTCGCCAGGAGTCAGTGTTATGACGAACATTTATGTAGGCAACCTTCCGTACAGCACAACAGATGCCACACTGCAGGAGACTTTTGAATCCTTCGGGGCGGTCGACCGGGCTAAGGTAATTATGGACCGCATCAGCGGTCGTCCCCGCGGCTTTGGCTTTATTGAGATGTCCAACAGCGACGAAGCCCAAGCTGCAATCGAGGCCCTTAACGGCTCCGAGCTGGACGGACGTACATTGGTCGTCAATGAAGCGCGTCCCAAAAGCTAGAAGCTATTTCAAAACCCCAAATCGCCCGCGATCGTACTCCAAATAACCTCTCCCCCCCAGAGTGTTATGACCAACAACCAGACAATGGTAATCAGTTCATACTAAGAACACACGGGTTTTCTGCTGGATATGACATACGGCAAAAGATATCATCTTAGGCCTCTGAGGAAAGTGTCTATCAGGCGGCGTTTCATAGTTCAGATCGCTTGGAAACCGGCTCATGAAAAGATCAATAGCTAAGAAACTTGAAGAATTGAGGTTGCACTGGAAGAACTATGTGTTCCAGAGCCTTTTCGCCACCTTGGTAATATTCGCAGTACTGCTGGGCTTGAGATTCCAGCAAGTGGTGATAATAGCTTCAATAGGTTCTACCGCCTTCATAGTCTTTGCCATGCCCAACAGCGTCGCCGCCAGGCCGATAAATATCATAGGTGGGCAACTGATAGGCTTTGCCTGTGGATATTTGTGCGGCCTAATTCCACATGAATCTTTCTTGGCCTCGGCTGTGGTATATTCACTTGCCGTCGGTCTGTCGATTTTCATAATGGTAGTTACTGACACAGAGCACCCGCCGGCCTCGGGCACAGCCTTGGGAGTAGCCATCAGCGGTTTTACCCCCACAGTGCTGACCGCTCTGATAGCCAGCGTTCTGGTGTTGTCGCTGGTTCATCGCGTCTTCAAACGACACCTGAGAGACTTGACCTGACCTAAAAAAATGACCCACGAATTCATCGAGGGTCCCGCGTCAGAAAATCAGTGGATTAAGCTGCCTTTGGTGAAGGCTCAGCCGCTGTAGGATTTGACAACCAGACTGGCGTTGTGTCCGCCGAAACCAAAGGAATTGCTCATGGCCACGTCCACCTTAGTTTGCCGGGCGGTCAATGGCGTATAGTCCAGGTCGCACTGAGGATCCGGCGTCTCCAAGTTGATCGTCGGTGGTATAAGTCCATTCTCAATCGCCAGGCACACGGCTACCATCTCAACCCCGCCTGAGGCCCCCAACAGATGCCCCAACTGACTCTTGGTTGAACTGACAGCCACTTTATAGGCGGATTCGCCAAAGACGGATTTAATGGCTCTGGTCTCCGCGACGTCACCAGCGGGAGTGGCTGTGCCGTGAGCGTTAATATAGTCAACTTGCTCCGGATTGAGCTTTGCTTCAGCCAAGGCCAATTGCATGGCCTTGCAAGCCCCTGCGCCGGCGGGATCGGGGGCGGTAATATGATAGCCATCCCCACTCATGCCGTAGCCGAGGACCTCGGCATATATCTTGGCATCCCGATTAATGGCGTGCTGCAACTCTTCAAAAACAACGATACCGGACCCTTCCGACAACACGAATCCATCACGATTCAGGTCAAAAGGTCGACTGGCCTTGGTCGGCTCGTCGTTCCGGCGTGAGACGGCCTTCAAGGCACAGAAACTGGCTAAGCCGATCACGGTCAACGCGGCCTCGGCTCCTCCGGTGATCATAACCTCAGCTTCATCACGCTGGATAATCCTGAAGGCATCGCCCATGGCGTTGGCGCCGGAAGCACAGGCTGTGGCCGTCGCTGAATTCGGGCCTTTAATTTTATACTCTATGGAGACATTGCCGGCAGAGGCGTTGACCATCAAACGCGGTACTGTAAAGGGCGATACCCGTTTCGGCCCCAACTCTATCAGTCGTCTGTGCTGGGTCTCGAGCTCTTCGAGACCGCCGATCCCGGAACCAATGATCACGCCTGCTCGAAAGGGGTCCATCTTGGAGAAATCCAGGCCGGAATCGTTGACCGCTTCACGGGCAGCTATCAAGGCAAACTGCGTTACCCGGTCGATTCGCTTGGCCTGCTTGGTACCCATGTAAGCGGTGGGATCAAAATTCGTCAGCTCCCCACCTATATGGCAAGAAAACTTGCTGGCGTCAAAACGGCCTATGGGAACAATACCACTTGCCCCTGTGCAGAGACCGTCCCACAGGCTCTTGGTGTTATCCCCCAGGGAGGTGATAGCCCCGAGACCCGTAATTACCACACGACGACGCGACATGGATAAAGGATCTCCCCTACTTTTGCTTGGAGTGTTCCGTGATGTAGTCGATGGCTTGGCCGATGGTTCGAATCTTCTCAGCCTCCTCGTCCGGTATGCTCATCTCGAACTCGTCTTCGAATTCCATGACCAGCTCTACGGTGTCCAGGGAGTCTGCATTCAAATCATCGACAAATGACGTCTCTCGCGTCAGCTCCGACTTGTCGATACCCATCTGCTCACTAACAATCTGAGAAACCTTTTCTTGGATTTCTTCTTCTGTAGGCACTGTCCAATCTCCTTGTCGCAGGTGAAAAACCCGATTTTTCAGTCTCAGCCCATAATGGTCAGCGATTTCGCCGAGGCGACAATATACTGCTGAGTACGTTGGGCTGCAACTTTTTTCCTAAAACAATCACATCCGCAATCCGCCATCCACGATGAGCACCTGGCCGGTGACATAGCTGGCCTGGTCACTAGCCAAGAAAGCCACCACCGCGGCCACCTCTTGGGGCTCGCCGAACCGTCGCAGGGCAATCAGCGGCTTAACACCCTCCTTGACCTTATCCGGCAAGACTTTGGTCATCTCCGTATCTATAAACCCTGGCGCCACAGCATTTATGGTAATATTCTTACGGCCGAGCTCCTTCGCAGCCGTTTTGGTTAGACCGATAACTCCAGCCTTGCTGGCGGAGTAGTTGGCCTGTCCGGGATTACCCATAACGCCAGCCACGCTGGCCAAATTGACAATTCGTCCATAGCGGGCACGAATCATTGGTCTAGCAACCGCCTGGATGCCAATAAACACTCCTTTGAGGTTGACATTAATAACTTGATCCCATTCCTGTTCTTCCATGGTCAACAAAAGCCCATCACGGGTTATGCCGGCATTGTTGACCATTATGTCAATTTTGCCGAATTCTTCGAGAACCTGCTCGACCATCTGTTTCATGGACTCAGCATCGGTTACATTGGCGGTTTTGGCCACAGCCTTGACCCCCAACTTAGTAACAAGGACCACCGTTTCCTTCAAGTCGTCTTCCAAAAGATCAACTGCGACAATATCCGCTCCTTGCTCGGCAAGCTTGAGGGAGATCTCCCGACCAATACCTCGAGCAGCACCAGTTACTATAGCCACGCGGCCCTTCATATTCGGCTCCTATGCTTTGTCAAAACTAGCCTGGGAATTGACACTCTTCACCTTAATGGCACGAGAAATCCTCCTGGCCAAGCCAGCAAGAACCTTTCCCGGGCCAATTTCATAATACTCTTCAATACCATCAGCAATCATCTGTTCCATACATTTCTGCCAGCGCACCGGATTATTCACCTGCTTAGCCAAGTTCTCGCGGACCTCTTGGCTATCCCTGTAATACCGGCCCGTCACGTTACAAGCAACAGGAATCCGCGGCTCACTCAATTTGACTTCAGCCAAGGCTTGAGCTAATCGCCGGCTGGCTTGAGTCATGAGTTCACTGTGAAAAGCCCCAGCTACGCGCAACTCGATGGTGGGAATCTGCTGCTGCTGGGCCAGCTCAGCCAATCGGGCACAGGCCGGCTTGGTTCCAGAGGCCACAATCTGACCCGGACAATTATAGTTTGCCGGCCAAAGAACCTCGCCATCGCAGGCCTGACGGCAGAGCTGCTCAACCGTCTGCTCATCGGTGCCGCGCAGGACCAACATCGTGCCAGGATTGGCATCAGCCGTTTCCTGCATATATTGGCCACGCTTTTGGACCAGCTTGACAGCCTCGGCGAAATCCATGACGCCAGCTACACAAAGAGCAGTATATTCTCCCAAACTCAATCCGCCTGTGGCCGAGATAGTTCCCGGGTCCAGAAAACCCTGCTCCCGACCCACCTGAAGCATGGCCATGCTGGTAGTCAGTATGGCTACCTGGCTGATATCAGTGGCATTCAGCCGCTCTTCCGGGCCGTCAAAACACACCTGAGCAAGATCAATGCCCGTAAGCTCAGCGGCTTGATCGAAGACGTCCCGAGCACACTGATAAGCCTGATGAACATCCCGGGCCATACCCACGTGCTGGGCTCCTTGACCAGGAAAAATATAAGCAACCTTATCGGCCATGTGGCTCCTCTTTGCTACTGACTATTCCGGAACAACTGCTATGGCCGTCCCGATTACAGCCTCGCCACTGCGGAGGCCCAGGTAAGGCCCCCGCCAAAAGCTACCATTACAAGCGTATCACCAGCGCCTATCTTACCTGTCCGCCGGGCTTCATCCAAAGCTATTGGAACCGAAGCCGACGATGTATTGCCATAGCGGTCAATATTGACATAGACCCGCTCCTTAGGGAATCCGAGCTTCTCCATAGCTGAGTCGATAATGCGTTGATTGACCTGATGGGGTACGATGAGCTTAATGTCATCCACTGACAGATTACAGGCCTTCATGGCATCAGCAATCAGCTCCTGCATGGCATTAACTGCAAATTTGTATATAGCTCGGCCCTGTATCTTCATGTATTGCATCCGCTCATCCAGTACCCGCTGGCTCATCGGATACCTTGATCCGCCACCGGGAAGCTGCAACATATCCCACTTCTGACCGTCCGATTCCAGGTGAGTGTAGAGGATTCGCCGCTGAGCATCATTAGTAGCACGCAACAAGACCGCCCCTGCGCCGTCGCCAAATAAAATACATGAGGCACGATCCTGATAATCGGTGATACGACTGAGGGTCTCGCTGCCGACTACCAGGACATTGTCATACCGGCCACTCTCAATGAAAAGCTTGCCGACTTCCAGACCATAAACAAACCCACTGCAGGCGGCTGCTATATCAAATGCAGCAGCCCCGGCTGCGCCAAGCTGATCCTGTATGAAACAAGCTGTGGCCGGCAGAGGCATTTCCGGGGTAATCGTCGCACAAATAATGGCCTGGACATCTTCGGCAGCAACCGCAGCATCTTCCAAAGCTTGTCTACAGGCCTTCACTGCCATGGTCGCGGTGGTTTGTCCTTCAGAGGCTATGCGTCTCTGCTTGATTCCCGTGCGAACAGTAATCCACTCGTCGGAGGTATCGACAATCTTGGCCAAATCAGAGTTGGCCAACACCTTCTCAGGTACAAAACTTCCCGTGCCGGCAATAGTAGCCCCCGGTCTGTCCGTCATATATGTTACCTATTTATCGGTTTAATCGCTCGACTATTTGCTCGTTCAAGTGATCATAAGCCAGATTTCTGGCCGTGCGTATAGCGTTTGTTATGGCTTGGCTACCGCTTGAACCATGACATTTTATACTCAATCCTTGCAGGCCCAGCAACGGCGCCCCGCCATACAAAGAATAATCATAACTGCTTTGTATTTCCCTAGTTATGGGCACAAGGCCAGCGGCAGCTTCCGGTATCTGCTTCTGGGCCAGGCTCTGGACAGTATCCATGAGGTTACCAACCAGGGACTCGACAACCTTCAAGAGCACGTTACCCACAAAGCCTTCACAGATCATGACCTCACAACTGCCGGAGAAAATGTCACGCCCTTCAATATTGCCCAGAAAGTTCATCGCTGAATCGGCCTGACATAGCTCGTAAGCCTCCCGCACCAGTTGGTTACCCTTGGAGGCCTCCTCGCCAACCGAGATCAATCCGACCCGAGGGTTCTTCTTATGAAAGAGCTTCTCATAATACACCGAGGCCATAACCGCATATTGATACAAATGCTGCGGCCTGCAAGCGACGTTTGCACCAACATCAGCTACCACAGAGACCCCTTGAGGGCGGGGGATGGCTACAGCGATTCCCGGTCGTAAAACCCCAGGCAAAGTCCGCATGCCCAATTGGCAGGCCGCTACATAAGCACCGGTGTTGCCGGCAGAAATAACCGCGTCAGCCTGTCCAGTAGCCCCTAACTCCACCAAGCGATTCAAGGAAGAATCCTTTTTCTGTCGAATGGAATTGATAGGTGAATCCCCCATACCGATCACCTCGTCGGCATGCAAAATCTCAATCCTGCCCTGCCAACCATTGCTGCCGGCCAGATGCTCCATGATGTCCGGCTCTCTGCCCACCAGCACGATGGTATCATCCTGGAGGAACTCCAGTGCTTCGCAAACACCGCGAACCACCTCCGCAGGAGCCCGGTCACCACCCATGGCATCAACTGCTAACTTCATAGAGTTACTTCCCCTTCTCGGCCACTTTCATG
This sequence comes from Actinomycetota bacterium, assembly GCA_011682385.1. Lineage (GTDB taxonomy): Bacteria > Planctomycetota > Phycisphaerae > JAACET01 > JAACET01 > JAACET01. Next base: position 25,190 of record JAACET010000003.1, on the reverse strand, counting down.
GATATCCGGCGGTTGAGAAGTCCACAGTTTTCGCAAACCGCGTGCGGCAGCTTGGCAGAACCACACTTCGGACAGAGCACATAACCGACCCGTGATAGACTGTGATGGGCTCGGCGGGTACGCGTTTTTGATTTACTCTTTTTCTGTACAGGCAGCATCAGTAAGAAAACCTTTCGGACAGGGAGCCTAACACCAACTCACCTATGAGATGGTAGAAAGGCGCCAAGAGGGCTGAAAGTCACAACACTCTGAGCCAGCACAGCTTAGGCATCTCAGCTTTGCTGCGCCAGCCAACAAGTCTAGCAAGCTACTGGTCCAAGGGAGCCCTGTCAAGCAAAAACAGGGCTAGGCAGATGTACTTTGATCGTGAGCGACCTGATTTTCTGGCAGCCTTAGGCGGCTCGTTGTTGGTCCCGGTAGTCGCTCCACAAATCGGAGTAATACAGACTACCCAGAGCCATCATGGCTTCGGCATTATCCCTGTCTCATCGCATTCCTCGGCCCTTCAGCCGGGTTGTCAACGTCCCGCAAAATGACTCCGTAGGACCGCTACGATGGCAGCGGAGATAATTGCCCAATCTGTCCAGCATCGCCAGAGAGCCCTGATTCCACACATATCCCATCATCTGCTCACGCCAAGTTTGGGCCTGGCCCGTTCCCTCGCCGTAGAGAACATGGCTGCTGGCGATAACATGGTCACACAAGTGGTAATAGTCCAGAATATTCTCATCCAGCATCGGTAGCTAACAGACTCGTCCAGAGCCAAGCCCAGGGCATTCTGGGCGTGAATGGCTGTAGTGCCGAAGACAGACAGGCAGCAAAAAAAACAAACCCCCGAGATATCCCGGGGGTTATCAATTCCTTCTCTTCCCTGCTTCTCTTGTCTATCTAACGCGACTACCCCCTGCCAGACCCAGGGATAACTCCTCCGTGCCAAACACATGAGGCCAGACCTGCGGGTCCAGCAACTGGTCACCAACATCTATGACATCGGAAGAAGGACGTTCTGGTTGAACCGTGGCAGGTATCAGACCCAGACTGCCGTTGTCCCCCAAAACGCTAACGCTAATAAGACCAAGCTCATCGGTTCCAAAGTTGAGGGCCTCGTGAGGCTGCTGCGTGTCAGGCTCGGATGGAACCTTCTCCTGGGGATCCTTGACAGGCATGGCCTGGGACTTGGTGGTGCCAATATCCTGTAGCCCTGGCACCAAAAGCCTCAAGCCCGGAACCAAAAACAAAACCGATGCAATGGCCAGCAAACCAGCAGCCAGCTTAAATAGTCCTATGCCTTTGGGGAAAAGAAATAGGCCTCTGCGGGCGGCGAGCTTCCGTCCGCCAACCTCTCTCTTCGCTACGCGTATTTGCATTTGGTACTCCTGAGGTTCACTGGCCTTCCGGGCCCAAGATAAGGGCCGGTCCAAATCGCCTTATTCTCCTATTTGGCCTAGAGACGGAAATACAGATCAATCCCTTGCCTCTCTTTATCCTTATTACAATGAGCAAAAGCTGTGCCAGCCTGAAGGCACATGTCTCTGCTGGCGTTACCCCCTGTAGAAACAGAGGTTACAAACAAACACGCCTCCGGATTCTACTCTACGAATCAGGCTCTTTGGGAAATTAATTGCACAGCCTGTGTATCTGTATTATAGGCTGAGCCGGCAGGTCGCAAAAAAAAGGCCCACCAACAAATGGCGGGCCCGTTATATAAGATACATCGGCCAGTACATCAGCCGTTGTTTTCTATCAGGCTTGAGACTTGTGTAAGAACAAAGACCCAAGCCTGGAGGAGAGAGAGCAAATACTGCTTCCCCATGAAAGGGAAGAACTACCTTGAAACTATATATCCTCGGCCTCACTCAACGGCCGATGTTTTCAGTCAGGCTTGAGAACTTCATTTCTCTGAAAAACCCAAGCCTGGGGGAGAGAGAGTGCTTATTATTGCTTCCTGTCAGGACTGCATTACTCAGCCGACAGCCCTATTCCTCTTTATCGAGACCTTCCTGGGTTGGGTTTGGGAAGCACCGCCCAACCGGAGTTCCTCCACAGGTACAATCAAGGGCACATGTATTCCTTTGACCTGAACGACCGCAAAATGCTTCCGAACTTTTCCGTAGTCGGAAAGAAATACGATTCGCCCTTCAACCTCCAGATTCGAGTCAGTCTTTCTGCAAACCTCATCAAAATCCGGACACACTACGCGAGATAGCGCAAAGCGCACACGCGCACCTGATAACACTGATACATTCTCCACGACTTTATCCCTAACTTACGTTACTCCTATGCTCTACTTATCAATGCAAAGGCCGTGCCTAACAGAGAATAAAAAACATCCGAAAGAAGATAGCCTGCAACATGTTTATTTAAAGGGGGTTAGGGGGAACTCTGTCTCTTGCGACCTATAAACGAGACTGCTTAAGGATCACATGCTGAGCAAGACTTTGCACACGCGTTGGCCTTAAGTTGCACAGAAGACCTCGCACCACCGGCTCAACTCGTACAGGATCGCTGTTGACGCAGAGGCCCGGTTGGCGATAGTCTGAGCGATCGACTAAGGTGAGACAGGCTATGAAAAAACAAAGGTACACGGTCTACTACCGGGGGCAGGTGCAGGGGGTGGGGTTTCGGTACAGCGTGTGCCGTCTTGCCGGCAGATTTGATGTGAAAGGATTCGTCCGTAATCTAGCAGACGGGCGCGTGCAGGTAGTTACAGAGGGACAGACCGACGAGCTGGATCTCTTTCTACAGGCCGTTGAAAGCCAGATGGATAGTTACATCAAGGAGCGTGAACTGGACCAACAGGAACCGACCGGTGAATTCCCGGACTTCAGTCTACGCTGGTAACAGAGGTTAAACTCGTGGGCAATACATCCACAGACAAAGAGGGCTCCGGAAGCACAGGCTTGAGTAAATGGATCGGGCTGGGCTTTACGAAAAGCCGAGATAGGTTAGCAAAATGTCTGCTAAGGCTGGGCCTAGGCCCCAACGCACTAACCGTGGCGGGCCTGGTGTTTACTGTGGCGGCGGCTGTGTGTCTGGTCCAAGGGGCAGGAGCACAAGAGAACTTCTGGCGTCTGTGGACAGGAGTATTTCTGGTGCTGTGCGGGGCAGCGGATATGCTGGATGGAGCCATGGCTCGGCTGGGCGGTAAGACGACCACGTTCGGGGGATTCCTCGACTCGGTAGTAGACCGCTACAGCGATGTGCTGTTGTTTCTGGGAATCGGCATCTATTATGGGCAGCAGGGGAATCTAACCTATCAAGTTTTGTCTACAGTAGGAATGGCCAACGCTCTGATAATTAGTTACGCCAAGGCCCGGGCGGAAGATTTCATCAGCTCCTGTCGGGTGGGATACTGGGAACGAGGGGAACGCTCTGCGGCCCTGACCATAGCTGTCTTTGCCGGGGGGATTCCAGCGGTACTGTGGGAATTGGCGGTCTTCCCCTTCTTCACCGGCCTTCGGCGAATCCAATTCACCCGTTGGGCTATCGGAGAGATCTCTCAAGAAAATAAACTGCAACCGGATTACTCCGGCAAGCCCAGCGATGGATCCGTGTTTGATCGCTGCCGACGGGGGACTCTTGTTTACGATATAGTCACGGGGGCCTACATTGCTTTTATCATCTTTGCGCCGATCAACAATGAAGACCTGTTCCGCAGTTGGTTTAGCTGAGACAGGGCCATCCGGCAAGGCTAATATTCTCTTGTCCGGACCGACGAAACGGATATCATATATACGGTTAATACGGGGCTGCCATATCGCTTTGATTCAAAAGGAGGTCTGCTATGGCTGAGGAACAGATCGGAAAGATAAGCCATTATTTTGGCAAAATCCAGGTGGCAACCATTGAGCTAATTGACGGCTCATTGGCAGTCGGCGACACGATCCATATCAAAGGACATACCACAGATCTGACCGAGCCGATCCAGTCTATTCAAATCGAACACGAACAGGTGCAAACAGCCAAGAAAGGCGACTCGATTGGTATAACGGTGTCCGACCATGTCAGAGAGCACGATGTGGTCTACAAGGTGGTGCCTGACTAGGCAGAAGGCGCGGGTTCATAGACCATTATTTACCTCTGGTGGCCAGCATGTCAGTGTCGGCTCGCATGATGGACTCCAGCGCCCGAGCGATCTTCTTGGTAGTTAATGAATAATAAGCCATTCGGCCTTCACGTCTCCGTTTGACCATATTATTGTCGGTTAATACACGCAAATGGTTGGAGATAGTCGGCTGCTTAAGGCCCATAGCGGCCACCAACTCATTGACCGTTTTGGGTCCTCCGACCAGGGCCAATATAATCCGCACCCGCATAGGTTCCTTGATGACGTGAGCAAAACGATGGATTATTTGAGGATTAACGGCCATAACGATCCTTTCTTATTCCACATTCCGGACAACTGATTAGAGCCATAACAAATACCTTCTATGGTGGTGTGGGTAATATAGTGCCAAGAACAGAGAACCGGTGCAAGGGCAATTTGACCAGGAGCAATACAGACCTGTGAGGTCTAGTTCTGGGCAGAGGGTGAATTGGGGCCGTTCAGGTGTCGCAGCCGGTCGCGCAGCTCGGCGGCTTTCTCGTACTGCTCACCTGCGATGGCCTTGGCCAGGTCGGCGTGCAGGACCTTGGCGGGATCGGGGGGTATCTTTCGCTGGATATCCTCACGCAGGGCCTGGAGAATAGCCAACTCCGAAGAGTTCTCAGCCAGTTCGGGTCTGGACATCTGCTTGAAAAAATCAGCAATGCTCTCGATGCCCATCTGACATGTTTGCAGAGCATCAGCCGAATTGCCCCGGTCAATATCCAACTGGGCCTGAGCCCTGGTGTTCATCATCAGAACGTAAGGCCGATACTTCTCCAAAGCAAAGCGGTCCACCTTGCGGGAGGCACACTTTCGGCACAGATCGAAGACGGCTAGGTTGTGGTTGGTGTCCCGGACGACCTGGTGATACCGGCCCATAATAAACAAACTGAGATAACGGTAATAGTACATTACCGACTCTTCGCGCAAGGTTTCACATTGTTCCTTGGACAACTCAAAACCAATCTCCACACCGTTAATCATCTTGTAACGATCCAGACGGCCCAGGTAATATTCCAGCAGCGATTCACAACCGTGAGGACGTCTACCGTCCGGCCGACCATCTTGCTCCATCTGTAAGAGCCCCAGGTCCAGACGCATCTGAATCTTGGGCCGGCCATCACGGCCAGCTATACAGCGGACCGTCACTTCTCCGGACTTGTGCTTCCATTTGCGAAGTATTTGGCTTATGTCATAATCCATACAAACCATCCAGCCGGAACCACGATATACCATCCTGAGTGTTGCGTTTTTTTATCAAACCAGACCGATTTTTTTACCCATACAGGGGCGGAGATTTGTTCCGGAAAAACTCAAAAACCCAACGTAAATCGCGTCAGCATCAGCTCTGTAGACCTCGGGCAATGTTAGCAACCTTTTACACAAAAAGACGTTATGTCAAATGTCAGCACAGAAACAGACTCACACTGTCCAGCCGAAATTATTATATGCTCACAAAAACGGAAAGTCACGTCTATCGAAGTGATCGTCGTCACGTAAGGCTCAACTTGCCGGGGTGGGCGGACTATCGGAGGTCTGTTCCTTAGGGACGATGATACTAACCCGCTTGGTGGCGGTGCGTTTGAAAACCACATAGTCAGGCTCATCTTCCCGATCAATGTCAAATATCAATTCTATAACAGGCTTTTCATTTCGCTCTAGGCTACGAACCAGGCCAAGACTGGTGGGCAGCATTTCGAGATTTCCACTGGGCCCCAAGAGCTGCACCTGGAACCAAAGTCCTTCTTCCTTACGATGTATACGAATCTCCCGACGGATATTTCCCTGGCCCTGCTCGTCCTTGGCCCAAAGGTAATTACCGTCGTTAGGAGCCTTGTATCGCAGGTAACCCAGCGTCCCTTTTGCTTCCAGCAGGGCGAGCTTACTAAGATCGCCATACAGTTCCGGCCAAGAAATGCCATCCAGGTGGATGGCCACCGGCCAGTAGGAGCGTCCACTGGTTCCTACCAGCCGGACCTGTGTACCCTTGAAGCGAAGCAGGCCGTCTTCGTCGCGAGCTTCGTAGTCCAGCGTCAAGGACAGTATTCCCGCAGCCTTGTCAATGCTCATCCGCGGTCCGGCTTCGAGACTTGGCAGCCACTTGGCTGAGATAAGCGCATTACCCGGAGCGGCTTGCCGGGATGCGAAATTGATCCCATTGCGGTTAGCCCACAGCTCCAGCAGCAGGTCGTGATGCACGCTGCCAAAGCTCTGCCGCGATCCGGTACTGCCGTAGCTAAGGGCCTTTATTAAGCCCAGGGTAAAGCTGTCGGCATAGGGGAAGGGGGCGGCTTGCAGTTCCATTTTTTCATTGTAGCGATTGTATCCAGCCCAACTGTCTTGAGGTGGGGTAGATACAGAAAGCCTGATCTGGTTGGAGGTTCTTTTCCAACGGGCTTCGGATATCTCAGCCGGCCGACGTTGACGCTGTGCGGAGAGTCCATAAAAATCCTGATACCCGCCGGCCAATAAGCCTGGAGGAAAAGGCATCATTTGCCAAGCGATCAAGACCATCCCCACGACGATCAGGCCGATAACAAATCCCAAAACTGCCCCACCGGAACGCTCCACTTGCCAGGGGAAGGTCATATTTCCGAGCACGACATTGTCGGCTATGGCCCGCAAGGAAAGCAGGGTTATTACGAATAATCCGATCAGAGCTATTGGCTGACCGTAGGAACCACCGGTGGCAGCCTCCGGGGACATCCTGGCCCGCGAAGACACGACTATCAGAAAAACTACGGCACCTATCCCGATGGCTAATCGCACGTAGCGCTGGGTGAGCATAATGGACTTGGCCAGACCACCTAAGGTAATCAGTCCACCAAACAAGAGTATGAAAAACAGATGTTCCTGATGCCATTTACCTAGAGACCAACCCAACGGCTCACAGTAGTTCCAGGCTATGACGGCACTGATAGCAGTCAAGGCTAACATGATAAAAGAACTGAATAAGCCCTGATAAGCATGATAAAGCATGATCGTACCAATGACGATTATGCTGCCCAAGGCTAGCGGAAACACAGTGCTCACAATCTACCTTTCCCAAAACTTCAGCCGTCGTGGCCGCGTGCCTAAGTCTTGCTAATGTGAACCACCTCGCTGATACTAGTGAGTCCTTCAATGACTCTTCTTAGGGCCTGCTCCTGAAGGTATAGCATACGTTTCTTCCTACAGGCAGACCTTATCTGGCTGATGCCGGCATCCTGCCTGATCAGGTCTCGGATTTCGTCGGTAATCATCAATATCTCGAAAGCCCCCACCCGCCCAAAGTAACCCGTGCCGCCACAGGTGGAACAAATTATGGGCTTGCCCTTCTCATTCACCAAAGGCTTTGAAGGTGGGCGGTAAAACTGTTTTATCTTGTCTACAGGAAGGTTAAGACGCTTGAGCAGTTGAGCATCGGGAGGATAGGCCTCCCGACACGAAGGGCACAACCTGCGCAGCAGCTTCTGAGCCACAATACCCTTGAGCGACTCGGCCACAAGCTCGGGTGCTCCTGCCAAGGTCATAATCTCGGCCAAGGCGGCGAAGGTACTACTGCAAGACATACCCGCGTAAACCTTCCTATCACCCTGAGCAGCCTTGAGCATCATCTTCAGCGTGGTGGCCTCCTTCACCGGCTCGACCAATACCACGCCAGGATCTCCCCGCAGCACAGTCCGAAGAGTGTCGGCAATGTTGATTTTGCCGTCGACAATCTTGGGCTTATGCTGAGTAACGTTCTCCAACTCTGCCAAAGGTCTGGTTTCTATACTGTGAATATGCTGAACATAGGCGTCGTGAGATCGCAAAAAGGCATAAAGAGTGGTGGTGGTTCCACAATCCCGTCCACCAGTAACCACAACCTGGCCCTTCTCCTCCTGAGCCAGGGCCTGGACTCTCTTGAGGTCCTCAGCCGGCAAACGCAAATCATTCAGCCCCAACTCCTGGGCCTTACGCAGAAGCTTTATATCCAGCCTTTCGCCGGCACTGGAACCGGAGGTACTTATCCAAAGAGGAGTCAGGCCGGCACCGGACTTTACAGCCAGCCGACCACGTTGCGGAACTCGTTTTTCCTGCACGTCCAACTTGGCTGCATACTTCATAAAACCCGCCAGAGCGGAACTATCCTGCAAGGTCAGCCGCTGGCGCTCCGTGGTGACACCGTCAATGCGGTACAGAAGTTTGGTTGCCTGACCCGTGGGAATCAGGGCTACATCCGTGGCCCGCTGAGTCAAGGCATCGGCAAGCAGGAAATGAGTCAATTGAAAACCCGTCTGCAAAAGCTCATCATTCTGCGGTGGAGTAACAATGGCCCCATTAGTCTGCTGTATGGCAATGTCCAACTCGGGCATGGGACCGGTTTTGTCGGAAACATCCCCAGCAGAGCCCGTCAAAACCTTCCTCAAATGGGTAGCCGTAAATACCCGATCAACCTCGGCCACCAAGGAGTTACGCCAAAGTACATAGCTGCCGAGCCCAGTGGAGGTGACGGCTAGAAACAACAATACAGCCACGAGGAAATTGGGAATGAATAACAAGATGCTAACAGCTATCAGGCCAACCGCGAGCATTATGGTGTTCCATAAAGTTCTGGGGCCATGAAGGCGATCCAAGTCGGCGTCCGTCCAGGTCATAATCCGGGCCAAGACGCCAAAGAGCACCAGAGCTAATACAATTTTAGTAAAGGAAAAATACTGCCCAGGGACAGGAACCGCCCCCAAGACGCCACCGATGGCTAGGGCAAGATGTGTCCCACTGGCTATCAAAGTTAACATACGTCAGATTCCATATAATCCCAGCAGTGCCGTTGGCCAACGGAGCAAATCCGGCCTTATTCCGCGCGCATTCCGCCGGAACCGCTGGTAGATATCCCTTTGAGCCGCATCTTTAACTCATCGATATTCGGAGCATAATCGTAGGCCACCCGGGGATCAACCCATTCTTTCTCAATCAACTGCATTAAACTAGCGGTGAAATCATGCATTCCCTCGTGGGAGCTACTCTTGACAATCTCCGCGATCTCAGCGTCGCGGCCCTCCTCGAGCATCTTGTGTACCGTGGGTGTAGTCAACATAATCTCCGTGGCCGGCACACGATCGACACCATCAGCGATGCTGGGCATCAGTTTCAGGCAGATGACAGCCCGAAGATTAAAGCACAAGGACTGCCGAGCTAAGTTGCGTTCGTCGGGAGTAAACAATTCCAGAATGCGTGTGATCGTCTGATAAGTGCTGGAAGCGTGAACCGTGGCAAAGACCAGGTGGCCGGTCTCGGCAGCGCGCAAGGCTGCAGCAAAAGTCTCCTTGTCGCGCATCTCGCCGATGAGCACCACGTCAGGGTCCTCGCGCATCAGATAGCGTAGGGCATCATCAAAAGTAGGCACGTCAATGCCGATCTCGCGTTGATTGATGAAGGCCTTCTTGTCGTCGAAGAGAAATTCAATCGGGTCCTCGATGGTCACAATGTGACAGGAACGATGCTTGTTGATATGTTCCAACATGGCTGCCAGCGTCGTACTTTTCCCCGAACCGGTAATACCGCTGACCAAGACCAGCCCCTGGTGGTATTCCGCAATCTTGGTAACCATAGCGGGGAGATGAAGAGATGAAAAATCGGGGATATTCCGCGGTACCCGCCTGGCCGCTACTGACAACTTGCCGCGTTGGCGAAAAATATTGATCCGAAAACGATCACTACCTTCCAACTCGTAGGCCAGGTCGATGGCTCCGTGAGTACGCAGAAACTCCTTCTGCCGTTCACTGAGCAGAGGTGTGACCAAATCGACTATTTGCTGATTGGTCAGAGGTTCGCTCTTGGTCGGGCGCATCCGGCCGGTAACCCGGACCCGCGGAGGAGCACCCTCCTTAAGGTGCAAGTCCGAGGCATCCAGCTCGACCACGGCCTTGAAATACTTAATCAACTTCTCGTCCGCTACCCGGTGCTCGTAGTCATCAACCGGGGGGGCAGCTTTGGGTCTAATATCCTGATCCATGTACTACTTACACTCCCATGCTTAGTTACTGTTCACAGTGGCCTTCGACCCAAATTGCGGCTCGAGCCGAACGGTAACTCCGCGGGCACTGAGGAATTCCTTGGCTTGGCCAATGGTGTAGGTACCAAAGTGGAAGATGCTGGCGGCCAAGGCGGCATCGGCCTTGCCCACAGTCAACACATCAGCCAAGTGCTCCAACTCACCGGCTCCGCCGCTAGCTACGACGGGAATGTCCACAGCCTCGGAAACAGCCCTGGTCATCTCTAGATCATAGCCGTCAAGGGTGCCATCAGCATTCATGACATTTAATACAATCTCACCGGCACCGTTATCGCGGCCTCGCTTGGCCCAGTCAACCACTTCCAGATCAGTGGGGGTCCGACCACCATTGATAAAAACCTTCCACTGCTCCCGGCCGTTAATCTGCACGCGATTGGCATCAATGGCCAAAACAATACACTGTCTGCCAAAACGCAGAGCGGCTCGCTGGATAAGGTCCGGGTCCTTGACGGCCGCGGTATTAATCGAAACCTTGTCGGCCCCATTGGAGAGCATTAGACGACAATCCTCGACGCTGCGGATCCCGCCGCCAACCGTCAGGGGCATAAAAACCCGCTCGGCAGCCTCACGCAGCACATCAATCATCAGATCACGGCCCTCATGCGAGGCTGAGATATCATAGAAGACCAATTCGTCAGCGCCCTGAGCATCATAGCGCATGGCAGCCTCGGCCACATCTCCGGCATCGCGATGCTCAAAGAACTTCACGCCCTTGACGACCCGGCCCTTGTCCACATCCAAACAGGGGATAATACGTTTGGCTAACATCAATTATATCCGGAAGGAATCCGAACTTTCGGCCGGACCGATGGTCCCATGAGCCCCTGATATTCTACCGGAATGAGTGGTTTGTGCAATCTTAATCCTCCGGGATCGGCCCGTACGCAGGTGCCGGGGCTGGCCCATCAGTTTGGATTGTTGACCGGCTGGTCCGCTTAGGGTATGTTCGGGTGGGTGTACTTCTGCGGCTGAGTTGGCGACTAAACGTGTCGACTCAGCCGAATCATCTAAGGGTAAAGACGTGATACAATCGACATCGCAGCAGCATTTGCTGGAGAACCTGACCTGTGCTCAGCATACGGCGGTTACCCACCGTGACGGCCCCTTACTGGTACTGGCTGGCCCGGGAAGCGGAAAAACCAGAGTCATAACCCATCGGGTGGCGTACTTGATGGCCACAGGAGTGCAGGGCGAACACATCCTGGCTCTGACCTTTACCAATAAGGCCGCGGCAGAGATGCGCAGCCGTGTGATTGGACTGGTTGGAGCGGCTAAGACAACCATTTGCACCTTCCATTCCCTGTGTGCACGTCTGCTGCGCGAATTTGCGGAAGAACTGTCTCTGACACCGAACTTTTCTATTTTCGACCGGGCCGACAGCCTGGCCGCCCTGCGAGAGGCCACCCAGCAGAGCGGGTTGGATCCTAAGAATTGGCCACCGGCAGCTACCTGCGAAAAGATCAGCCGAGCCAAAAGCAAGTTGCTGCGGCCAGCGGAGTACCAGGAACGGGCCAACGATTTCTACACCAAGCAAGTAGCCAAAATATACCGTCGGTATCAACAAGTACTGGAATCAAACAGTGCCCTGGATTTTGACGATCTGTTGCTGCGGATGGTGGATGCTTTGCGAGAAAACGAATCGATACGTCGGCAACTGGCCGGTAGATATCGGTACATACTCATCGATGAGTATCAGGATACCAACCAGGCACAGTATGTGATTGGGCGTGTGCTCTGCCGTGACCACCAGAATATCTGCGCAACCGGCGATCCGGATCAGTCGATCTACGGCTGGCGTGGGGCGGATATCTCCAATATACTCGATTTCGAGCGGGACTTCCCCCAAACCAAAATCGTGCGTCTGGAGCAGAATTATCGCAGTACAAAACATATTCTGGCGGCAGCGGACAGACTGATCAAAGCCAACAAACTCCGCCGAGATAAGAAACTCTGGACGGAGAATCCCGAGGGCGAAAAAATAGAGGTAGTCTGCTGTGCCGATGGGCGGGCTGAGGCCGGCTACGTGGCCGAGAGAATCGCCGAATATGTCCAAGGCGGCAGCTATAACGATGTGGCTATCTTCTACCGGGTCAATAGTCTTTCACGTCCGCTGGAGCAGGCGCTCCGTTCGGCGGGGGTTCCATACCAAATGGTTCGCGGGGTAGCCTTCTACGCTCGTAAAGAAATTAAGGACGTACTGGCGTACCTGCGTGCCATAGTCAACCCGAACGATGAGTTGAGTCTGCTGCGGATTATCAATGTTCCGGCACGTAAGATCGGGGCCAAAACGGTCCAGGCCCTGCGGGAGCACAGCCGTAGGTCCGGGGCCACTATTCGAGAAACCCTGGCCACGCCTGGTATCATTGCGGGTCTGGGACGAGCTGCCGGGCCACTCAAGCAGTTTGCCGTCCTTTTGGATGAGCTTGTCAACGGACCTCAAAGGCCGGTCCAAAAAGTGTTGGAACGAGTCATTCGCCGAACAAATCTGGAAGCTGAATATAGCACTGATCGGCACAAAGACGGCACGGCTATGGACAATATCAACGAGCTGATTTCCTCGGCGGCACAGTATGATAAGGATAACCCCGAAGGCAATCTGGAAGATTATCTGCAACAAACATCCTTAGTTTGCGATGTCGATTCGTTCGATCCGTCGCAGGGGGCAGTGGCCATGATGACCCTCCATGCGGCCAAGGGTCTGGAGTTTCCCGTGGTGTTCATGGTGGGGCTGGAAGACGGCCTGCTTCCGCACAGCCGCGCTGCAGAGAATAGGTCCGAACTTGAAGAAGAGCGCCGCCTGTGCTTCGTGGGTATGACCAGAGCCCAGCGCCGGCTGGTAATGAGCTATGCCCGCTATCGGCAGGTCCGCGGCTCGACCAACCGCACGGTTGCGTCGGGCTTCCTGGCCGAGCTGCCCGCCGAGTCGGTGCGACACTGCCAATGCGAAGTATCAGCCGGCACAGAGAGCCTGGCTAAACTTGTCAAGACACCCGATGCCCTGTTGCAGCGCTCCAGCCGAGAAGGCTCCAATCGCCGCGCCGGTCGATCCGGCTTTGTGGCGGGACTTATCGAGGGCAGCAGCGTTTATCATCCCAGGTACGGTCTGGGCAAGATCGAACAGATCGGGCGATTCGGCAAGTTCACCCGGGCAGTCATTGATTTTGAAGAGACCGGCCCACAGACCATGATGCTCGAATACGCTGATTTGCATAAGCCCACGAGCGAGATGTAATTTATGAGCGCAACCCCCTTTATCTTCATTTTGCTTATCATTGTCGGCGGTCTCTGCTGCGGCTATTTGCTGCGTCGAGGCGAGCTACTGGGTGATAAAGCGTCGCAACACATCTCTTTGATAGTTCTGGTGGTGAGCTATCCGAGCGTAGCCTTTCTGTCCATCTGGCCCAGTACCCTGCAAAGCAGGTTCGCTCTGCTGCCCTGTATTCAGGTTTTGAGTTTTGTCATTATAATAGCGGTGAGTCTATTCGTATCCCGTCTGCACAAGTTGAGCAAAACAGATCGCGGGGCATTTTTCCTGGCCTGTGCCATAAGCAACTTCGGGTACACCATGGGCGGTCTGGTCTGTTATTTCTTCTACGGCTCGGATGGTTTGGCCCTGTCTCAAATCTACGTTTTTCTTTGGAATCCGGCAGTGGTTTTACTCATCTTTCCCTTGGCTAATCACTTCAATCCCCACTCGGCGCAGAAATCGCCGGGCCGAGTTATCTGGGAAGGCATCTGGAACATTCGTTCGGCTTGTATTTTTGGTCTTGTGGGAGGGATAATCTTTTCCATTCTGAAAATACCTTATCCGTCATGGATTAAAACCTATCGCCTGCTGCAAATCCTCATCGTGGCGGGGACATTCATGTCCTATGCAGTTATCGGCTTGAACCTGCACCTGGGTGATATCCGCAAATATATCCGCTTGTATTTCACGCAAGCCGGCGTTAAATTCGTGATCGCTCCATTGGTGGCTCTATTGATGGTAAGCCTGTTTGGCTTGAAGTTTCAGGATCTTCCAGCCAAGGTTGTGCTGACTCAGGGTTTTATGCCAGCGGGCGTATATAGTGTGTTACTTTCTAATATCCTTGGCCTAAATGCCCGCTTGGCCTCAGCCTTGTTCGTGGTCAACACGGCGTTGTTTTTGCTGGTTGTTCTGCCGATACTGGCCTTATTTACTTTGTGATCTAAGGACAAAAGTTCTATGCGTTACGCGATTATCATGGCTGGTGGTTCGGGGACCAGGCTTTGGCCGTTGAGCAGGAAATCCCGGCCGAAACAATTACTACGCATCTTCGGACAGAGCAGTCTGCTGAGCCTGTCAGTAAAAAGATTGCAGGAAGTGGTTGAGGCGTCCAATATATACGTGCTGACCAATGCCGACTATGCTAGTGCAGTCAGAGATGAGCTACACGAACTGCCGGCGGAAAACGTCATCGGCGAGCCGCAAGGCCGAGATACAGCCAACGCCATTGGGCTGGCGGCAGCAATTCTGAATGAAAAGGATCCTGAGGCGGTCATGGGTGTGTTCACGGCCGACCACATGATCGAACCAATCGATGTGTTTGGTCAAACCGTCACGCGGGCCTTCGAGCTGGCGGAAAAATACAGCGAAAGCCTGATCACCTTCGGCATAAAACCAACCTGGGCCCATACCGGCCTGGGATACGTACAGGCCGGCGAACCGGTAACATCGTCCGAAGATGACTATCAGGCTTTCAAAGTTCGTTCGTTCAAGGAAAAACCATCGAGCGAATTGGCTCAAGAATATCTCGACAGCGGCCAGCACTACTGGAACAGCGGTATGTTCGTCTGGGGCGTGCGGACTATACTGGATCAACTGCAGCAATTTTTGCCGGAGTCGTACAAGGCCCTGCAGGAAATCGCTGCGGACTGGGGGAAAGATGGCGGCGAGAAGACATTCCAGCAGATATTTCCGACACTGCAGAAAATATCCATTGACTATGCGGTAATGGAAAAGGCTCAGAACGTGCTGATGGTCGCCCTGCCCTGCCAATGGGTGGATATGGGTTCATGGTCGGTGTTGTCCGACGTGTTGCCCATGGACAAAGAGGGTAACGTGGCCAGCGCGGCTGCAATTGAGTTTCTCGACAGCAGGAACAATGTGATCGTATCAGAAGATGAGAACCATCTGTTGGCCCTGATCGGACTGGAAGACGTGATAGTAGTACACAGTGCCGAGGCTACTCTTATCTGCCATAAGAGCCAAGCTCAAGCGGTCAAGGATTTGGTGGCTCGTATGGAACGGCAGGGAAGGCAGTGTCTTTAGCAACAGGCCCGAAAGCAGGTATCCAGGTTTTGTCTCTATATCAAAAATCAAAGATCAAATATTACGGACCTTTGTACCTTCTTCTTATCTGTGTTCATCTTATAATCAGCGAAATCTGCGAAATCAGCGTCAAAGGGGCATTGCCCCATTCCTAATTGATTTTTCTTTTCTTTCTTATAATCTGTGTTCATCTGTGAAGCTTGTGCCCGCGAAAGCGGGTATCTGTGGCTGATTATCTTATCCGTTTCTTGCTCTCTTCAACTTCGTGATCTTCGTGTCCTTCGTGGTGAGTTCTTTATGTTTCTTCTTTCTGCTTTGTGCCTTCTTAATCCAGATTCATGGTCATCAGGAACTCGGCGTTGGATTTTACCTTTTGCAGTCGGCTCTTGAGCAGCTCGACAGCCTCCACGGGATTCATATCGGCTAAAACCCGCCGGAGACGATAAATCAGCTCCAACTCCTTCGGGTCCATCAGCAACTCCTCTTTGCGAGTGCCCGAACGGGAAATATCAATGGCCGGCCAAATGCGGCGATCTACGAGCCGACGATCCAGGTGCAGCTCCATGTTGCCGGTGCCCTTAAACTCCTCGAAAATGACTTCGTCCATCTTGGACCCGGTGTCGATCAGGGCTGTGGCCAGAATGGTCAGGCTGCCGCCCTCTTCGAGTTTACGAGCAGCCCCGAAGAAGCGCTTGGGCTTCTGCAGAGCATTGGCATCGACACCGCCGGTAAGAATCTTGCCGGAATGGGGTACTTCGGTGTTATAGGCTCGGGCTAAACGAGTAATAGAATCGAGCAGGACCACGACGTCACGACTGTACTCGGCAAGGCGTTTAGCTTTCTCGATGACCATCTCGGCAACTTGTACGTGACGAGAAGCGGGCTCATCAAAGGTCGAAGAAATAACCTCAGCCTTGGTGGCGCGTTTCATTTCGGTGACTTCTTCGGGACGCTCATCTATCAAAAGAATAATCAGATAAGCGTTCGGATCGTTGGCGGAAATGGCGTTGGCGACCTTCTGAAGCAGGACCGTCTTACCGGTCCGCGGCGGAGCGACGATCAGGCCGCGCTGGCCCTTGCCTACCGGAGTAACCAAGTCCACAAGCCTCATGTTGATTTCTTCCGGGGTGGTCTCCAGGTAGTAACGCGAGATCGGATGCGTGGGCGTGAGGTCCTCAAAGTTGACCTTATCCAACAAGGCAGAGGGCTCTTCATAATTGATGGCTTCGACCCGCAATAAAGCGAAGTAACGCTCGGACTCCTTGGGCGGACGGATTTGGCCGGCGACGGTAGAACCATTGCGCAGACCAAATCGACGAATCTGGGAAGGTGAAACGTAGATGTCGTCCGGGCAGGGCATGTAACTGTAGTCGGGGCTGCGTAAAAAGCCATAGCCGTCGGGGAGCAGCTCCAAAACACCCTCGCCATACATCAGACCGTTCTGCTGAATGCGCTCTTTGAGTATCTTGAAAACCAACTCCTGCTTGCTCAGACCGACATAGTCACTGAAACCTTCCCTTTTGGCCAGATCGTGCAGTTGCGAGACTGTCATCTTCTGCAAGTCGGTTATGTGCAACTCGCCGCGTTTGATCGACTCGTACTTGGCGTGAGTTTCCTGGTCGATGACAGCCCGATTAGACTGCGAGCCTTTGGGGGCTTGGGCCGACTTGGCAGAAGCATCCTTCTTGGCTGGGGAATCCTCATTGCCGTTGACCGGCTTAGCTTTTACCTCGACGACAGCCTCGGTGGGCTTGCGGGTATTACCATTCGGATCTCCCTGGACCTTCTTTGGTCGTCTACCCCTGGTTGTTGATTTAGCCATCTAAATATACCTCCATAGCTTTTGGCTAGCTTTGTTAGTTTTTTACACTTTCGTTAAACTTCTATTCTTTGGGCCCGGACCGGCCGGGCACCTAGTCTCCGAATTGCCGGGGCCTCCCATCCGAGCGCTCACAAAGGGCTTCGGATGACCAGGCCTTGCGCTGAACGCCACTGGTTTTGCCTAGAATCCGTGGAAATAGTCTTTGGATATGACAGCGCAGATCAATTTTGCTGGAATTATTCTCGACGATATAATCGGACATATCACGCTTTTTGTCCAGAAGAATCTGTGCTTTTTCTCTCAGTTGCCACTGCTTTTCGCTCCAGCCCCTATTGGTACGGACCCGGAGGCTGCGGACAGCCGGGTCGGCCTGGACAAAGATGACCGCGTCACAACAACTATCCAGACGGGCTTCAAACAGTAAAGGGGCGTCCAGAACAATGGCCGGGCAATCCTTTTGGCAACGGTGCTGTTCGATCAGTTCCCGGCATCTGCGGACTACCAACGGGTGCACAATGGAATTCAGACGAGCCAGGGGGGAGTCGCTGTTGTTACCTGTCGATGAGCCGAAGACGTGTTCTGCCAAGGACTTGTCGTCGATTTGACCATCCTTGCTAAAGAACTGATCGCCCAGGGCCAAGCGGATAGCCTTAAGGGTCTGCGGCAGGTCCCGCAGCTGTTTGGCCAGGCGGTCAACGTCAATTACCACACAGCCCATTTGTGCCAGTTGCTCGGCAACCAAGGTTTTGCCGGAACCAATTCCCCCGGCCAGGCCAATCACGGGAATTGAACCTTGAGGCCGGCTGGTCTGGCTGGGATTCTTCTTACAAGTTTTACTCTGACTGTTATGGGTCATCCGCTGTACTTCCCCTGAAGCCAACTTTTTCCCCAGGCAATATCCACAATAACCGGCACTGAAAGCGGTATTGCCTGACTCATAATCTGACGTATCCATTGAGCATGTTCGGCGGCCTGGGCCTCGGGCAGCTCAAAGACCAACTCATCGTGGATTTGCAGGAGCATCTTGACCTGCGGACAATTGTCTCTGATATGTTCATGCACGCGGACCATAGCTACCTTTATCAGGTCCGCAGCAGAACCCTGCACCACAGTATTAATAGCAGTTCGCCGGGCGAACTCCCGCTGGGTGCGGTTGGACGAATCGATATTGCGAATCCTCCGCCGTCGGCCAAGGATGGTCTGCACGAAACCACTCCCGCTGGCCTGGTCCACACACTGCTGGAGGAACTGCTTAATCCCCGGGTAACGGCGGTGGTACTGCTCGATAAAGGCCTGTGCCTCGGAGCGACTTATCCCTAAGCTCTTGGACAAACCGAAAGGAGTCTGCCCATAAATAATGCCGAAGTTGACTGTTTTAGCCGCCCGACGCTGGTCCTGGCTGACTGACTGTGAATCAACACCAAAGACCTGAGAGGCCACGAAGCGGTGAATATCTTCTTGCCGGGCGAAGGCCTGACAAAGTTCTTCATCCCGGCTGAAGTGGGCTAACACGCGCAGCTCAATCTGGGAGTAGTCGGCTGTCAGCAGAATATTTTCCGGTTCTCCGGGAACAAATGCGTCTCGGATTTGGCGGCCTAATTCATCGCGGATGGGTATGTTTTGTAGATTAGGAGAAGAGCTGCTCAGCCGGCCGGTGGCGGTCATGGTTTGATTAAACGAGGCGTGCAGCCGGTGCGTCTTGGTGGACACCATGGTAGGTAAAACATCCAGGTACGTATTCTTCAGCTTGGCTATCCGGCGGTACTGCAAAACCAAACCCGGCAGAGGATGCGAACTGCTGAGCGTTTCCAAGACGGCCATGTCCGTGGATAAACCCGTCTTGGTTTTGCGCACTGGAGTCAGGCCGAGCTTATTAAACAACACTTCAGCCAACTGCTGCGGTGAATCTATATTGAACGGTCCGGAAGCCTGCTGATGGATTTGCTTGATGAGTTGTTGGGAATGCTTTTGCAGATCTCGACTCATTTGTCGAAGTTTTGACTCGTCGAGCGTGATACCGTGATGCTCCATCTGAGCCAACACCTGCACGAGAGGCATTTCTACCTCGTAGAAAAGCTCTTGGACTCCGGCCGGTGCGAGCTGAGATGACAGCAAATCCTGCAGTTGCCAGGTCATATCCGCATCTTGAGAAGCATAAGGATAGGCCTGCTCGAGGGGAACCTGATCGAAAGTGATCTGCTTCTTGCCCGAGCCGATCAGCTCGGAAATGTCGGTCACCTCAAGCCCTAGTAGTTCTTGACCCAGAGCCTTGAGCGAATGACTAGGTCGGTCCGCTTCCAGCAGGTAGCTGGCTACCATAGTGTCAAAACTCACGCCGGCCAGCTCTATTCCCGCAGCCTTTAGAACCAGCAGATCATATTTGATATTGTGCCCATACTTGGCAATCCGCTCATCCTGCAATACAGGGCGAAGCTTTTCCAAATGGGTGTCCACCTTGAGCGTAGCTTGTCCCAGCGGGGCTCGTAACGGTAAATAATAAGCGTGCCCAGCTTGCCAACTGAAACTCAGGCCCACTAGCGCTGCCTTGATAGGATCCAGACCTGTTGTCTCAGTATCAAGAGCAACGGCCTTCTGCTGGGTTAGTCTCGCAAGAAACTCATCAAACTTCCGTTCGGTATCCACCAGGACATAGCCGTGGGGCTGTTGCGGGGCAGGTTGAGCTGTCGGCTGAGCAACCGAGGATGGCCAAAGCTCCTCGATAGCGGAGATGTATTTGTTAAAACCCAGTTCTTTCAGAATGTCTTTGAGTTCCGTCTCCGGCTGCTGCTGCCAACTTACACCATCTAAGGCGCTGCCGGTATCCGCATCGTCACGCAGAGCTACCAATTGCCTGGCTGTTCGGACCGTCTGGATGTTAGCTGCTAAGTTACGGCCCATTACTCCGGGCACCTCATCGACGTGAGCCAATAACTCATCCAAGCTGCCGTACTTTTGTATCAGGGCCGTCGCTTTCTTCGGCCCTATTCCAGGCACACCAGGGATGTTGTCGGAAGTATCGCCAGCTAAAGCCAAAACATCAGCGGTCTGCTGGGGGGTTAGGCCCTTTTGCCGGTGCAACTGTTCAAGGTCCAGTACAGTGTCGGTTTTGGCATCGTACATGGCAACTTTTGGACTGATGAGCTGTTCGAGGTCCTTATCCTTGGAGCAAATGAATACCTCTGTATCTGTGCCGTTCACCTGTCGACACAGGCTGGCAATGATATCGTCGGCTTCGTAGGTCTCTTTGGCCAGGACTGGTATGTGTAGAAGCTGGGCCAGTTCTTTGATGCGCTCAATTTGGCAGGGGAGTTCCTCCGGCATAGCCGGCCGATTGGCCTTGTATTGATCGAACTGTTGGTGCCGAAAGGTGGGGCCTGGAGAGTCCATGGTCAAAACCAACTTGTCGGGCTTTCTGGTCCTGAGCAGCTTCAGCAGGGTACCCAAAAAACCAAATGTGGCATTGGTGGGCTCACCGGACGGACTCATCAAGTTCCTCAGGGCATAGAAGGCCGCGTAGATATACGAATGGCCATCAATGATGTATAGCGTATTGCTCATTCTCGCGACGAAAGTGGGTTCTGGGATGACTTCTAGTATTGAGTGGCAATCGGAAAAAATTTGCGGGACTGTTATCTATGATGGCTGGTTAATGATCCGGAAATGGTTCCAGGAAGTAGCCGGGCTAGCGCCAGCAATTCTTACTAAGCCCCGGTTGTGTTATAAAGTGGTCGCGTGAAAAGATCACTTCAGAAGTCGACAGGTCCGTCAAACCGATAGGTTCACTAAATAGGAATCTTCCAGGCGAGATTGCGATCATTTTAGGGAAATGTCTTCAGCCTGTCAAGGAAAAAAACTAAGGGTCTTTCCGAGGAATCCGACTTCAGGACTTCGGGTCGGTGTGTTCCGGTGAGTCCTGGCTCTTACCATGACGGGCATGTGACTTGTAAGAGCTACCACCTTCACGTTTTATGGACTCGTAGACTTCCCTGCGATGAACGGGGATATTCGCTGGGGCGGTTATACCTAGCCGTACCTTGTCGCCACGCACGTCTACAATGGTGATCTCAACGTCATCACCGATCATTATGGATTCATCGCGTTGTCGCGAGAGGACCAACATTTTCGGGCTCCTTTCTGCGGCACAGAGCCGATTACTCAGTCTAGTGCTCTAAAAACGGGCCTCAGATAATCGGCTATGGTCGCTATAGCCAGCAGGCGTCCCAGGCAAAAGGACTTGACCCGCTAAGGCTTCATAAACTGGATATCGGCTGTACATATTAGCCATATCAGCTACTTTTGGAGATAATCGAAAAAAATCTCCACGAGCAACAATACCGGCCACACGAAGCTCTGCGCACAACTCCTGCTTTTACAAAGACTTAGGGTAGCAATCTCTCCCGCAGCCCATTCGGGCCTTCCATGTGTCACTTGGCAGAAGGCAAAGCACGGACAATCTCTGCAAATCGCTGCCCACGATCGGTGAAATTAGTAAACATATCGTAACTTGAACAGGCCGGCGAGAGCAGGACTGCCTGGCCCCGCTTGGCCAGAGAGGCTGCGGCTGCAACCGCCTGTTCCAGGCTATCGACGCCAATTATGTGGGGCCGACGCTTCCGGCCTCGCAAGTTTAGGAGCTGCTGCAGGAGTTTATCCCGGATCTGGCCCAGGCAGATAACTCCATAACATTTGTCTATACAAGCACGTAGTAATATATCGAACTCGGCTCCCTTATCTTTGCCTCCTAAGATAATAATAGGAGGGCAGTCAAAGGAATTCAAGCCAACCAGGGCAGATTCCGGGGTAGTGGCTACGGAGTCATCGTAGTAGCTGACACCCGCGACAGTGGCCACCAACTCCAGTCGATGCGGCAAGGGCCTGAATGTCCTGAGCCCTTCAGTGATGGCAGCACCAGAGAGGTTGAACTGGGCACCGACACACGCAGCCGCCAAGGCGTTGGCAATGTTGTGTCGGCCAGGAACGGGCATATCTTTCAAATCAAGCAATTTTTCCACACGGTTGCCGGGCGGATATCTCAAGGCCAGGCAACCGTCAGCGGTATGCGCATCAGCAGAGGAATCTTGCAGAGAAAAAATAACTCGCCGAGAGCACACTGCCGCGTCCGACCTGAGGAACTCCAAGCCGACGTCGTCGGCATTGTAGACCAACACATCCTGGGGGAGCTGGAAACGGAAAATGTTCCGCTTGGCCTCTCGGTAAGCATCAATGGTGCCGTGGTGATCAAGGTGGTTGGCTGAAAAATTCGTCCAAACCGCAACGTGTGGGGAAATCCCTTCGGCAGTGAGGGCCTCCAACTGAAAACTGGAAAGCTCAACTACCACGACATCCCCGGAGCTGATCCGGTCTAGCTCGGCTAATAGACTGTGTCCGATATTTCCGCCAACAAATACTCGGCGGAAGTTGCCCTGCTGAGCCTTTTGGGCGGCTGAAAAGACACTGCCAATCATCGCCGTGACAGTGCTCTTACCATTAGAGCCGGTGACGCCCACAATCTGGGCTGGGCATAATCGGAACAAGATGTTCATCTCGGCCGTCAATAGGACCCCGGCGCGATTAGCCAAGACGAGAAAAGGTGAGTCCAAAGGAACGGCAGGATTGACCACTACGGCATCGGCAGAGGTGAAATCCTCATCCCGGTGGGCGCCCAAATGAAAGGTGATATTCGGTAGATCAGCAAGGCCCTGGACAGACTCGGTAAGGGTTTGGGGTTGGGCCAAATCCGTTACCACTACCTGTGCACCGTGCTGGGCAAAGAAACGAGCGGCACCGGACCCGCCGCCGAATCGGCCCAGGCCCATTATGGTAATTTTCTTACCGGCTAAGCTATTCGGCTCAAGATCAAAAGGTCTCAGTAACGTTGTTGACGACACCTCTGCACCCATGAGGTCTATCCGGGCCGAGACTGTTGTGAACAGAAGATTTAACTGTACGATTTACCCGGTGGCACGTGCGGCCAGGGCTTCGTTAATTTCTTTCTGCATATCGGCAGCAGCTCTCTGGATGGCAGCTTCCCAGTCGCCGCTGAATAATTCTACATATTCCGGGCGATCAAAGGCGTAGATTATGGATCGGGAACTGGAAACCAGGGTTCCGATACCATCAGAGCGGAATCCGCCGACACAGTTGGCAGCAGTGCCGCCCTGAGCGCCGAATCCGGGAGCCAACAAGGATATCTTCGGGTAACGCTCGCGGAGCAACTGAAGGTCGTCAGGCTTGGTCGCCCCAACAACCATGCCCACCGAGCTGAAACCATGTTCGCCAATCAGGCTGCTGGCTGAGGCCCACGACGCTACTTGCTCGGCCACGTGCTCAAAAAACCGCTTTCCGGAGGCATCGGTAAAATCCTGGATGTCGGCCCCGGAAGGATTACTGGAACGCACGAGCACAAACACGCCTTTATTTTGCTGCTGAGCGATATCAATAAAGGGTTGGACGCCCTCCAGTCCACAATAAGGCGTAACCGTAATGGCGTCCGGGCCGGCCAGGTCTTCCATGTTCACAAAAGCAGGATCGGCCAACAGTCCCTGGGCGTAACTATCGGCGGTAGAACCAATGTCGCAGAGCTTGGCATCGGCTATGACGGGCAAGCCCAGGGCCTTGGCCTCCTGGATGAGCGAATAGAAGGCGTCCAGGCCGTCCCACAAATATCGTTCAAAAAAAGCAATGTTCATCTTGACGGCGACAACATGATCGGCCGTGAGTTTAAAAACCTTACGGCCAAACTCCATAATAGCGTCCAGGCTGGCCTCGCTGTCGAGCTCGTCGTTGAGGTGTTTCTGCTCGGTGATCGCAGCCGGAAGCTTGGAATAGACGGGATCGAAACCCAATACCAGACGACTGTTCTTCTGTTGACCAAGGTCAATGATTCGGTCGGTAAAATGCTCGCTCACACACAGTCCTTTCAGCAAATCGAAATTTAAAAGACTACTACTGGACCCGCAAACAACTCCGGGCCCGGAGGAGACACTATAGCAGAGAGTACGGACTTAGCCTAGTGCCTTTATAGCGGATAGGGTTACTTTCTTGTAACGGTGGTCCGGATGTGATAAAAGGAAGCTCACATTGGGACTTCGGAGAATAAGTAGCCCGGAAACCAAAGAGCAGCGATGTCGACGAAAAAAATACTGGGTTTGACAGCTCTGGGGCTGGCAGGACTTCTGGTGATCGGGGGAATTGTGGGAATCATTCTGGTGCACGCCCGGCCGAACTGGTATGAGCCGGAACAGCTTAGCCGTGAAGAACTGCTGGAAGCCGAAGAGCAGATGATCCGCACGACGGCTAAATTCAAATCGGCTGCCCAAATAGCAGAACCATTCATACTGGAGCTGAGCGGCAAGCAAATTAATGACCGGCTGGCGGTTCTAGTGAATAGATACCGCATTTTGCCGGAATATATTGCCGATCCGGTGGTGTTTCTGGGAGATGGAGCGATCTGGGCTGGGGCCAGGGTGACCTGGAAAGGTCAACAGGCGATAGTGTCCGTCCGACTGAGAATACTGGTGGACTCAGCGGGGCTGTTGCGCATGGAACTGGATAAACTCAAAGCTGGGGCGCTGAGTTTGCCGGAGACATTTCTGCCGGATACGATGGCGGCTATAGAGAAATCTCTTTTGGACAGGCTGGCCCCGCAGCGAAACAATCCGGCAAAGGCCAAAGACGCAGCTAGTAACGAACAAATCATCCGGGCGGTTTTCAGTGCACTATCCGGTGAGTCGGTAGTAACCCGCTTTGTGACTCGCGACGACCTGCATATAGTTATTGAAGACATACGAATCAAGCCGGACCTGCTGGAGATACAGTTTAGGCCCATATCCACAGGTGATCAGACAGCTACGGAAAAGAATAATTAGCCACAGATGAACACAGATTGACACTGATTAGAAGAAAGAAAAGAAAAACCAATTAGGAACGGGGCAATGCCCCTTTGTGCCTGTTA
>JAACET010000023.1 GCA_011682385.1 Actinomycetota bacterium | reverse complement strand
CCTTTTTTCGCGGCACATCGGAGCAAAGATACGCCAGAACCTTAAACTGTGAGGTTATTCAGAGACCTCATACTTGTTTTTTTGCGTTTTGTTCTGTTTTTCAAGCCGCCTGGCCACATACTCCTTGGCCCAGCCGACCCGTTATTATCGGACTTGACATCGCTGACAGTCGCTGGTATGAAAATCTACCGTATTGGCCCCTGCTGAGCAACCATAATTCCTTTTTGTTTCGTACCTTCCTGAGCGTTTTAGGTTAAGTCCCATGCCTTTTGCTGCCGATTACCATTTCTAGTTGTTGCTGCTTATATATCCTATGTTTAGCTACTTTCAGAAACTTCCCCGGATGGCTCAGAACATAAGAACCTTTCCCGGAGCCGTTAGCCTGGCGTTGCTGCCTTTGTTA
Organism: Actinomycetota bacterium; assembly: GCA_011682385.1. Lineage (GTDB taxonomy): Bacteria > Planctomycetota > Phycisphaerae > JAACET01 > JAACET01 > JAACET01. The sequence continues at coordinate 21,402 of JAACET010000023.1, read as the reverse complement.
CTGTTGTTGGCCTCTTGTCAGCCGAAGATAACCGAGCAGGGCAAGCGTCAGCTCCTCAATGCTGCCAAGCTTGTTGAAGAAGGATCGTATGTTCCAGCCATTGATGAGCTGGAGCGGTTTATTGACACTTATCCGTCCAGTCACGAGGCGGCGGAGGCCTATTACATGCTCGGCCTATCCCGCCTACAGACTGACGACTCGGCTCAGGCTGAGCAGAACTTCGAGTCTGCCCTGTCCGCTGCTGAGGTGCCTGTTTTGGAGTATTACGTGCGTATGTCCTTGGCTAATCTGGCCTTTGAGCGGCAGGACTATTCCAGGGCAGGCAAGTACTATGGCCGTTACCTGGACGAATTGCCCCACAAGGCTCCTTTTTATTTGGCTTACTACCGTTATGGTATGTCTTTGCAGGCCCTGGGCCGCTGGAAGCAGGCTGATGTACAGTTTTCCAGGGTCTTGTATCTTTTCCCGCAGGCTGATATACTTCGGTCCGTGCAGGAGCGTTTTGGCCGGACCCATTACGCTATTGAGATTGGGCGGTTTTCATCCTTTGAGTTGGCCGGTAGGCAGCGGGAGGAGTTTTCCGACTTGGTCATTGACCTGCCGCAAGTCAGGCGCTCCACGGAAGGGTGGTGTTACGTCAACCTATATGGTAACTTTTCCAATTTGGCTCAGGCAGAGCAGGCTTTGGAGCAGATTAGGCCTCGGGTCAGCCAAGCTCGCATTGTTCCCTGAGATTGCTTAAGCGACCGATGGATTTGCCTGATCCTTTTTGAATTTATTCTTGGAGATAATCAGCCAATGTTTACCGAACACAAATGGTTTATCAGAGTTAGCTCCTTGCTTCTGTGGGGCGTTGTTTTTGTTCTGATCTCGCCGGGTTGTCAGGACAAGGATTCTTACATTCCAACTGATCCGGAGGTCTCGCCCTATTCTTCATTTACTCCGCACACCGGCATACCGGAGCGACGCATAGTCCGGCGGGACTATCGGATGAATCCCGGCGACAAATTGGAGGTTATCTATCACGTAAAAGCTGAGGTTGATCCCACTAAACCTTACCAGCTAAAGGTTGAGGACGTTGTGGATATCAATTTCCCCTTCAATCCTGAGCTCGATCAGCAGCAAACTGTTCACTCGGACGGCCACATTTCGCTGCTATTGGTAGGCAGGGTTAAGGCCATTGGTCTTACCGCTGAAGAACTCTCTGCCGAGGTAACAGATCGCTATAAACAATATCTCAAAGACCCATCCGTTAGCGTGACCTTTCAGGAATCTAATGTCAAGATTAAGCATTTGAAGACAGCCATTACTACTGCTCCTCGTGGTCAGAGCCGCTTAGTGCCCATCAAGCCCGACGGCAAAATTTCCCTGCCCTTTATCGTGGACATCATGGCCGCAGGCAAAACCATCGAGGAATTGCATGCCGACCTCAACCGGGCCTACGTTGAGGCTGGCATTGATGAGATTGAGGTAACCGTAAATGTTGAGACGATATATCCTCAACAGATTTACGTGTACGGCGAGGTCGCTCGTCCTGGTCTTTTGCCCTTGGACCGTCAGTCCACGCTTACCCAGGCCGTTGGCGCTGCCGGAGGCATTTTGCCCTCCGGCGCTCGTAACAAGGTTATCCTTGTCCGCCGAAAGAATCTGCCGGTTCCTGAGGGCGCGGTCTTGGATTTCGAGGCCATTCTGGAAGCTGAGAAGAAGATCGGCAAAGAGAACGTCGTGGATTTCAGCCTCTTACGATACGACATCTCTTTGGAGGACGGAGATATTATTTTCGTCCCCCGCAGCGACCTGGCCAAGAACAACGATTGGATCAATCAGGTCTTTGCCCTTGGCCTGCGCGGCGTAGTGCCTTACAGCATGAGTTTCGATTATCAGGTCAAGCAGGTCCATCCCTACGGTGGTTTTTAGTACATGATTCCAGCCTCGCCCTGAGTATGTGCTGTACATGTACTGTAATACTGGAGCACGATTATGTCTGAGAGTCTCGCCCCCAAGAGCAAACGTGATATTCTGCGTATTTTCTTCAGTCGTTGGCCGGGCATCCTGGTGATTTTTCTTATTATTACCGGATCGGTAGTCTTAGCCACTTTAGTTGCCCCCAAGTGGTATCGCAGCAGTATTAGCTTCAAGGCTCGAAGACCTAGACCAATAAGTCTTTTGTCCTTACCGAATGACATGTTCCAGCCCACTGAGATTTTTCTGCGGACTCAGCAGGCCGTCATTCTTTCGCAGGATGTCGTCTCGCGTGCCCTGGCTCGTTTGGATGGTGCTGTTGCCCCGGCAGCCATTGATCAGGCTGCTGCTGAGATTCGCCGGAGCCAGCAACCCAGGCTCATCCGACAGATCAAGCATATAAAAGTCACCACCCCGGTGGGGGATAGCTTCAGCAATTCGGAGGTATTCTTCATCAACGTGGAGGTTGCCAACTCTCCCACCAAAGCTCAGCAACTTACCAATCTGATTGCCGAGGAATATCGCATTAAGCATGAAGCCCTTCAGAATAGGCCCCTTTATGGAAGTACCGCAGTCCTCCAGAAGGAGATCGTTGCTCTCAAGAAGCAACTGGACCAGGCCAACAGGAACCTGGTCGCTTTTATCAGGGACGACCTCAAGGGCGACATGGTTGCTTTTCGAGCCATTTCCTCTGCGGCCACGCCTTTGGCTGAGGTTTCTGTGGCTGCCGAGATCGACAAGGAGGTCAAGACGCTACAGGCCGATCTAATCGAAACCGTTACTCTCAAGGCCGAGTTGGATAAGGAACTCACCCGCGTGGTGGGCCTCTCCGGGCGGGATCCTTTGGATACTGCCAACATCCCCGTGGTGCCCGAGCGAGTTCTCATGGCCAACCCCTCGATCTCATCTCTGGCCGGTAAGCTCACTGATTTGCGATTGAAGGCCATTGAGCTTGAGCCGCGTTATACCGAGGACTTCCGCGAACGACAGAACGTTGCCCAAGAGATTGAGCTGACCAGTTCCTTGCTGGTCAGTAATCTGGCCAATGTCAGTACTGCCTTGGCCCAGGAGATCACCATTGCCCAGGCTCGTATTGCCGAGCTTAGTGCCACACTCCAGCAGGATCAGGCCTACATGAAAGGGCTCTCCAGTCACTATGTACGGTGGATCAGTCTGAATGATGAAGCCGACACGGCCAAGGCGGAATACGACGCCAAGAAAGCAGAACTAAAAAGCGCCCAAACTGCTGAGTCTATGGCCAAGCAGAAGGTATTTTTGACTCAGTTTGACACAGCTTTGTTGCCCGACAGTCCTGTACGGCCGATTTTGTGGGTGAACACTTTGGTTGGAGCCATTGTAGCTCTGCTGTTTGCCCTGGGTTATTGTTTTGTGGCCGACTACCTTGACCATCGTTTCAAGACTGTGGAGCAGGCCGAGCAGTACTTGGATTTACCCGTCTTGGGTTCTGTCGGTGATCTTGGACGAAGGATAATTTCGCGTCGATAATCGTTTACTTCGGGAGATTGTTTAACCTGATTTTCACTGACTGATCTTTTAGCTCAGGAGTTATCTTATGAGTGCTTCCGCTTCTGCCGCTGCCGCTCCGACCGGGATTGCTTATGTTAAGAGTGGCGCCGAACTGGAATTTGGCCGCATCTGGAGTTCTATCCTGGCCATCATGTCCGACAATCCACCCAAGTTGGTTTTGTTTGCCAGTCCCGGCCACGGCCAGGGCACATCTACTCTGACTGCCGGTGTCGCATTGACGGCAGCTCAGGCTAATGCCCATTTGCGTTTGGGTTTGCTGGACGCGAACTTCCGTTCGCCGTCGTTGGAAACGCTTTTTCAGATTCCCGGCTCTCCCGGTGTCGTTGACGCTATTTCCGGTGCCACGGATCCTGCGGAGCTTGGTTATTCTGTGGGTGTTCACGCTAATTTGACCGTTATTCCTACCGGTAAGATTTCTACTGATCCTTTAGGGCTGCTCCGTCGGGACAAGATGGGCGCTCTTTTGACCGGTTTAATTTCTCGTTTTGATGTTTTGCTGATTGATACTGCGCCGGTGAATCGCTATCCCGATGCTCAGCTTCTTGCTGGTATGTCCGACGCTGCTGTTTTGGTCGTTGATGTCGGCCGCACTCCCCGCGAGGCTGTTGCCAAGGCCAAGCAAATCATTCAGACCGGCCAGGGCAACCTGCTGGGTACTGTTTTGAACCGTCGTAGTCATCCTGTACCCACGCTACTGTACGGCCGGGCCTAGCGGTCCGTCGAAACCGAATTCCCGAGGTATTGTTCTTTAGTTTCGTCAGGTTTTTTCCTTTTCGATTTTTGATCTTTTATTTTTCTTTTGGGGTTCGCGCGTGCTTGCCACCACTCGCACACGATTACCGTTGGCCCTGCTGATATTGCTTCTGGCCGTAGCCGGTATGATTCTAGCCTTCAGCGCTCAGCTCGGATATTATGCCCACCTGATTTGGCTGGCCTTAGCTGTGGGTTTGGGTCTTTTGTTTTGGACTTATCGCGGTAATTTTGCTGACGGTGTCTTGGTTTGGCTCATCCTTACCGCCTTGTTTCCTGCTCATTTTTGGCGGATGGATTTACCTGGTTTTTTCAACGTCACTGTAGGTCGCCTTGGCATAGTATTGCTGGGGAGTCTATTTTTACTGCGGTCATTTGTTCGTGGCCTTCCCAGGCTCCCGATGGTCATTGTTGGCCTGATGATCGTCTTGACCGCTTATTTTTCTCTTTCAGCCTGGCAAGCCGGTTGGACTCTCAGCATAACCGGCGCACCACCTTATTATCGCCTCTTTGTCGGCTACATTTTTCCTTTTGCCGCTTTCATCTTCACCTTGGCCGGCTTTGCCAACGGCTCCAGTCGTGACCCGCATGTTTCCGCTGAGCATCGCGAACGCTTTATTGCCCGCGTGCTGTGGATCTTTGCCATTTTTGGCGCCTACCTTACCTTCACAGCTTTTTGCGAGCACTATGAGCTTTGGTCTTTAGTCTGGCCGCGTTTTATTTCGGACTCCTCTGTGGGCCTGAACTTTGGCCGCGCTCGCGGTCCTTTTGCCGAGGCCTTTGCTATGGCCTTGACCCTTAGCTTCCTTTTTTTCGTGAATCTTTTCCTGGCCCGACGTTGCCGAACACCAATACGGATTTTGCTTTGGGTCTTTAATCTATTCGTACTGTTGGCCATTTATTTCACTTACACCCGGACCGCTTATATTTGCCTGATTATTTCCGGTGCCGTTTGGCTGTGGTTGGTGGCCGGCAGGTTGCGCCGTATGGCGGCCATATCTGTCATTGCAGCCGCGATCATAGTTGCCGTAGCCGTCAATTGGGCCACCGTATCGAGCAAGGAGCGTACCGCCGGCGGATTGGCCCAAATGCGTCCCATTGTTGGCCGCATTGCCGTCAGCAGGATGGCCTTGCGTTTGGCTGGGGAGGAGCCGTTGCTGGGCGTAGGCTTTGGCCATTATCGCCAGGCCATTAGATTAAGGCAGATGGACGTAGCCAGTACCACTTCTGTTTATGCTCGCAATTTGAACCAGTCGGTAGCTATCCTTTCGGTTCTTTGCGAGACTGGTTTGGTCGGTTTGATTCTTTATTTGTCCGTCTTTTTTGCTCTTTTGGTTCCCAGTATTCGCCTTTACCGTCGTTGTCTTCCGGGGGCCAACGGATTCATATCGCGTGACTTTGTAGTGCTCTTTTGGATTTTATATATCCAGACTGCCTTGATGAGTGTCACTGCCGATCCGTCCTATTATCCTTACACCACTGGCTTGCTGATGTTCTTTGCTGGGTTGGTTGTCGGCCTGGAGTTTTCCACTCCCGCAAAATCCGCCGACCTTCAGACAGCCCCCCGGGTCCCAGCGATCGCCAGCCCTTCTGTCGGGCAGTAGTCCACCCGGTGGCCTTATCACGCTTCTAACATGGTCAAATCTTCCAGAACCCTTTTCTATGCTGACTCTCTTTCCGGAAGTCTGCCGTTATATTCGGCCGCTCATATTCTATTCCGCGTGGTCGGCCTTATCCGGATGATTCTATTTACTTGGCTGCTGGGCAAGGACCAGTTTGGTGTTTTCAGTGTTGCCTTAGCTTTTACCAATCTAACCGCTTCGATGGTTTTGCTTGGTACTCCTTCAGCCCTGGAACGCTACATTCCTCTCTATCAAAACACCCATAATCTCAAGGCTTTCTTACGGCGTCTTATTCCTTTGTGTCTGCTAATTGCCGTCGTTGGTACAGTACTTCTAGCCACAAATGTTGGAGCCGTTTCTTCTGCCGTATTTAGCCTCACCGCTCGTGCACTTCCAAGTCCGGAAGCGATGCAGGCCTTTTTTCAGCTCACTGCTGTTTGTATAGCCGCCATTTTTGCCGCTGCTTGTTTTCACATGGTTATTTCTTGCCTTAAGGGTCTGCGGTTCTTTCGGGCCGTGGCCGCCATGGAGTTGGGCCACGCCTTCTTTTTCACCGGCTTAGCTGTTGTCTTGCTGTCAGGTTTTATCTGTAAGCCGGCAGTAGTTCTCGCAGCTCAGGCCCTGAGCATGGCTCTTTTGGCCGGCATCTTTGGCTTAGCATTAATTTTTAGCCTGCGCCGCACCCCCAGCCAGGATGAGTCGCTCGCTTCGACCGGGTATCTGTCTCGTTTCACTAGTTTTGCCGTTTGGGGGCTACCCAGTACGATTACTTGGCGACTACTAATATGGGTTTTTCCGATTTGGTATTTGAACCGCAAGGTGGGTCCCGGTGCTAGCGGCGTTTACCAAGCTTATTTCACCTTGGCCAACAGCATCTTCTTTTTATCTGTACCTTTCTGGTCGGTCATGAACATCCATGCCGTGCGCAGTTGGGTCCAGGCCCGGTACGAGCAGACGCGTTCTACTGTCGAAGTCGGTTTTCGAGCCTTCTCCTTGCTCCTGCTGGCGATATGTTTGGTTCTTACTCTGGCTGCACCGCTTTTGCGTTACGTTTTCAGTGCCGACTTTGCCGCCGGAGCCCATTATGTTCGTCTGCTTTGTTTGCCGGCCTTATTGGCAGCCAACTTTGGACTTGTCCACTTGTTATCACATTTACTGGAACGTCCTAGCCTAAGAGTGTTAGCCTTGACCTTTGGTGTCGTCGTCCTCTTGATAGCCGGTTACTTTCTCATTCCAGCCTATGGCATAACCGGCGCCGCCCTTTCCGGCGCTTTGGGTTTGGCTGTAGCCACCTTTTTGGGTTTGATCCTGTTGTCCTCACGCCGTTATTCTTTGTCTGTTTCTTCCTGGATTGTATTGTTTTGTCCGGCTCTGCTATTGATCAGCAATCATTATCTTTTGGTTGTCTCGTTTATGGTCTTGATATCACTGGCCGTTTTTTCGCCGCTGCTTTTCTCTGCTCAGGATAAACGTTATTTGATTGATTCTTGCCGTGAGGCCGTAAGGCGCTACCTGCCTCAGAGGCTTGTTTCGTGAAGATATCTGCCATTATTTGCACTTCCAATCGTCCCGCTGGTTTGACTAAGCTCCTGCGGGCCTTGCTTAGTCAGGAGCGTCTGCCTGATCAGGTTGTCATCATAGAAGACCGCGATGGCCCCGAACCCGCTCAGAGCCTTCAAGCCCTGAGGTCCAGGGGTGTGGATATTTGTTATCTTCGCCGATCGCCGCCCGGCCTGACCGCTTCACGCAATCTGGCTCTGGCTCACGCTAATGGTGAATTGTTCAGTTTTTTTGATGACGACACCGTCCCTGCCGCCGACTATCTTCGCACGGTCGAACAGGTTTTTTCCTCCGATGCTTCCGGTCGGCTCGGTGGTTTGGCCCCTGTTTTCGAGCCTTGGGACCATCGCCCCGGCCTGGGCGATCAGCTCTGGCAATTACTCACTTGCTTAGCCGGCCTATGGTCCTTGCCCTATCGCCGTCGCCGGGAGGTTTTTCCCCCAGCCATTCGTTCACGTTTGGCCTTGTTCCCTGCATCGCATCTTCCTGGCGTCGTAACTTATCGGCGATCTGCTTTGGCCGGGCTCTGTTTCGACGAGAGCCTGCCCGGTTATGGCCTCGGAGAGGACCTGGATATTAGTTTCTCTTTGCCTGATTGTTGGCAGTTGTATCGTTGTGCTTTGTTGAGAATCCACCACCAGAGAGATCCTCAGCATCGTCTGGATCACTTTGCTCTGGGTAAGATGTTCACCCGTAATCTCGCCCACATAACCTGCAAGCACGCCGGATACCGCATTGGCACACTGATCGTCCTGGCTTGGCAATTCCTTGGTTTGTGTTTTGCGCATCTGTTGTTCTTTTTTCTGGGAGACCACCGCAGACACTTTGCCGCTCTTGGTGGAATGCTCAGGGCCCTGCCGCGAACCGGGCGAGATTTACAGGCAGGATTCTCGATTCCCCCTTGCCCTTCGGGAACTACCGCTGTTGAATCTCCCGTTCGCCGCCGTAGACATATTCTCTTCGTGCTGAACACCCTCGCTCCCGGCGGGGCCGAATGCCTAACCTTGGCCTTATCCGAAGCCCTTGATAGTAAAGGCTTTAAGAGCTCTCTTCTTTGCCTGCAACAGCCCGGACCCCTTGCCCAAACACTGCCTCGGGGCATAGAGTTTTACCACAACTTTTCTTCAACTAAATTCGACCCTTTGGTTCTACCCGCCATGGTCCGCTTGATTCTCAGCCGTCGAATTGACCTGGTTGTTTCTGTAGGTAATGGTGGTGACCGGATGTTTTGGTCTTCATTGGCTTGCCTGATTACCGACCGCAAGCTGCTCATCTGGTGTCACGCTCAACCCAGGCCCGAGGTCCCCACAATTGAGCGATTCAACCGCCTTTTTCGTTGCGTTGCCCACAGTTTCGTAGCCGTCTCTGCCGACCAGGCTCAGGCCTTGACGAAGATATTGCACATTCCGCCGTCGCGGATCAAGCTCATCGAAAATGCTCTGCCTGATTGTCCGACCGCTGTGCCCAAGAAACCCACTGTCCAGCAGCGGACGCGCTTCCGTCGCCGGCTTAATTTACCGTCCAAGGCGTTTCTGATTGCTACAGTTGCCAACCTTCGACCGGTGAAGGGCCACGATGTTCTCCTTGATGCCGCTGCCGAGGTACTCCAGCAGGACAAGAACGTTTATTTTTTGCTTATTGGCCAAGGCTCGCAGCGTCAGGCTATTTGCGAGCGCATCGGTCGGCTGGGCATCGACCCCAAGCACGTCGTATTCCTCGGCCAGCGCTTTGACGTATTTGATTTGCTACCCCACTGCGACCTGTTTGTTTCGCCTTCTTATTCAGAGTCTTTTGGTTTGGCTGTTTTGGAGGCCATGGCCGCGGGCTTGCCCGTTATCGCCACGGATTGTCCCGGCCCGCGATCTCTGATCGAGCACAATCGCACTGGCTTGTTGACTCCCGTGTCTCAGCCCCATAGGTTGGCCCAAGCCATTATTGGCCTGCTCAACGATTCTGACCGCCGCGACCGCCTGGCCGGGCGGGCCCAGCTCTTTGCTCGGCAAAAGCGTTTTCATATCAGCACTATGACCAAGGCCTTTGAAGACCTCTTTGAGCTTCTGGCCTGAGCCCTATTGGCCGATACAATTAGACTGTAGAACCGGTGTATTTCATTGGGGTTTATCGGACCTTTGCCAATGCTTCCTTCGGATGTTGCCATTGCCATAACCAGCCGTTGCAACGCACGTTGCAGTATGTGCAGCGTCTGGCAGAGCGATTTGCCCGATCGACTCACTCCTGCCCATATCGCCAAGCTGCCCGGTTCATTGCGGACCGTTAATCTCACCGGTGGCGAGCCCTTCCTTCACCCGCAATTACCGGACTTCGTTTCTGCTGTCCGCAGCCACCTTCCCAGGGCCGTTACTACCATTTCCACCAATGGCCTGCTTTCTGATCGCATAGAGCAGATGGCCCCTGATTTGTTGTCTCGTGATCGGCACCTGCGTATCGCCGTCAGCATTGATGGCCTTGGTCAAGTTCACGATCGCATCCGTGGCATTCCCGGCTCATTTGATCGAGCCCTCGGCACCGTCGAGCAGCTTAAGCGTATAAGCGCCAAAAAATTTGCCGGCCTGCGTTTAGCGATGACCCTTTCGCAGGCTAACTCGGATCAGCTTTTGGCTGTCGCCGACCTGGCCCAAAAGCTCAACCTCGAGTTGAGTCTGGTACCCGCCCACGCCTCAGAAGTTCATTTCCTAACCAGCCAGACTCCCCCCCCCCAGATGAGCACTCTGCTGCCTCAACTTGAAGTTTTCGTTAGCTGCCTTCTGCGATCAGCTTCGCCGCGACAATGGCTGCGGGCCCACTTTGCCGACCGGGTCAAGAAATATCTGACTGGTTCGTTACCGAAGTTTTCTTGTCGAGCCGGCCGTGACTTTTTCTTTCTGCAATCCGACGGTACCGTTTATCCTTGTAACGTCTGTTCGCCGGCCCTGGGTAATATTATTGAGGCCGATTTTGACCGGATTTGGTTCTCGTCAGCCGCCGACTCCGCTCGTTGCAGCCTGGCCAAATGCACCCGACAGTGTTGGATGGTTTGCACCGCCCGCAGTTATTACCGGGCTCATCCTTTGGATGTGCTCTTTTGGATTCTTGCTCATAAGGCTTCTGCCCATTGGCGGGACTTATTCAGCCGGAAAAGTTAGGGATTCGCAGTGCGTATCTTACTTATTAACAATTACTTATATCCTCGCGGCGGGGCCGAGCACTCTTTTATGCGCATCGGGAAGCTGCTCGAATCTCATGGACACGAGGTTATATATTTTTCCTGCCGCCACCCTAAGAACATCCCTTCGCCTTATGAGGACTTCTTTCCAACCTATTACGACCTGCCGGAGCTGAAATCTTTTCCTGCCAAGCTCCGTGCCTTTGCTGACATGCTCTATAATTTCAGCGCCGCCGAGAATCTCTCGCGTTTGCTACAGCACGTTAGGCCGGACGTTGCCCACCTGAATAACATCTATCATCATCTTTCACCTTCTATTTTGCCCGTCCTGGCCCGCCACAACGTGCCTACAGTCATGCACCTGCGGGACGGCAAGCTCGTTTGTCCGGCCATTTACATGTTCCGTGATGGCCGGTTTTGTGATCTCTGCCAGCGTCATCGTTTTTGGCCGATTCTTCGATATCGTTGCCACGGTGGATCTCTTCTTTACTCGATGGTCCTGGCCCTGGAGTTCCTCGTTCAGGATATATTTGGTTTCTATCGCCGCCACGTCGATTTGTACGTCAGTCCCAGCCGTTTTTTGCGAAAGCAAATGATTAGCCGAGGTTTTAAGGCTTCGGGGATTTCTATGCTTCCAAATTTTGTTGATTCTTCTTTGGATCCGAGTGAGTCTTTGGCGGACCTTCCCGAACGCTACCTTTTCTGTGCTTCACGACTGGAGCCGCGCAAGGGAGTGTTTGTTCTACTCGAAGCCGCTCGGCTCGTGCCCGAAATCCCCCTGCTGATTGCCGGCGACGGCCCAGCCCTTTCCCGGATGGAAGCTGTTATCCAACATCACCGGCTCTCAAACGTGCGTTTGTTAGGATGGCAGGATCTGCAGCACTTGACCGAACTTTTTCAGCGGGCCACAGCCAGTATTGTCCCCTCGCTGCTTCCGGAGAATTGCCCTAATGTTATTCTTGAGTCCGCATCTGGGTCCTGTCCCGTTATTGCCCATGATGTTGGCGGCATATCTGAGTTCATTAATGACGGCGTAAATGGTTGGCTCATTCCTCCCGGCCAACCCGAACGTCTGGCCCAGACCATGAGTGAGGCCTTTGCCAATCCGCAGTTGAGCCTGCGTTTGGGGTCCGCCGCTCGACAGCGAGTTGTTGAGCATCACAGTCCTGAGGTCTATTATAGCTCGCTGATGGACATTTACACACGAGCACTGGAGCGCCACGCGTGAAGATTGCCATGATCGGACAGAAGGGCATCCCCGCTACTTTTGGCGGCGTCGAGACCGCCGTGGAGCACTTAGCTTCAGCCTTGGTTGCTCACGGCCACGAAGTCATTGTCTATTGTCGCTCGAACTACACCCCGCGTATAACACCCCGTACTTATCGTGGAATCGAGTTGCGTATATTGCCTTCGGTTCCGACTAAACACCTTGACGCCTTATCTCACGCAGCCTTTTCTTTGTTGGATTTGATTCACCGTGACGTTGATCTGGTACACATACATTCCGTTGGTCCGGCCTCTCTGGCACCCTTGGCTCGGCTCATGAGATTGCCTACGGTCGTTACTATTCACGCTGCCGATTGGTTACGGGCCAAGTGGTCGTTGCCGGCTCGATTTTGTTTACGTTGTTCCCTCGATATCGCCGTTCACTCAGCCCATGTTCTCACCACTGTATCCCTATCGATGGTGGCTTTTCTAGCCGATACTTATGGTGTTGAGGCGGTCCACATTCCCAACGGGGTTGGCTTTCAGTCGGCCGCTTCGCAGAGTTTATTGGACCGTTTGGGTTTATCCCGGCAAAGGTTCATTCTTTTTGCCGGCCGACTTGTTCCGGAAAAGGACCTTCACGTGCTGCTTGAAGCCTTCCACAATCTTATCGGACAGCCCCGTTTTGGGGATACTCATCTGCTCATTGCCGGCGGCTCCGGTTTTTCCGATTCTTATGTTGCTAAGCTGCACCGTTTGGCTGGCCCGAATACGCATTTTCTGGGCGTAGTTTCGCCTGCCGATCTAGCCGGCCTTTACTGTCAAGCTGCCGTTTGTGTCCTGCCCAGTCACCTCGAGGGCATGTCTCTGGTCTTGCTTGAGGCCGCCTCTCAGGCCTGTCCGGTTATTGCCGCCGATATCCCTGAGAATCGCAACACCTTGGATAAATTTGCCAATTATTTTTCGCCTCGCTCATCCCGATCTCTGCAAGACACCTTGACCGACGTGCTCGACAATCTTACACCTGCGCGTGAGCTGGCCCGTCTTTCCCGCGATCATGTTACTCGCGAGTTTTCTTGGCCCAAGATTGCCCAACGAATGGAGGAAGCCTACTTATGCGCCGTGCGCCGCGCCCAACCCCGCAGATAGATCCATTTTGGGCTGACCGTCGTCCCATTCAATGGAATCGCATTGCCACCAGGGCCCATGTTCCTCAGCCGCCCTTGTACATCGCCTCCAAACGGCTGCTGGACATGCTCGCTTCCTTTATGCTCCTGCTCATTTTTGCCCCGCTGATGTTGTTTGTTTCCCTGGCCATCAAGCTGACCAGCTCCGGCCCGATTTTTTTCTGGCAATGGCGATTGGGTTTGCATGGCCAGCCGTTCCGCATGGTGAAGTTTCGCTCCATGCATGCCTATGCCCAGGACGAGCGTGGCCTCATCGAGCAGCTCAACGAAGCTGAAGGTCCCGTCTTTAAGATCGTCAAGGATCCGCGTGTTACCGGATTCGGCCGTTTTTTGCGCCGTTCGAGCATCGACGAGCTGCCTCAATTGTTCAATGTGTTCCTGGGTCAAATGTCCCTGGTTGGACCTCGGCCGGCCATTCCTTCTGAGGCTGTCCATTACTCTCCGGAAGAGCGTTGTCGTCTTTTGGTTCCGCCGGGCATGACCTGTTTATGGCAGATCTGTGGCCGATCCAGTATTCCTTATCCCGAATGGATACTGCTGGACTTATATTATATTGAGCACCGTTCTTTTTTGCTGGACCTCTGCATACTTACCCAGACTATTCCTGCCGTTATTTCTGCCAAGGGAGCTTATTAGCTAGCCCAGCCTTGTGAGAGCAACCAATGAGTGACATATTCCAAATGTTGGGCCGCGGACTTATAACCAACTTCAACGATTTATTTGCCGACGAACTTCCCGCGCCTTCCCCTGATGCCAACATCGACCAGCTCATCCAGCAATTGGCTCAGGATTCCGACTCTGCCCAACTGCACCTGCAGATCGGTATGCTCTATATGGACCGCAGGTCCTATCAGCAGGCCGTCAACCATTTCACTCAGGCCTTGGCCCTACAGCCCGATTTCCGCCAGGCGCAACTTGGGCTTATTTTCGCTCGGATACAACTCGGCCATGACGACCAGGCTATCGTCCAGATTCGCAGCGCCATCCATATCCACGGCCCGGACCCCCAATTGTGTTTTACCTTAGCTTTTTGCCACGAGCGGGCCGGCGACGTCAATGCCGCCGTGGGTGGTTATCAACAGGTCCTGCAGCTCGATCAGATTCATTCTGCCGCTCGTTATCGCTTGGCCGCCATTGAGCTGCGTCAGAGCAGATTCACCCAGGCCATCGAGCATTACCAGGAACTTCACACTAACGATCCAGGCTCTGTTTTCGTGCTTATGTCTTTGGGCTGCCTTTACCTCCAGACCGAGCAACCTTCGTTAGCTCTGGATATGTTTCAACGTGCTCTTTTGATCGAGCCCGACAACTGGCAGGCTTCTGATGAATTAGCCGACGCCTTGGAGAAAGCTCAGCTTTATGATGAGGCCATCGAACATGTTGCCGCCAAGATTTCCGAGCAGCCGGAATTCGCCGACCTGTATTTACGCCTTGCTGGTTTGTATGCCAAGGCCGGCCAAGATCAGTTAGCCGTCCAGCATTTCCATAAAGCCCTGCGGATACATCCCAATTTCCTTGAGGCCATGGTTCGCCTTGGCGCCCATCATTTGCGTATGAAGCGTTTTCTTGAAGCCGCCAAGTGTTTTACTCATGCCGTCCACATAAACGACAATTTGCTTTTGGCTTATGTAGGCCTCGGCCTGTCACAATCGCGCCTGGGCCAAGCCGAGCAGGCCGAGCAGAGTTTTTCCATGGCTGCTTCCATTGAGCCCAACACCACTTTGTTATTCGCCGAGATGGCCCGCCTGCAGCTCAAGCATGTTTTGGTTAGCCGTGGCCTTGATTCTTCTGCCGGCTCCAGCGATCCCGAGAATTACCTACTCGATCAGCAGATTACCGCCCACGCTCGCTATATTGCCGGACATCCCACCTGTGCCGATTTGCATTATCGTTATGGATTGCTTTTGCGTGCTCGTTCCCGTGTGGATGAGGCCATTGATCATTTCCGCCAGGCCTTAGCTATCAACCTCTCCTATCCCCAGGCCGTCATCAAGTTAGCTCTGGCTCTGCGTCAGCAGTCCAAGCTCACCGATTCCGCCAAGTTGCTTTGCCGTGCCCTTCAGATCGACCCGCAGTCGCTCGAGTTGTACTATCGTTTGGGCCTGATGTATTCCAACCAAGCCACATTTGCTCTGACTCTCGAGCGTTTCCAGAGTTCCCTTGGCGATTCTCAGCCAGCCGTTGACTTACAGCCCAATATTTCTTTAGCTTTGCAGAATATGTATCTGATCGACCCTGTAGCCGCCTCTTTTAATATCATGGGCCAGATCACCGCCGCCGTCCCCCAGTCCCTTCCCGTACCCGGTTAGCCCTCTCGAAAGCCTCTTGCTTAGTTACCACCCCATGGGGTACACTCCCTAATCTGGTGCGCCGTTTCTGTTCTCTTATATATTTGAATTTGATCTGTAATTTTGATTTTTACTTTTTGATATTTGATATTTTTATGCTCTCCGCCCGGAATCTCCATTACTCCTATAACTCTCATCCGGTCCTGCGGGGCATTGATCTCGACGTAGCGGCCAGCGAGTTTGTCGGCATCATCGGGCCCAACGGCTCTGGCAAGACCACTCTGCTGCGGTCCCTGGGCGGCATCATAAAGCCGTCGCTCGGCTCAGTCAGCTTCGAGGGCCATCCGCTTGGGGAAGTCTCCAGAATCCAGTTAGCCAAACGGCTCGCCTGCCTGACTCAGACCGTAAACGTCAATTTACCTTTCAGTGTTTGGCAGGTTGTTTTGCTTGGCCGAAATCCTCATCTGAAGCGTTTCCAGCGTTTGGGCAAGCGCGATGACCAGATTGCCACCGCCGCCATGAAAGACGCCGCCGTTGAGGATTTGGCCGATAAGTTGATTACTGAGATTTCTGCCGGCGAGCGACAGCGGGTTTTCATTGCCATGGCCCTGACTCAACAGCCCGATTTGTTGATGTTGGACGAGCCCACCAGTCATTTGGACATTGCCCACCAGGTGCGAATTTATGAACTTCTTACTAGACTGCACCGCGACCGCAGTTTAACCGTAGTGGTTGTCAGTCACGACTTGAACTTAGCCGCCGAGTACTGCCAGAAGCTTGTTTTGCTTAATAATGGCCAAGTCGCCTGTGTCGGCTCGGCTCCGGAAGTCATCCGCAAGGAGATTTTGGAAGAAGTTTACGGCACCGAGGTTACTGTCCAGACCAATCGCTCTACCAACCGACCCCACGTCATGCTCGGCAAGCACGAGGCTTGACAAACACCCTGCCAATACCCATTCTCAAAGCGTAGATTTCCACGTTGTTCCACTGATCGGGGGCCGTACGCGGACCGTAGATATTAAATCAAAGAAAGTTGCAGATGAAATATGAGCGATCATATTGTGAATCATGCAAACTGATCTGGGGTCGTGAAAGCTTGGGACGAATTCTCAACTGCACTAAGTGCGGACACCCACTCATACTTAAGTCATTTAATCCGTGGTTGCGTGCCCTCGGTGGTGTCATCATAATGGGATTGGGAGCTCTAACACTCCTTGTTCGACAAATCCCTGTTATCTGGATTGGGGGTTTTATATTTGGCATATCAATAATTATAAGAGGGTTTTCCCAGTGGGCTGACGTATTAGCACTAGACAGAAACGATCCGAAACCGACAAAGAAACCATCTAAGCCCAAAGAAGACAAAAATTCTGAAATTTTCACCTGTGGTCAGTGTGCTGCCAAGATTTACGTACCTAAAAATAAAGGTGCTACAGTAATTACATGTCCTAACTGCAAGGTTACACGCCGTGTTATGACGTAGAATGCCATTAATGTTTGAATGACCAATTCAATGTTCCCCCAGCCATCTGTCATTCCCGCGAAAGCGGGAATCCAGTCTTTTTTCTTCGTGATCTTCGTGCCTTCGTGGTGAAATCTTTCCGTTTATTTACTTTGTTTTCAGCGTAATCTGCGAAATCAGCGTCAAAGGTTCTTTCCGTTTCTTCAAATGCCCCCGGCCTACGTGCCGAGGGGTCTTCACTTCGTCCTGTTGCAAGGATGACAAACGGCCATCAGACTGGCACTAAGTCGCAAAAGTGAAACCGCCCTTCGCGGACGACCGTCTCGCCCTTTTGAAACACAATCGGCCCATTATTAAAGATCGGACCGGCATAGACAAAGGAATGAAACTCACCATTCTCACCGCAGGCATCCACAGCCGCTGGTTCTCCTTCTGGAGATCCTTGAGCTCCTTTATCATCTGGGGACTCATTCCGCCGTATCTTTGTCGCCAGCGGTAATAGGTCTGCTGACTGACCTCGATCTTTCGGTAAACCTCGGGGACATTCGCTCCTTTGCCCAATTCGACGTCCGCCTGACGTAACTTCTCTACAATCTGCTGTGGCAAAAACCTTTTCATTATAAAGTCTCCTTTCCGACATAATGTCGGCTGAGACTCTCACAAACTTTGGCTCAGTTTTCGGGGGGCACCTCAGGTTATACCTCTCAGAATTAATGCCCCCCAATTGTATTGCTCCTTGCCACAAGTAAGCCATTAATGTATTATTGTGCCGTACCTCACATGCTCCTGATTGGCAGTTCCGGTATTGCTTCGCCTATCTTTCTAAATCTCCAGGTGCGCTTTAACGAAACCATAAAATGGAATTGCAAACCCGTAAACAACTCTATCGTTCAAACCTCGTCTTGGGCACTCAGTACTACCGTCAGCCCACGCCCACCAGCGCCGAGTGGAAGGATGATCTGGAGAAAATACGCGAAATGGGCATGGAGTTTATCCAAGTTCGGCCACAATGGCGCTGGCACGAGCGGCAGGAAGGTCGGTATGAATGGGAAGATATCGATGTCCTTTTGGACCTAGCCAAAAAAACCGGCCTGAAAGTCATCTTCAAGTTCATGCTCGAGACAGCACCTGATTATATTTTTAAGCGGTATGACGGCTACCGATTAGGTCTTAAGGGAGAACGTATCTGGCCCATCGCACACGGGGCTTTCTATCCGGGCGGATGGGCTCCCTGCTTTGACAATACATCTGTAATCGAAAAGGCGTTAGCATTTGTCAAGACGGCAGTGGCTAGATATGGTGAACAAGAAGTTATATGTCTCTGGCATGCCTGGAATGAACCTCGGTGCCGGCCTGTCGGGGAATGTACCTGCTCACACTCAATTGAAAGCTACCACCACTGGTTGATCGATCATTTCAGAACAGTGGGGAAGCTGAACGATTTCCTCGGCAAATGTTGGGGTAGTTTTGACGATATCGATGCGCCACGCGATACGGCCGACTTTGCGGAGATGTTTCTCTGGAGACAATGGGCGGCTTCGCGTGTGGCTTGGCGTGTTGCGGAGGTCCGCAAAGCCATTAATGAGGTGGATTCAACGAGAGAGGTAATTGCTCATGTCGGAATGCCGAGCATCACTCAGGATGTCCTAAACGATACGTCAGACGATTATCTGACCCGGAAAAGCGTTGATTTCTACGGATGTTCATTTGAGGTGCGGTACACTCCCAAACCACTTGACCTGAGTTGGCCATTTCTGATAGCAGATTGGGCGAAATCTATTTCAGGCAATGGTTATTTCTGGATAAATGAAATGTACCCCTCACGAGCAAGATGGGCTCCGGAAGTCTCTCCGGAGACGGTGGCTTATTGGTACTGGGCAGGCCTCGCCTGCGGAGCGAAGGGAATAATACTATGGCAGTTCAAGAAGGAACGGGTCGGCACAGAGACAAACGAGGCAGGGGTGGTGGAGACTGATGGCCGGGAGAACGCCATCAGCAGGAAGCTACGGGATGTATTGTCTGTAATCCGTGAGAACGAACAGGTGTTTCAGATGGCTCAGGTACCAAAGGCCAGGGTGGCTATGGTGTATGATTTTGAAAGCGACTTGGTGAGTCGAATCGAGGAAACACAACACCTGGGTGACATTTCGCTTGTGAATGACCTTCCTTCGGGATACGTCTATAAGTCAGCACTGCACGGAGCGTATCACCTGTTCTGGTTAATCGGCGAGCAAATCGACCTGCTGTCCAGCCATGAGCTAGAACGAATAAACAACTACGAACTCGTATATCTGCCGACGTTTTTGGTTGTTGACCATATCCGAGCGAAAATCTTCAAAGATTATGTTTCTGGCGGCGGCAAACTGATTGCCGAGGGAGGCATAGCTCAGCGCGATACTAATACTTGGCTTCACACCACGCGTCCAGGAGCCGGACTCACCCATTTGTTTGGCGCAGTAGAAGTGGACCGGGTCGTACATCAAGAAGAGAAACGAACGCTTGTCCTGCCGGGCGGCGGAGCTGTCACGTCGCGATTCATGAATGCGTCTTTTGAAACTGGGCAGGCCAACATTCTAGCAAAGTATAAGGATGGGGGGGCTGCGGTCATTGAGAACTCCTTCGGCAAAGGCAAGGCAATGATGACCGGCTTTTCACCAGGCCTAGCCTACCTGCTGGAACCCCAAAATGAGTGGCCCAACTGGATTTGCCATCTCCTATACAAGTGGGGTGGTCTGCCAGATACGGCCCGGCCCGGCAAGGGGGTCGTATATGTGCGAGAGCTGCAAAGTGCCCATGCCGGCCTTACCTTTGTATTTAACACAGATACCACCAAGAAAGATTGGTCTGCGCCGCACAGCGGTCGTGATCTAATTTCCGGTAGGAAATACGAAGAGGGAGCCAAAATACAAATACCGCCTCTGACTTCGGTAGTACTGTTGACTCGGCCGGAATCTCATCGTAATCTAAAAGGGATAAATCCGGGCGAAAAAGCCACACCCAGGTGATCTGCCTTATCCTATCTTGGGGCAGGCCCGATAGACTCCCGCTCGATTAATTCTACAGGGATCGTAATATCCAGGTTTCCGTCAGGAACGGCGTTACCCTTCATAAGATCCACTAGAATCTTGGCCGCAATGCGTCCCGCTTTCTCGCCATCTTGTTTGACCGTTGAAATAGACGGTGTGACATGGGCTGCCAGATGAATATCATCAAAACCTATAAATGAGATATCCCCTGGTATAGAGAGCCCTTGAGACTTGGCCACTTCCATAGCACCAAGAGCCATCCAGTCGCCCGAACAGAATACAGCCGTAAAATCAATTCGTTGCAGAAGTTGCTTCATTGCGGTTGCACCATTTTCACCGGTCATGTCGTATTGGCGTTCGACATAAAGCTCCTGAGATGTTTTTACTCCAGCCTCTTTCAGGGCACGATGGTAGCCACGAATACGTTCTCTGGTGAGCCTTTCCTTGCCGGGCCCAATAAAGGCTATACGTTTGTGACCGAGTTCGATAAGTCTTTTTGTCGCCAGATACCCGCCCTGAAAGTTGTCAAAGTTCACTGACCCCGTATTCTGATGCCGCACCATGTTATTTACAAAAACCACAGGAAGTAATTTCGAGAATAACTTATCCGGCGGGTCGTTAACAAAATCATCGCTTCCAATAAAGACCAGGCAACCGTCGGCCTTACGTTCCTGAAAAGCTCTCAAAACTGTGGACCAGTCCTGCACCGTGCCTTCCGAGGTCCCAATGAAAATGTCGTAATCATTAAGTTCGGCGATTTCATAGACACCAACCAAGTTCTGCACCAACATCGGATTAGCAAAGCTTGGAATAGTAGAGACCACTATTTCTATGGCCATCGCCTTCTGGTTGGCCAAACTGCGAGCCATAGCATTAGGTCTATAACCAAGTTTCTTAGCCAGCTCACGAACCTTGGAACTCGTCTCCGCAGATATGAGTTTGTCATTCCGCATCGCTCTCGAGGCCGTCGAGAGGTGGACCCCAGCTTTGCGGGCAATGTCCTCTAGCGTATAACGCATCCTTATTTTCAACCTCCGACCGAGCAGTACAGCCAATCCATGCAAACCCTTGCATAAGTGCCATTATACCATGTTATCCATTTTAGGCAAGCTTTGTTTGAAAACAGGACCACGTGGCAAGCAGGTCGCTACAAAAAAAAAGCCTGGTGGTATTGCGCTAGAGTAATCCGCGCCATACCACCAGACATTCACGAGCAATCTTGTCCGAAACGCCGAGTTAGTTTCCTTGGTCCTTTCAAGCAAGTTCTCCCTCGACGGCAGGCCCAAGAAAGCAATTTATTTGCGTCGCCTTCTGGTTCTGGACACCAGAGCAACCAAGCCACCAACCAATAAGGTTATGGCAGTTACCGGCTCAGGGACGTACTCAAGTTCCAGGATTGGATGCTCTGCTGCACGCTCATTAGTGCAGAAAACTTTGTCGGCTTGCTGACCCTCTACATCGCTGATGAGTATCACACCATAATTATCGGCGGTGCCCGCAAGCCATTGTGCGGCTAAGGCGGTTAAATCCCACTCGTACCACACACCAGTCACACCAACCGCAACCGTGTCCTCAGCGGTTTGCTTGCGGTCACTAGTCCCATCAGCCCCCCCGGTTTGCCAAGCAAG
>JAACET010000182.1 GCA_011682385.1 Actinomycetota bacterium | reverse complement strand
CCTGATGAATTCTCTGCCAGCGACGAGATACTAGGCCAACGTCTACGGCTTTGCCGAGACCTGCTCGGACAGCCTTCGTTTGCCGGCATAATCAGCACCTCTGGCTTGGCCCTGATTCAACCGTTACCCAGTCCCTCAGCCCTGAAATCTGATTCTCGTCGGCTCATTTGTTCCCAGACTCAGGACCGCGACGAGTTATTGGCCTGGCTCGTCGCCGCCGGCTACGACCGCGTGGACATGGTCGAGACCCCCGGCGACTTTGCCGTCCGCGGCGGCGTGGTTGACGTGTTTATAACCGGTTGGCGAACTCCTGCCAGAATTGAGTTTGTCGGTGACACCATCGAGTCGATCCGCAGCATTGATCTTGACACTCAGCGATCCAGCGGCCAATTGGACGAGCTGGAATTATCCGGCGCCGGCTGTTCTGGTTTGAATACTGCCGAGCAGTCCGCTTGTTTGTTCGATTATCTGCCGCCCGAAACCATCATTGTCTGGAACGAGCCTCTGGAGATAGCCGAGACAGCCAAGACCTTTCTGAACCGCCTGGATTCTTCCGCAGGCTATCACACCATCGAGTACATTTTCCGTTCAGCCAATTCTTTTCACCAGCTCGATCTGACCCGTTTTGGTTCCAGCACCGGCGGCAAGGAGTTTTCACTTCCCATTTCTTCCGTGCAGCATTTCGAAACCGATGCCGCGACAGCCTTGCGGGAGTTATCCGATCTAGCCCAGGCCAATGACGTTTATGTTTTCTGCGATAACCCTTCCCAGCGTCAAAGGCTCACGGAGATGTTTGCCGCCGAGTCCATCGATTTCCCCAAGCGTCTGCATTGTCCGCTGGGTTTTATTCACCAGGGCTTTCGGTTTTCCAGTTTGCGGATGGCCGTCGTTGGCCATCACGAGATATTCCACCGTTACCAGCGTCGTCGGCGGATTAGACCGTTGGCCGGCACTCGTCCCGTGGATTCATTTGCCGAGCTTAATCGCGGCGATTATGTTGTCCACATCACGCATGGTATTGGCCGGTTTGAGGGCCTCAAGACCATCGAGCGTGATGGCCGCCGGGAAGAGTTTTTATCCGTTCGCTTTGCCGCAGGTGCCGTCCTGCACGTTCCCTCCAGTCGCGTTGATCTGATTCAGCGTTACATTGGCGGCTTTCGTGGTCATCCGCCTTTGTCCAAGCTCGGCTCAAGTGCTTGGCGTAAGCAGAAGGATAGAGTCACTTCTGCTGTCATCGATTTAGCCGCCGAGTTGCTCCAACTCCAAGCCAAGCGTCAGACCGAGCAGGGCATTGCCTATCCCCCGGATTCGAGCCTGCAGCGGGAGTTCGAGGCCTCATTCATCTATCAAGAGACGCCAGATCAGCTCACAGCTCTTGAAGAGCTCAAGGGGGACATGTGCCGATCTGGGCCCATGGAGCGTCTGCTTTGCGGCGACGTCGGCTATGGCAAGACCGAGTTGGCCATTCGTGCCGCCTTTAAGGCCGTCGAGGCCGGCCGACAGGTTGCAGTCCTCGTACCTACTACCGTCTTGGCTCAGCAGCATTATCGGACCTTCAGCGAGCGTTTGGCCGACTATCCTTTCTTGGTCGAGGTCCTCAGCCGATTTTGTACCGCTTCCCAGCAGAAGAAGGTTGTCGCCCGGGCCGCCACCGGCCGGGTGGATATTGTCATTGGCACTCATCGTCTGCTCAGCAACGACGTGAGATTTGCCAACCTTGGCTTGGTGATTATCGACGAGGAGCAGCGTTTCGGCGTCGAGCACAAGGAACGGCTCAAACATCTGCGTGAAACCGTTGATGTGCTCACCATGACTGCCACCCCCATCCCCCGGACCTTGCACATGGGCCTGATGGGTCTGCGGTTTCTTCTTTGGCCAGCCCTCCCCAGGATCGCCGCAGTATCGCCACTCAAGTCACCCCCTATGACCGCCACACAATTCGCTCAGCCATTTTGCGGGAGCTCAACCGTCACGGCCAAGTTTATTTTTTATATAACCGCGTGCAGACCATCAAGCAGGCCGCCGCTCAACTTGCCTCTATTGTCCCCGAGGCTCGCATCGGCATAGTTCACGGCCAAATGCCCCGCCAACAGTTGCAATCTACTATGCTGGATTTCCTTCAAGGCCGTCTCGATGTATTGGTTTGTACTACGATTATTGAAAGCGGCCTGGATATCCCCACGGTCAATACCATTATTATTGTCGATGCCGACCGTTTCGGTCTGGCCGAGCTGCACCAGCTTCGTGGCCGGGTCGGTCGTTATAAGCACCGTGCCTATGCCTATATGCTCCTGCCACGCAAAAGAATTGACGCCTACGGCTGCTAAACGTCTCAAGGCTATTGAGGAGTACAGCGAGTTGGGTGCTGGTTTTCGAATTGCTTTACGGGACCTGGAGATTCGCGGTGCCGGCAATATTTTGGGTCCCGAGCAGAGTGGCCACATCCAGGCCGTGGGCTACGAGATGTACTGCCAATTGCTTCAAGCTGCCGTCAGCAAGCTCAAGGGCCGGCAGCCTGTACAAATTCAGCACGTGCATTTGGAGCTAGGTTTTTCAGGCGCGATTGGCAAGTCTTATGTCGCCAGTGACCGCCAGCGCATCGAGTTGTATCGGCGAATAGTCGGCTGTCAAAGCCTGGATGATTTATCCCAGCTCGAACGGGATATTAAGGACATGTTTGGTCCGCTTAGTTCCGGCATTAGAACCGTTTTAGACTTAGCCGAGATTCGCATCCTGGCCGATGCCTATAAGATAAGTTCCATCGTCAGGGATAACATGGATTTGGTCTTTACTGTCCGCGACATGAGTTTGGTTGAGAAACTTTTTACCAAGGCCCCCGGTTCCGTCCGTCCCGTGGATCAGAAGACCGTATATGTTCGCCTGAAGCCCAGCTATTTTGCTGAGTCCACTTTATTAGCCGTCCTAAGAAAGATGTTGAAGGGCCGCGCGTTGAAATAGTGACATAACCAGCAGGATGAGTTATAACATGAGGTAGTTATGAGTGGTTTAAGGATAAGTCCCATGCGTAGTCTTAGCAGATTAGCGATAGCTGTCGGTATTTGGTCTTTCCTCGTCCTGTACCCCGGTTGCGGGCCCAAGACCAGGACCGTAGTTGTTGAGCCTTCCAATGTGTCATCGCAGCCGCCCGCTGCCGCAGCGTCTCAACCCGTCGAGTTGCAGGGTGAGCCCGTAGCCGCTGTCTTGATGGAAATCGACCAGGAGGTGATCACCACTTCGGATGTTCTGTCGGCCTTAGCGGATCGCTTGCAGCAGTTAGCTCGCAGTGAACCCCCTGCCCAGTTCCGCCCGCGTGCTGAGCAACTCGTCAGCCGGTACCTGCGCCAACGCACAGCCGAGATTTTGCTCCTGAATGAAGCCCAGTCCTCTTTGGACGAGAATCAGACCAAGCAGGTTGAAGCTCAGGCCCGGGCCTATCATGAGCAATTGCTGCGGAACTGCGAGAAGTCACCCACGCGTTTGTCCAAGATGTTGCGTGAGAAGGGCACCACCCTTGACGCGGAGTTGGCCAAGTTTAAGCGTGATCTTCAGGTCCGCGTATATCTAAGTCGGCAGTTCAGTCGGCGAATCAATATTGCTCGTCAGGACATCGTGGATTACTACAACCGCCATCAGCAGCAGTACAGTACCGCCCGGAAGGTTGAGCTGCTGAAGATTCAGGTTTTGAGCCATAAGCGCGCCGAGCCGGGTGACTCACCCGATCAGGCCCAGGTCCGTGCTCGGCAAATTGCCCAGCAGGCCTGGAATGCTCTCGCCGCGGGTGAGTCTTTTGCCGCGGTAGCCCGCAAGTTCTCCGACACTCGCTGCGATCAGGGCGGCAACTGGGGTCTGGTGGACCCCTTGAGTCTCCAGGAGGATTCTGAAAGACAAGCCGCACAGACCTTGCAGGTCGGCCAATATTCCAAGGTGCTCGACACTTCGATCGGCTGCAGTATTATCGGCCTAGCTCGGGTCATCCCCGCTCGGCAGGACTCTTTGGAGCAGGTCCAGGAGCAGATCCGTCGAACCTTGTGGGCTGAGCAGTATGATCGTTTGTATAACCAGCGGATAAATGATCTTAGCCAACGGGCCGTTATCACGGTTTCGCCAGCCGCTATGCGTCTGGTCGTGGATCTAGCCCAGCAGCGATTCTCCCCCGGCTCTTAGGACCGATTTTCCCAAAAATCAACTAAAACCTAACTTACTTGACCGCCAAATGTGGTCGATGCCTGGATTACAGTGCCAGAGTTCCCCCCTCTGTTGGTTGACCGATTGTTGAGGGCTTTCTTTGGCAGGAGCACATAATGTCACACGTACCAGAGAATAGACGTTTTCCACGCGAGCCGATCAGCGCCCCCATTTGGCTCATCCAGGATGAGAATCAGGTGGTTTTACGCGCTCAGACCGATAATCTCTCGTATGGCGGGGCTCATCTGATTGTTGACGGGCCGTCCATTTTGGATGCCGGCCAAGAGGTCCGTGTTCGCATGGTTTTGCCGGACACCTTTGACGACGCGGATTCCTTCTGTTCGGTGGACGCACCTGCCAGGATTGCCTGGGTCGGTCCGTTCGCCGAGTCCGAGCATGGCCAGACCCACCTGGGCCTGGCCTTTAAGACCCCTGTCCCTGTCCCTCTGCTTACCGCCGTAAGCTGAATCCAGCCATAGCTGAAGAGTTGACTTCCCAGAGAGAAGTAGCTTAGAATACCCACAATTAATGACAGAAGCGCCCGAAGATTCTTCGGATATAAGGAGTGCGTAAAGATGATGGGTTGCCATTTGGGAAGGTGTTTCCAGGTCACCGT
>JAACET010000022.1 GCA_011682385.1 Actinomycetota bacterium | reverse complement strand
CTCCGTGTTGTAACTTTGTCATTACAATCATCGGCAGGTTGGTATGTTTTTGTTTATGATTCATGCCGTCTAGCCGCCTGAAAAGTGCGAAAGTTTACTTGATTTATCATTATTCAATATTACCTCCAGCGATCTTACGCGGGATGTTATTAAAACGCCATCTGCTTATATTGCTCTTGGTGAACTCAAGGGTGGTATTGATCCCGCTGGTGCGGATGAGCACTGGAAGACTGCGCGCACCGCACTTAGCCGGATCCGAGAAGCATTTTCAAAGCATAAAATCGAGCCGCATATATTCTTCATAGGAGCTGCTATTGAGGCTAAAATGGCATCAGAGATTTGGAGAATGCTCAAGACTGGACGCTTAGAAAATGCGGTGAATCTCACTGACGATGAGCAAATAGCATCGATTACAAGATGGCTATGCGCCTTGTAATCTTGTTTTGGTTTCCTTGATATTATTCTATGCTGGCCGCTAAGGATTCTACCTGGAGCAAACCGGAAAATGCCCCTACCGGTCAATCATTTTCGGACGCATCAGCTTCCAGGCGCAAGAAAAGCCCTTGCCAACCAAGGCTTTGGCCTTATTATATATCATCAGATTTTGTTGGCATGTCGTAGCAACTTGTCTGATCTCGGAGAAAGCTATGGCCAAACTCAGAATCGATATTCCCAAAAGAAAGATCGTGGATTTCTGCCGACGGCACCACATCCGCCGCCTAATGCTGTTTGGCTCGGTCCTTCGCGAGGACTTCCGACCCGGCAGCGACGTGGACGTGCTAGTCGAATTCGAACCCGGAACAAGACTGGGCCTGCGTTTCTTCGCTATGGAGCGCGAGCTTTCGGAGATACTCTCCAGAAAGGTTGACCTGAACACACCCGGTTTTCTGAGTGATGAGATACTCCAGGAAGCCTTGGCCCAAGCGGAGGTCCAGTATGACGCACCATGACGACCGCACCCGGCTCAGGCACATGCTCATCCACGCCGAAGAGGCGACAGAGATGGCACGGGGACGCACCCGTGGGGACCTCGATTCGGACCGTAAACTCAATCTTTCGTTGGTAAGGCTCATGGAGATTATCGGCGAGGCGGCCTCGCGTGTTTCTCCACAGGCTCACGAACAGATCGCAGCAATTCCATGGCCCGATGTAATAGGTTTACGCAACCGGCTGGTTCACGGCTACGATAAGGTGGATTTCGACGTACTCTGGGATATTGTCACTTACGATTTGCCACCGCTTATTGACGCCTTGCGAGAAGCCCTCCAAGGGGATAAGAAGGTATAGCATATCTACCCCCGCTAACATTCCCCATCACCAGGTTGTCTTGGGTAGTGATTACCGGACAGTCCGAGCTTGCGGAATATTGGACGTTGGACTATTAAATTTAGCGTGTCAATCCCCATAAGTCCCCAGTAAAAATCTCATCAACAGAGCCTCTTGCCGGACCGATACAACTTACGGCACTGTGGTTAGATCGGTCTTCAGGAGGGTCGGTTGTGTCTGGGCTCAGGAGCGATTCGTCTGATCGATATGGTCGGCTTTGCCAGCGATTGCTGGAGAGCTTCGGCTTGCAGTTTGCGCCCCACAGCAAAGATATCGATATTGCGGTCCGGATTCGTTTGGAATCCTTGGGCCTGTCTTGGCCGGCCTATCGAGACCTGCTCGATACTCCTGAAGGAGGCGAAGAGCTTCTCAGCTTAGCCGGCGAGCTATCCATCCGCCAAATGTGTTTCAACGACGAGCACTTGTTGGCAGTATCACGGCGATTTCTCAAGCCGCTCCTGCGAAATCGGCTGGCCAGCACCCCCCAGGGCAGCAAACCCAGCTTGAGCATATGGTCTGTCGGCTGTGGCTGTGGGGAAGAAATATATTCGTTGCTCCTACAGTTGGCCAATTGCACGAATCTGTCGGCCTGGGACCTGCATATCTTAGCCACAGACATCAGCCACCGATCGCTCGAACAGGCCAAAACGGGAATATACTTGCACGGACAACTCAACCGCATTGACCGCCAAGACCTGCAAAGGCATTTCATCGCCCGGACCCGCTTGGCCGAAGAGCCGATCACGTGGGCCATTGTCGATGATCTCAAATCCCTGGTGGACTTCCGGCTGCACAACATGTTGGCCCTGGAAGTGCCGGCTGATTGTGATAGCCAATTTAACCTTATCTTGTGTCGTTCGATGTTAAAACAACTCAGCCCCCAGGCCAAGACCCAGGTCTTGAGCAAACTGGCCAGGGCCCTGAGCCCTGGTGGACTACTGATTGTGTCTGCGACGGAATCGGCCGGCCTGGATCATCCATTGTTACAGCCGGCCTCGGAAGAGTTCAACTCTGTGCTAAGGCGTCGGACGGTGCGAGCTAAGCAGATGCCGGCCGAGATGTCTGAGCTTCAAGTGGGCCCAACCCTGCCGGCTTTGCGGAGCAAGTTGCGCCGAATCTACCTGCCGGCTTCAGTCAAATCGGCTCCCAGTAGGAGAAAGCCGCCGGACCCTGCGGTTGATGATCGGGCTATGGCTGCTGAATTTCTCCAGCGGGCCCAGCAGTTGGCTGATGACTTCCAGTTTCCCCAGGCCCTGTTGGTCTGCCGGCGGGCCAGGCAACTGGACGAATTCAATGCAGAGGCACACTACCTGACCGGTGTAATGGCTCGGCGAATGGATCGGCTGGACGAAGCTCTCGAAGCCCTCCAGCGGGCCTGTCGTCTGGATAGGACCTTGGTTATGGCTCACTTTCTGCTGGGCCACATCTACCAGGAAATTGACAAGCCTGCCCTGGCAAAGCACCACTACAACGAGGCTCTAGCTGCCTTGGCCGATACACTGCCCGATGAGCCGGTGCCCTTTGCGGACGGTATGTCTCCGCAGGTGCTCAGAGATTTATGCACAGCCGGCCAAGATGCTCTCATTGGAGCTAATGTAGGAGAAACCTGATGCCTGCGAAACAAGAATCCTCAGCCATTGATCCCCATCCAAACTCACAGAGCAGCCAAGCCCTTTTGGTCTTTCCGGTAGCTGATCAATGGTTCGCTTTGCCGCTGGAGAGTGTGCGCGCAGTACTGACAGCCGATCTCCTACAACCTGTAGCCGGCAGTTTGGATGACTTGGCCGGCTGGCTCGATGTCCAGGGTCAGGAGGTTCTGGTATTGGATATGACCCAGACTTTGCTGCCCGGTGCGCACAGCGCTTCGCCGCAGCAGATTATATTGCTCCGGGCCGGTGCCTCCTGGATGGGTCTGGCAACGACCGGAATCCCGGAGACTATCAGTGTACCGACAGATAAAATACAGCAAATCTTTAACCGCTCAACTGGTTCACCCTGGGCCATGTGGACCTGCCGAGCTGATCAGCGGACCATAACCGTATTGGACCCCGATAAGTTCGTCGGCGACCTGTGTCCGGTTTCTTAAGCGCATCTCTTTTACGATTCATTGACTAACAAGGCGATTTACAGCTAAGATAGCTGCTTGTGCCCCACTTGCGTACGAGCCTGGAAAACTCCCCTTCGAGACGAAAGGGATATTACCATGAAGAATCGCGACCGGATTTTTGGCCTGTTGGCAGTATTGGCCGTGGTAATTTACATGTTGGCCTGCGGCTCTCGTCCAGCTTGGAGCCCGGATTCTAACCGGGTGGTCTTTGCTTTTGCGGACGGGGATAGGCAAACGTTTGGCTTAGCTATTTACGATTTGCGGACCAGGCAGACTTCGCGCATCTACGAGGCCCAGGAGGAAATGCATTTTCAACCGCTTTGGCTTGAGAAGGAACAGATTATAGCTTTGGCCGCCAAGGGGAGCAAAGAGTTAAAGATCATTCAGATCGATCTGTCTTCCGGCCAGAGTCGGCTCATCAGGAGTATGGCTGCTGAAGAGGCCGGCGTCGCTCTTATGGTCCCGCCGGTTCTGGCCCAGCAGCGCTATCTGTTCTTTTCGGCCGAGCTGAAAGCAGAAAAATCGGGAATCCGCCTTTATCGTTTTGATCTCAAGCAGGAAAAGTTGAAGGCTGTGCCCAAGGGCACGGAGCACTATCTGTTCCGTACTGGGGAAGACTATATTTATCTGGCCGGCAACAAAAAGGGAATGGAACTGGGCAGATTGGATACCAAGTCAATGCGTTTTAAACGGCTGATGGTGATTGATGATCGAAAGTACGGCCACCTGACAGCCGGTTTGGCGGCTAAAAAGAATGGCCAAGAATTGGCTATGGTAGTCAAGCATCCACAGGAGCAAGGCCGGGAGACTTTTGAGATACTGATAGTGAATCGGCGCGGAAAGATTCAAAAGAAAATCCCCTTGCCCCAAGGCACGGCTTTCACCGAAAGCGTTCACATGGTCTATGGGCCGAAGGAGTCTAGTTTGTGGATTCCTGGTGTGACTGCCGTAGATGTCGGCAAGACATCCGACGGTAAACCGGAGGAATACATTTTCTCTTTGCTGGAGGTGGATGTAAGGACAGGTGTCTGTAGTGAGATTCTCGCAGAGCACGTGGGCGATGAAGGCGCCCAGAACGTTATGCAGCCGAGTATTTCTCCGGACGGCAAATACTTGGCCGTGAATGTCCTTTTACCAAAGGACGAAAAGAACAGCCTGCTGTATCTGGTCGACTTGACCACGCCGGAACGAAAAGTGACTAGGGTGCCTCTGCCAGCCAAGCCTGAGCCGACCGAAGCGCCGCATACTCAGTAAGCAACGGCGATTGTCCATGTTTCTCGACGAATTAGCCAGCCAAGTCTTCAGTTTCTTGTGTCATCAGGACCCGTCCCGGACTTTCCAGCCCGGGGGCGAGCCGTTGGCTGTGTGCGCACGATGTGTTGGCGTTTATGTTGGTTTTCTTCTAGCCCTGCCCATAATGATCGTAGCCGTTCGACTGCCCCGCAAGTTGTCCATGTACCTGCACGGCGCATTGGTGTTGCAGGTAATTCCATTTGGGTTTCATCTGATTCCCCATGGCCGTACTCTACGCACCATCAGCGGCCAATTGTTTGCCCTCGGCGTGGTGTACTTCTTATCCACAGCTATCCGACACAGCAAGCACCGCTCGGATAAATTGGATAAACCGGATAATCCTCAAAAGTACGCTGGCCGTTGGCTCATGCGCTATTTGCTGGCCACAGCTCAAGCCATTGTGCTTTTTCAGTTGCTCTTGCGCTTGGACTGGGGCTGGATAGCTTCTGTGATAAACGTCCTGGCTTTGGCGGGTCTGGCTGTTCTTTGCACCCAAGTAGTTACTTTTTTGTTGGTTTTAAGTAAGTATCTGCTTGAATATCGCCGAGCTAACTCTTTGTTTTATAGAATGTTGTAAATATATAAGATGTGAACGCCAAAGATTCTTCTTGCTTATAGATGTGTAATTGCGTATAATAGTTATTGTTACGAGGAGAGTGTCTTACCAACAGGAGAGAGAGATGCATCCCCGAGATAGTTTGCGCGTGCGCCTCGTGTTTATTCTTGTAGCGGCTCTGGCCGTGATACTGCCCAGCACTGCGGGGGCAGTTGTTACCCAGCTCGGAGATTCCGGCTGGTCAGTCGCTGTTAATGAAGACTGGGACATAGGCGTTGTTGTAGATGACCTCACTACTGATGCAGTCTTTATTGAGATTGTTAAACGCTTCGTTGGCCAACCTGATGAGTATAATCTTATGCCGGCGATGTACATCGAGTTTATCAAGGTTTCCGAGCAGGCTGTGGGGCAGATCATCATAACCGATGAGTTTGTCACCAATGATACGACCGAGCCTTGGATCGACTATCATATGGAGTTGGCGGTCAGTCTCTACGACCCCGAAGCCGGCTTTGCCCTGGAATCTGACCCCAGTGGTGATCAATTTTCCACGGTGGTTCTTAGCGGTTCAAATGGCCACAATGGCTTGCCCACCAAGTTTGACTTTTATAACGGGCTGGTACCTAACGATCCGCCTGACCAGGATGACTTTCGGCCCGGATATGATTCGGGGTCTATGATCATTGTAGCTGATCCCCAGATGCAGATTGACCAGCGGATCCTTTTGAAAGAATATCCCACCATCCCAGAGCCCGCCACACTGGGACTGTTGCTTTTCGGCGGTTTGGCCCTGCTCAGAGGCAGAAGCAAAACTCGTTAGAGTGAACTGTTTTCTTGGATGATCGGCTGGCTATTTCTTCGAGGGGGGCTTGTCCTGTTCTAGTTGGTGTTTTTTCTCCTGTTCTCGCTCTTGTTGGCTCTGTTCCTTGACTACAACTTGCTGCTTGGCCACGGCCTTCTTGTGGGCATTATCACCGGCATGGCCGGCTCGACGGCGATCGATCTCTGCCAAGGCCTCCTGCCTGCCGTAAAGGATCATAGTATCTTTCTCGTATATGCGGGTCTTACCGGTGGGCGCGCCTATGTAGCTGCCGTCAGCCCTTTGAATACCCAATATCAAAACACCCTCACCGGGTAGGTCCAGTTCGCCCAGGTTTTTGTTAACCACCCAGTCTTTTGGCTCTACCAGGGTTTCGGTTACGGTGTAGCGTCCGGATAAGCGTAGCAGGCTGGCATAATCGCGGACATCCAGTTTGGTCCAACGACGCAGGGCCAGACTGATCAACCGCGAGAGTCGTCGGCCGATCCAGGCGCTGGAGAATATCATCCAGAGGATAAGCACACCGCCGCAGATGTAGGCCATGCGGAGAAAAATATCTTCTTTTTCAATGTTCACGAAAGACAGAATCAGGGCGGACACAGCCGTGGCAAAGACGGCATGACCGAAGATCATTACAGCGCTGATGATTCGCCGGCGTACCGGGTGGCTGACTACGGATTCTGATTCAGCGGTTGTGAAACCCACGCCGAAAAAGGCCGACTGAGCCTGAAAGCGAGCCAGCTCCTCCGACAGTCCGGTCAGGGCCAATGCCACCGTAGCCACACGGATGCAGATCAGCGATAGAGCCAGAACGATGATTAGAGAAATGACAATCATATATTATCCCCAGGGGATATATCGGCTAATCGACTTGTTAGGCGCAGGGTTTTTTATTTATCAGCGTATTTTTTTCGCCACCCGCATCAGGCGATTGATGTTATCGCGCTCCACCTCTTCCAGCTTACCCTGGATATGGCCGATGGTGTCTTGCAGATCGGGCATGACCACCCGTTCCAGGACGTTGACTCGCCGGCGGGTCCGCTGTAGTTCCGTGGCCATCAGATAGGCCTGTTTTTCTTTCTGAGCTAACTCTAGAACTCGGTCGATTACTTTTTCCATAGCTCGCAAAGCGGCGTCCAACTCAGCCGACGTGTTGGCCAGGCCGTAGTAGAGTCCTCCGCTGACTATCTCCTTGGTCAGCGACGGCACGCTGATGTTCATCACCCGGACCAAGCTCAGCACCAGGGAAAGCCGGTTGACCGGATTGAGCAGAGCCACCTCAAGATCATCCGGCTCCATGCTGGACCGGGCCATCACAAACCGCCGACCGACCAGCAGCAGCTCTCGTTCGACAGCCTGGCGCAGTTGCCCCAGCTGCCGAGCCAATTCCATTAGTTGTCGGCTCAGTTCGTCGCGTTTCTCGCTGAGCAATCGGTGCCCCCGATGGGCCAGGGCCAATCGCTTGCGAATCCGCAGCAGCTCCATGCGGTTGGGATTGACGTTAAGGATCATTAGGCTGTTTTGGTCCTTTTCTGGGCCTCGGGCAGATACTTATCCAGATACTCATCCCGGATTCGTTTTAGTTCAGTCTTTGGCAGTGTCGTCAGCAGATCCCATCCCAGGTTGAGGGTCTGCTCGATAGTACGGTTCTCGTAGTCGCCCTGGCTGATGTAGCGGTGTTCGAAGGCGTCGGCAAAGGCTACGTACGCTCGATCCATATCGCTTAAGGTGGCCTCACCCAGCACAGCCGCCAACTCCTGAGCGTCTTTTCCGCGGGCATAGGCGGCATACAACTGGTTGTAAAGGTCGGCGTGATCCTCGCGAGTCTTGTCCGGGCCGATACCCTTATCTTTCAGTCGTGACAGGCTCGGCAAAACATCTACCGGCGGAGCGATGCCTCGCCGCTCCAGCGACCGCGAAAGGAGGATCTGTCCTTCGGTGATGTAGCCGGTCAGGTCCGGAATCGGATGGGTCTTGTCGTCCTCAGGCATGGTCAGGATAGGAACCATGGTGATGGAACCGGCTTTGCCCTTGATCCGGCCGGCCCGCTCGTAGATAGTGGCCAAGTCGGTATAGAGATAACCGGGATAGCCACGTCGGCCGGGTACTTCCTTACGACTGGCGGCAATCTGGCGCAGGGCCTCGCAGTAGTTGGTCATATCCGAAAGTATGACCAGCACGTGCATGTCTTGTTCGAAAGCCAAGTATTCTGCCGCCGTCAGGGCTGCACGTGGAGTGGCTATCCGTTCGATGGCTGGATCGTCAGCTAAGTTGATGAACATAACCGCCCGCTCGATAGCTCCGGTGTCGGTCAGATCATTAATGAAAAGCTGGGCCTCGTCAAAGGTGATACCCATAGCTGCGAAGACCACAGCAAAGGCCTCACCTGAGCCCAGCACGGTGGCCTGCCGAGCCAACTGCACTGCCAGGCGGTTGTGCGGCAAACCGGAGCCGGAAAATATCGGCAGCTTCTGTCCCCGGACCAGCGGGTTTAGCCCGTCGATAGTTGAAATCCCGGTCTGGATAAACTCGTTGGGATAATCTCGGGCATAGGGGTTGATAGGACTGCCGTTTATGTCTGCCCATCGCTGGGCAATGATGGCCGGCCCGTCGTCACGAGGTGTCCCCAGGCCGCCGAAGACTCTGCCCAAAATCTCCGGAGCCAGGGCCAATTCTACGCCGCGACCGAGAATCCGAATGCAGGAGGAGGGAATGTCAATTCCATTGGTACCTTCGAAAACCTGTATCAAGAGCTTGTCGCGATCGACCTCCAGTATCTGCCCACGGCGAAGAGACCCGTCAGGCAACTCGATCTCGACGATGTGTCCGTACTTAGCCTCGGTAACCGACTCGACCAGCAGCAAAGGCCCGGAGATGCTTCCGACAGTCCTGTATTCTTTGAGCATAACTTATTAAAACCTCACTTAATCATTCTGGGCGTCGCTGGTATTTTGCTCTGCCGCCGCAGCAGTAGCTTGCTCTTCGGCGCCGCTGAGTTTGTCCAATTCTGTGTCTATTTTTTTGACAAGCTCTTCGATTTGATCGATTTGTTTTTCCTCGATGTACTTTGCTCGGGCAATCGTCTCACGCAGTGGCAGAGAGATAATGGTATTGATATCCGCTCCGCGTTTTATAGCCATCAGTCCACGCTCGTGGAAATGCAGGATAGCCGAGAGCATCAGGTACTGTTTCTTCATGGACGTGTGAGTGTCCACATCATGAAAAGCGTTTTGATGGAGGAAATCTTCGCGGATGCTGCGAGACGTCTCCAAGGTCAACTGTTCATTTGGCGACAGGGCCTCAGCCCCCACCAGCCGTACGATTTCCTGCAGTTGGGATTCCTCTTCGAGCAGACGGTTGGTGGTAGCTATCATCTCGGTCAGCTCTTCAGCCACGTTTTGGGTGAACCAGTCCTGCAGACTATCTCTGTACAGCGAGTAGCTGCGAAGCCAGTCGATAGCTGGAAAGTGCCTTCGGGCAGCCAGATTGGCTTCCAGGCTCCAGAAGACCTTGGCCACACGCAGCGTAGCCTGCACAACCGAGTCGGATAGGTCTCCACCGGGCGGCGAGACAGCGCCGATAACTGAGAGGGTTCCTTCGCGAGCCTCTTGAGTTTTGCCGCTCAGGCAGACGGCTCGGCCTGCCCGCTCATAGAACGACGCGATACGCGCCGCCAGATAGGCAGGGTAGCCTTCTTCAGCCGGCATCTCTTCCAGCCGGGCTGAGATTTCACGCATAGCCTCAGCCCAACGGCTCGTTGAATCTGCCATCAAGGCTACGGAATATCCCATGTCGCGGAAGTATTCTGCTATGGTGATTCCGGTGTATACCGAGGCCTCACGGGCAGCCACCGGCATGTTGGACGTATTGGCAATTAGAACCGAACGTTTCATCAAGGGCTCGCCCGAGCGTGGGTCTTTCAGTTCGGGGAATTCCATCAGCACGTCGGTCATCTCGTTACCGCGCTCGCCACAGCCGACGTAGACTACCACATCGGTGTCCACCCATTTGGCCAACTGATGCTGCACCACGGTCTTGCCCGAGCCGAACGGTCCGGGAACACAGGCTGTTCCGCCCTTGGTGATGGGAAAGAGCATGTCGATAACTCGCTGACCCGTCAGCAGCGGCTCAGCAGGTGAGAGCCTGCGTAGGTAAGGTCGCGGCTGGCGGACCGGCCAGATTTGCATCAATTTCAGATCTACCGCACCATTGGCCGTTTCGACTTTGCCAATGGTATCAGTAACCGTGTAATCGCCGGCACTGAGACCTTTGAGTTTGCCTTGGACGCCCGGCGGGATCATAATCTTTTGAATCACCGAGACACTTTCCTGAACCTGTCCGATTATTTGTCCAGCACTTACCTCTTTCGGTAGATTCTCAGCCAATTCGAAGCGCCATTTTTTTTCACGGTCCAGTCCTGGCAGACTCGCACCCCGGCCGATGTATTCGCCGCCTGCTTCGTAGAGTTCATCCAGGGGCCGTTGGATACCGTCATAAATGCTTTCGATAAGTCCCGGCCCCAGCTCTACGCCCAATGGCCGTCCGGTGATGTAAACCGGCTCACCCGGTCCGATACCGCCGGTTTCTTCGTAGACTTGAATCCAGGCCAAATCTCCCTTGAGTTCGATGATTTCGCCGACGAGTTTCTGTGCGCTGACTCTGACGACGTCATACATTCTGGTGCCGGACATATTCTCTGCCACCACTAGTGGTCCGGAGACTTTTACGATTCGGCCTTGTTGGTCGGACTGCTTGGACATTACTTACTCTCCGTGACAGCTGAGTTCCATATATCTGTTCCGGTAGCTCGGCGTAGGGCTGTGCGAAGTTGTTGGACAGCTCGGCCGGTGCTTTCCTCGATGAACGGCAGAGCCACAATGCAGGGCGAGGGCTGTTCCTGGACGCTCTGGAAAATATCAGCCAAGGTCTCAGCCAGCCCTTCATGTACAAGGACCACAGCGAAGTTTTTTTCCTTGAGTATAGCCTGAGCCTGCTCGCGGGCCTGAGCCTCGTCCTCGACAACGAACGACTTGGCTCCGGCAGCCCCGAAAGGTATCACGAAATCTCTTGGCCCTAAAGCCGCTATTTGCGCATCCATATTCCTAGCCCATCTAACCTACTGTGAGTCTGTCTCTGATCGTTTCTGAATTCATGCCTGCCTGCTTGGCTGAGAAGATCAATCGCACCGAGCGGATGTCCCGCTCGACACCTAATATGTATGCCACCAACGGTTCCGGTCCTGCTATCACCTGGTTGCTGGACCTGAGGAACTCGCCGAGGTAATCGTCGGAGTATTTTTCCAGACGCAAAAACGAATCGTTGGCCGCCAAAAAGGCCAAGCCGTGCTCGATAAGTTCTGCATAAGGTGTAACAAAAAACAGCCCAGGTATTGCTTCCCAGGTATTTGTCAATGCGCTCTGTAACCGGGACAATTCTACCGATCCGCCGGGAAGATAGGCTTGTCCGAGTAGTTTGCGATCTTCTTCGAGCCATTTCAGCCTGGCCATGCTCCGGATGTTGGCCAGGTCGGCCAACAGGCCGCAGAGGCTTAATAGGTATTCGTTCTTGAGTTCGCCGGCTAATTCCCGCCGGTAGAGAAAAACCCCGCGATCCAGTTCCAGATCGATATTCCGTGGGTTCTTATCCTCGTAATAGGCCACGATAGCCCTTTGAATTGCCTGGGCCATGGCCTGCGGCAGGGCGTCGTATTTTTCAGCCTCGAAAATTTCCGTCAACTGTTCCGGCCCGATATAAGCCAGATCGCTCAGCTGGAGTGTGGGTGAGTTTTCTATCAGGTTCTGACGCAGCAGTATTTTGATGTTGCGAAAATCCTCCGGTCCCTGAATGAATCTCCGTAGCGCTTCATCCAGGCTTAGAGATGTGACTAATTTGTAGGCTTCTCTGCGCAGATCTCTCAGGCGTGTCTCAATCTGTTCAGCTAATCCCGTTGCCTCTGCACTGGGAGCATAGGCTGTGCCGGATAGCCGGGAGAGCATTTCCTCCATGTTCACGGAGTTGGCCAAATCGGTAACTCGGCCGCTCTCCAGCAGGTGAGTCTGGAGCACGCGCAGCCTACCCACGGCAAAACCGTAGCGCCAATCTTCGCGAAACTCACCGCTCCAGAGAGCTACCATTGCGACCTACCTTCACTTCTTTGGTTTATCCTGCTGATCTGCGAAAAGCATTTTGCACAGTTCCGGCTCCAGCTCACGCCGGGCCTGACTCAGCAGAACTTCCCAGGTAACCCGGGTCTGGGTTTTTTCTTCCGCCAGCACAAAGCCGCCTGCCCCGGCTACTTTTTCCTGGGATAATTTTAGCTTGCCGTTCTTCAATTCGTTGTTGACCTGTTCCAGCAATTCTTCGCTGAGATGTTTTTCACCTTCAGCCGCTAAGACTTGTTCGTCACCGGTAGTCACGGCCTCTTTTAGCCAGCCGGTGAGCATCTTCTGATAGTCTTTAGCGGACATCTGGCCCAAGGCCTCTTTAACGTCGGCAAAGACCTTGTCGAGCATCTTATGCTTTATTTGCAGCAGCTCAGCCGTCACAGCTTGGCGAGCACCGGCCAGAATACGGTGTTGTTCCTGGGCTGCCGCCTGCTCGGAGTCCGCTTTGATTTGCTTATCCAGTTGTTCGAGTTCCTTCTTAGCCTGCTCCCGAATCTGCTGGATTTGCTTGTCGGCCTCAGCCAGGATTTTTTCAGCTTGTTCCTTAGCCTCAGCCAGGATTTTATCTGATACGGGTGTCGCAGCCATGATTACCTTTCCGTTATCGAGATCGTCTAACCGAGGTTTACGCCGTACTGCAGTAGGAACAGAGTAGCCAGCAGGCCCAGCAGAGCGTACATCTCGACCATAACGGCATAGACTACACCGGCCTTGAAGGCCAACTCCGGGCGCTTGGCGGTCATCAGCGCACCGGCGGCACAGACCTTGCCCTGGTGAATAGCTGAAACCAAACCTGCCAGTCCTACCGGCAGGCAAGCGAAGAGTATCTGCAATCCTTGAGCCGTTGTCACCGGCATGATACTTCCAGTGAACAGTTGCAGCTTCATCATTACCAGAAGCGCTCCCAGGAAGCCGTAAAACCCCTGTGTGCCGGGCAAGACCACCAGTAGGAAAAGCTGTCCGTAACGGTCGGGTTCCTCGCTGAGCACACCGCTGGCGGTTCGCCCGGAAATTCCGATACCGACAGCCGATCCGATCCCAGCCAACAACGCCGCCAGAGACGCACCTAAAATTGCCAATGCCAAACCTGTTTCCATAACAACCTCGCTTTCTTCTTGATGATTAGCTAGGGCTCCACCTTCGTATATTTCCACTCACGGGCGAAGGGACGAAACTCCGCTCCGCCGCCCGCGAAAAACTTCGGGAAAAACTCCACATATTGTAAACGCAGCGTATGCACGAAAGCACTCAGGGAGGATAGCAGTAGGTTGCCAATATGGCCAATTATCAATATTACTATGGCCAATAAGACTCCCAGGATTGGAATCTGCCAGGCTAGACTGGCAATTAGATTGACAGCTATCGCGATGCCGGCGGTTACCAGGCCCAAACCCATCAGACGTAAGTAGCTCAGTACGTCGCCCAGATAGAAAATGGCGCTGAACAGATTAAATAGTCCCATGCCCAGCCGTTCCCCACGGCTGCCTTCGCGCTGCGAGCCGAGGACGATGCCCACGGCTGCGATTGATAATAAGACCAGGCAGATGGGTACTGGCCAAGTCGGCAGCATACCTGTTTTGGCTAAAGCAATAAACACAATACTATTGAGCAAAATTAACCAGGTTAGATGGTCGCACAAGGCCGCGATGATATCTTTTTGTTTGAACTTATTTATAAAGCCTATCAGTTGGCCAAAGATTATTTGGATGTATCCCAGAATCACAGCTAATACAAAAAAGATCATCGGTGATTTGAAGGGGTCGAAGCCGAACTGTAGCAGGTAGTCTCGCATATGTATCAGCCACAGCCAGCCGAGTTTATCAGGAGCGTCGCCAAAGATGCCCCCGGTGATAGCTCCCAGAATTACCGCCATACCGCCACCCATAGCCAGAACCCCGAACAGTTTTGCAGATCCACGTCCGAGAATCCTGATACCGATCAGGGAAAGTATCAGCAGGCTTAGCCCGTAGCCGGCGTCGGTCAGACACAAACCGAAAAATACGGCAAAAAACGGAGCCAGAAACGGTGTGGGATCCACGTCTTTTTTACCGGGCATACCATATAAGCTGGTGATTACTTCAAAGGGTTTCACCGGCCCAACGTTTTGCAGATCGACAGGTGCCTCTTCTCCCTCAGCGGGGGTGGTTTTCTCCACCATGCAGGCGTTGAATTCACCCACGAGGGCTTTGAGCTTCTCCCAATCGGTTTTGTGTATCCAGCCTTCCATAAAGAAGCTGGACTTAGTAGCCAGGGCCTGGCCGATGATTTGGTCGCGATGGGCAAGATTCTGGAAATGATCGTGCAGGATACCGAAAGTCTGGACCTTCTGGGCCAACTCAGCCACCTGGGCCAGCGTTTCGTTCCGCTGTTGATTCAGTTGGGCAAGTTCGTTCTTGGTGTTTTCAATAATTTCAGCCGGCCGACCGGTTAGACCCTCGAAGTTAGCCGGCTCAAAATCAACCTCGTGCAGTGCCTGGCGGGCCTCGGTCGCGGACACTTGGGCGTAGGCTACCAGGCAATGGTACCAGACCTCTTGATTTATCAGCTCAATAGCGATGCCTGTATCTTTGAGTTGCTCAACTACTTCCTCCCAGCTGTGCTTATCGGGAATTATTCCGGCCATCACCACAGCGTGCTTGGATTGCCCCAGGTTTTCCACGGCGGCATCCAGTTTCGTCCAGGGCTGGATTGTACATAGCCGCTTTTGGAGCTGATCGATTTGAGCGTCGATCTGGGTCAGCTTCTTGCGCAGGTCCTGCCCGACCCGCAGCAGTTCGTCGGCGTTGCTTTGTTGGATCGTTTTTTCAACCTGCTCCAGGGCCAGTCCGCTGCGTGGAGTCAGCCGTTCCCGCAGGCTCGCCGGCCGTTGAACATGAGGTTGCAGAAAGCTAATGCACTCAGACAAGCGGGACCGCAGTAATTCCGCCTGATTCTGCCCAGCCCCGGTTGTCTGCGGTTCGCTGAACTGCTCCTGCATAACCGATTGTTCAGCCGTACAAATGTGGACGAAGCCTTCGCTCTGTAAGCGATCTAGTAACGCGGACTGCTGGGACTTGTGTCCGACGATGAGTATTTTCTGCAGATCGGCTATAGCCATTCTTACCCACGAATTTTCTGGACAGCTAACTCAACGGCTTGGGCCGAGTGCTGCTCAGTCCTATGAAGCAGTTGCTGGATAGACTGTTTACCGGCTTCGGCAATCTGTTTGGCTTGTTGCTCAGCCTCGGTCTTGGCCTGTTCGACAGCCTCGGCGATTCGCCCGGAACGGCTCTTACGGAGCTGATCGAGCTTTTCGCTATTGGATTTGTCAGCCTCGGCGATCTTGTCCGCCGCTTGCTGATGAGCCTGTGCAACCATCTGTTCTGCCTGGTTTTCAGCATCACGAATTTGCTGCAATAGTTCCATGGCCATGGATTAGCTCCAGTTAGAGCAGGGGATACTTAGTCCCGAAAATTTAAAGTGGCGGGCTAGTCTATCTGCTGTAGAGTATTTGGTCAAGGCCAATTTGCCGCAAAAAAAGATCCGTGGAATCCGTGATGGTGTGTTATGGTAAGCTCCCACGGTCAGCCGGGAAGGTGACGGACTAATTTATTATGGACGCGATCACAGTTGTTTTTATCGCTTGTGGATT
Organism: Actinomycetota bacterium; assembly: GCA_011682385.1. GTDB lineage: Bacteria > Planctomycetota > Phycisphaerae > JAACET01 > JAACET01 > JAACET01. Next base: position 7,260 of record JAACET010000022.1, on the reverse strand, counting down.
GGCCATGGATGCCTTTGCCGTATCGGTGGCCAGTGGGTTTACCATTAAGAAGCTCAAGGTTCGCCATGCTCTGCGGATTGCTATATTCTTCGGCGCGTTCCAGGCCATCATGCCGGCCATCGGATGGTTGGCCGGCCTGAGTCTGCGGAACCTTATAAGCGAATTCGACCATTGGATAGCCTTTGTCCTGTTGGCTGCTATAGGCGGCAAGATGGTTTACGAATCCTTCAAGCTCGCATCCGATAAGAAGCAGATCGACCCGCTTCGGCCCGATGTCTTGCTGATGCTTTCGATAGCCACCAGTATCGACGCCTTGGCCGTGGGAGTCACCTTTGCGTTCTTGAACATTGCCATTATTTGGCCGGTGGCCACCATTGGCCTGATCACCTTCAGCACTTCTTTTGTTGGCGTATTTATCGGTGACAAGTTCGGCCACCTCTTCGAGAGCAGGATTGAGCTTGTCGGCGGACTCATTCTGATCGCCATCGGCCTGAAAATACTCCTCGAAGACCTGCTCTGAAGCACCATCGGTGCTTGGCTAATCCACTTGACATCATCTGCCGGATGGAATACGATTCCGATGGTTATTACCATGATCAGTACCAAGAAATATCCCAATCACAAGATATATCTGCAAGTGCTTCGTCGAATGTCGCCGGAACAACGGCTGCTCAAGGCCTTTGAGTTGTCCGAATTTGCCAATCAGCTTTTTGTCGCGGGCTTGCGTAAGGCCTTTCCGGAACTTTGCGAGCAAGACTTCAAGAAACTGCTCTTAGAACGTCTGGCCAAATGTCACAACAGGAATTATTAAAAAGAGTTGTTCAAATACTTCAGCGGACCGGCATTGAGTATATGATAACCGGCTCGATTGCCTCTAGTTTTCAAGGCGAACCCAGGTCCACCCACGACATAGATTTGGTTGCTGCCATTAGCGAATTACAGGCTCCCGAATTGGTCAAAGCCTTTCCGCAACCTGGTTTTTATTTAGACGCGCAGAGCGTTCTTGAGGCCATTGGTGGCCTTCCCGGTCAGAGTATGTTTAATCTGATCGATCTGAAAAGTGGCGACAAAGTTGACTTCTGGATATTGTCTGACGAAGATTTCGACCATTCGCGTTTTTCACGTAAGATTAGCCAGGAGTTTATGGGTTTGGTCCTGCAGGTCTCCAGCCCGGAGGATACAATCTTAGCCAAGTTGAGATGGGCCAAACTTTCCGGTGGAAGCGAGAAGCAATTTACTGACGCCTTACGGGTTTATGAAGTCCAGCATGGCCATCTGGACCTGGATTATCTGGAGCATTGGGCCAAAAAACTGGACGTTGATTCATTGTGGAAACGTCTGACCGATGAAGCCCAAACAGTCTGATGGACCATCGGCGGACTGCATGGTCGCCAAGACAGGGTCTGCCAAAACTGCCAAGCCGACTCCTTGCCGCACAGCACCACAGATGTTATGCTATTACTCCCCCCGAGGCACGCGTCTCCGGGGAGGTGTTTGCTGTACCCTTTGTTCAGCAGCCAACGAGGTAATAACGTGAAAACACGTATTGAACACATAAAACGGAAAATCCTCCCCATTTTACGACCCTATGGAGTCAGCAAAGCAGGCTTGTTTGGCTCCTGCGTCCACGGACAAATGAGCGAAGATAGCGACATTGATATACTTGTGGAGATTGCCAAGGATATCAGCTTACTCGATTTTGTAGGACTTAGATTGGAAATCGAGACAGCCCTGGGCAGAAAAGTGGACCTGGTGGAATATAGCACCATCAAACCTCTCCTTAAAGATAGGATTTTAGATGAGCAGGTGGTGATCCTATGAAGAGGGATATAAGGGTATATATCGAGGATATGTTGGCCAGTACTGCCAAGATTCAAGAATATACAAAGGGAATTTCCGGGCCGGATTTTTCCGCAAGCACTCAGCTTCAGGATGCCGTTTTGAGGCGATTGGAAATCTTAGGGGAGGCTGCAAAGAACGTACCTCCAGCCTTTAGAAACAAACATCCGGACATACCTTGGAAAAAGATTGCCGGTTTGCGAGACATTCTTATCCATGAATACTTTGGCGTAAATCTCCAGCGGGTTTGGAAGGCGGCAAAGCAGGACGTTGTGGATTTGGCAGATAAGTTAGCCAAAGCCAAGCAAGATTTAGAGCAAGATAATAGTTAAAGGTGCAGCAAGTGAAGAAAATTGCAGTAATCGGTGGCGACGGAACTGGCCCGGAAGTTGTACGCGAGGCCCTCAAGGTCCTCAAGGAAATCGCTCGTCTGGAGAACTTTAAGTACGAAACTCAGTCCTTCGATTTCGGCGGCGATCGCTATTTAGCCACAGGCCAAATCATCACCGACGAGGAAGTGGCCCAGCTGCGCAACTTCGACGCCATCCTCCTCGGAGCTGTCGGCCACCCCGACGTAGCCCCGGGAATCCTGGAAAAGGGCCTGTTGCTCAAGCTGCGTTTCGACCTGGATCAGTACATAAATCTCAGGCCTGTCAAGCTCTATCCCAGCGTGGACTGTCCGCTGAAGGACAAGGGCCCGGAGGATATTGACTTTGTAATCGTCCGCGAAAACACCGAGGGCCTATACACTGGCTCAGGCGGTTTCACTTACAAAGGCACAGCCAACGAAGTAGCTACGCAACTGATGGTCAATACCCGCACCGGTGTGGAGAGATGTCTGCGCTACGCCTTTGAGCTGTGCCGTAAGCGCAACGACAAGAAAATGCTCACCCTCGTAGCCAAGACCAACGTCCTGACCTTCGCCCACGATTTATGGTGGCGAGCCTTCAATGAGATAGCCGCCGAATATTCGGACATCAAGACCGATTACAATCACGTTGACGCCTGCTGTATGTGGATGGTCAAGAACCCCGAGTATTACGACACCATCGTGACCACCAACATGTTCGGCGATATCATTACCGACCTTGGCGCTATGATCCAGGGCGGCATGGGTCTGGCTGCTGGCGGGAATATCAATCCCCAGGGTGTGTCCATGTTCGAGCCCATAGGCGGATCCGCGCCCAAGTATACCGGCCAAGACGTAATCAATCCCTTGGCCGCAATTTGCGCGATGGCTATGATGCTACGGACCATAGACCTGGAAACTGCCGGTGATAGGGTCGAGCAGGCTGTTATGCGCGTAACGCCTCAGATGAAATCCATGTCAGCCGGCAAAATGGGCTACTCTACTCACCAGGTAGGTGATTTGGTCTGTAAGACCTTGACGACAGATTGAGGGGACGGGGTCATGGACTCGAATGGCAATGTGCTAAGTTGTAATGTACTGGTTCTCAACAGGCACTATCAGGCCCTGAGGGTGGTCAACGCCAAGCGCGCCTTTTCGCTTCTGTTCCGTCGGCTGGCTGAGGTGGTGGCCATTGAAGAAGACAGCTATAACACCTATGATTTTGAGAGCTGGGCTCAAGTTTCCCAACTTCGTAGAGAGCTTGCCCCTGACGGCCACGATTGGCTTTACACCGTTCGGCTAACCATTGCTGTGCCGCGGATCATTCGTTTGCTGTTTTACGATCGTCTGCCGCGCCGGCAGGTCAGGTTCAATCGGCGGAATATCTATGCCCGCGATCACAACTGCTGCCAATACTGTGGACGGCGATCTTCTACCAGCGAGTTGAGTCTGGATCACGTGGTGCCGCGCAGCCGTGGCGGAAAGACTACCTGGGACAATGTCGTTTGCTGCTGTACAGCTTGCAACGTGAAGAAAGGCGGCCGACTGCCGGGAGAGGCTGGTATGAAGTTGATAACTAAGCCGGTAAAACCGCGCCGATCGCCATTGCTCCACCTGCGCCTGGGTCTGGATAAGTACGCTTCGTGGAAGCAATTTTTAGACCATGCTTATTGGTCTGTAGAGTTGCATTGAGCTACATTCAAGCCGACACCAATGAAAGGCAGAATATCTATGGCCACTAATTCCAACGCCAAATCCAAGCTAACCCCAGCCCAGGCGTACAATGTCGCTGAGCTGACCGATTACGCCGAGGGTGCCGTCGTCAGCAGAACGCTGGCAGACAATGAATCGGGGACGGTCACCCTTTTTGCCTTTGACGCCGGCCAAGGTCTGAGCGAACATACTGCGCCATTCGACGCACTCGTTCACGTTGTGGACGGAAAGGCTGAATTGACTATCGGCGGTGAGGCGGTAACCGCATCCGCCGGTGAGATTGTGCTTATGCCGGCCAATGTCCCCCATGCCCTCAGGGCCACCGAGCCGTTCAAAATGCTCTTGATTATGCTGCGCAGTCGCAGCGACCTGTAAGACGTGGGGACGTTACTCCTACTCTTTTTTGTCTTTGGAGCCGAACAGTCCGCCTAAGGTCTTTTTGGTTTCTTCGGCGGCTGTATCGATGGCCTTGCCTGCTTCCTTACCGGTTTTGTCCAGGCCGGTGTCCTTGATTGTTGTATCCAAGCCCTCGATCAGTTTGGTAGCTCCTTTGCCTAAAGATTTCGTCAAATCCGCGACCTGACTATCAAGATCATTGAGAAAATCAGCAGGTATCAAGCCCTGACCTTGTTTGATAACAGAAGCCAGAATGGCTGGGAAAAGCTGGCTTACTAGTTGGCCGGCCACGCTGCCCTTATCTTCCGAAGAAACATTTTTCAGTTCGAGTCGGGGGACTGTAACCTTAACCACGCCAGCTTTACCCGTGCCGGGCAGCAAGTGGAAATAGGCATCGACATTCTTAATCACGATCAGGTCGGCCTTGACCTTCTTGCCGTCCGATTTGGGTTTTTCTGTTTTGCCCCCTTTGTCCCCGCTGGATTGCTTAATGTTCTCCAATATTTTGGTCACGTTGCTGAAGGGCAATTTCTGTTCGATGTTTATTTTCAGCCCGTCGATCTCGAATTTACGAATCACCACCGTATCAGACAATAGACTGCTCGGAGCAACTTGTATATCGAACTTCCCGGCATCCATAAGAGAGGTGCTGACAAATCCCTCCGGATTGGAAATGATCAGCTCGTTCATGAGTACGCGTCCGCTGAGCGGACTGATCTTGATGCTTGCCAAGCTGGTCTGTACTCCCAGAGCTTGGCTGGCTCCACCCTCCACAGCACTTTTGGCGATTGGATTAATGAACACCCAAACGAGCACCACCGCCAATATGATCAGGATTACGATACCCAGAATCACGCGCTTGATTGTCTTCATGGTTCAAACCTCTTTGTGTACTTCGGGATTTAAATGAACAAACCCTCCGGGTCCACAGCCCCTGTGACAGGATTTCCAAGTGCTATAATAACCGAACCTTGGGGCGGACGCACCTGTCAAATTGGCAAGACTCTCCCGCTCGTGAGTCCTGGGGTGTCAAGTTGGCAGTAGCTTATCCGGAAGGAAGATATTCGTAACAGTTTGTTGTAAAATATCTTATAGAAATAAATCACTCGCGGCACGACCTTTGCATACTCCCTATGGAAGGTTGGTGAGTCTGTCTTCGTATTTTGATGGATTGGCCTGTGAAAGTTGTGAGGCAAACCTAGTGGACTGTTACGGCGGGTACTCTGGTCGCCGAGATGGCGATTTGGGCTCTCGCCGCATCTGGTTGGAAAAACTCTGATTCGAGTTGAAGCCCCCCAAAAGGAGGTTCAAAGAACTATGGCAGCAAAGCAGTTGGTGTTTGAAGAGGATGCTCGCGGCAAGCTTTTGATCGGCGTGGAAAAGCTGGCCCGGGCGGTTAAGGCTACTTTAGGCCCACGGGGTATGACCGCAATCCTGGACAAGGGTTGGGGTGCTCCCACGGTCACCAAGGATGGCGTCAGTGTAGCTGAGGAGGTGGAGCTGGAAGACAAATTCGAGGACTTAGGGGCCAAGCTGGTCAAAGAGGTGTCCAGCAAGACCTCCGACGTGGCTGGCGACGGTACGACTACCGCTGTGGTCCTGGCTGAAGCCATTTTCAAGGAGAGCTTGAAGAACATTGCAGCCGGGTCTAATTCCATGGACTTGTCACGCGGCATCAAGAAGGCTGTTGAAGCCATTGTGGCCGAGCTGGGCAAAATGTCCCGCCCGGTTAAGACTTCCGAAGAGATCCGTCAGATTGCCACCATCGCTGCCAATAACGATCCGTCCGTTGGCAAGATTCTGGCCCAGGCTATGGACAAGGTTGGCCGGGATGGCGTCATAACCGTAGAAGAGGGCAAGAGTCTGGAGACTACCTGTGAGGTGGTCGAAGGTATGCAATTTGATCGCGGCTATCTCTCGCCGCATTTCGTAACTGATGCAGCAACAATGGAAGTTGAGCTGGATCGGCCATATATTCTGGTCTACGAGGACAAAATTTCCAGTGTCGCCAAGCTGGTTCCGCTATTGGAGGCGGTGGCCAAAGCCAATACTCCGCTGTTGATCATTGCCGAAGACGTGGAAGGCGAGGCCCTGGCCACTTTGGTGGTCAATAAGCTTCGTGGCGTTCTGAACGTGGCGGCTGTAAAGGCCCCCGGCTATGGCGATCGGCGCAAGGCCATGCTGGAAGATATCGCCATTCTGACTGGCGCCAAGCCCATCTTCAAAGACCTGGGCGTCGACTTGGAGAGTGTCGGTATTGCCGATCTGGGACGGGCCAAGAAGGTTCACATAGACAACGACAATACCACCATTGTCGAAGGTGTCGGCCAGAGCACAGCCATTAAAGGTCGTATCGAACATATCAGACGGGAAATCGAAGCCACCACCTCAGATTATGATCGAGAGAAGCTCCAGGAGCGCCTGGCTAAGCTAACCGGTGGAATAGCCCAGATTAACGTCGGGGCTGCCACGGAGTCTGAGATGAAAGAGAAGAAGGCCCGTATCGAGGATGCTCTGCATGCCACGCGGGCGGCTGTGGAGGAAGGAATCGTTCCCGGCGGCGGAGTGGCCCTGGTTCGCTGTGCAAAGGCCGTCGATGATATAAAGGTTTCCGGAGACGAAGCCATTGGACGAGACATCATCAAGAGATCTTTGTCTGAGCCCTTGAAGCAGATTGCCAATAACGCCGGTGCTGAAGGTGCCGTAGTCCTGCAAAAGGTGGAGCAGGAAAAGGGAAATTTCGGATACAATGCTGATACGGATAGCTACGGTGATCTGATCAAGGACGGCGTAGTGGATCCAGCTAAGGTAACACGTTGTGCACTACAGAACGCAGCGTCGGTGGCTTCACTGCTGCTGACTACCGATTGCCTGATCGCCAGTAAGCCCCAGGATGAAGAGGCTGCCCCAGCCATGCCTCCTGGTGGTATGGGCGGTGGCATGGGCGGCATGGGTGGCATGGG
>JAACET010000021.1 GCA_011682385.1 Actinomycetota bacterium | reverse complement strand
CCTTTCTGCTTTGTGCCTTCTTAACATGGACTCACGCGAACGCACTTTCTTAGCCCTCGATCATCAACAGCCCGACCGTGTTCCCGTTGATTTCTGGAGCACGTCTGGTTTCGACGCCAAGCTTTGGTCCGCCCTCGGCCTGAGTCGTCAGCAGTGGTTGGACTTGCATGAAGTCGATTTGCGTTACATTGTCGGCCCGACTTACATTGGCCCTGAGCTGCGTCCGCTTGATGACGGCCTGGAGCAGGACATCTTCGGCGTAGGTCGGCGTAAGGTTACTGTGTCCACCGCCGACGGCCGGGAGACTTACAGCGAGGTGGCCTTGAGTCCCTTGTCCGCTGCTGTCACCGTTGAGCAGATAGACGCCTACGACCATTGGCCCAGTCCCGACTGGTTCGATTATTCTCAGATTGAATCCCAGTGTGATGTTATTCGCAACGCTCACCGGGTTGTCGTTTTTATGGGCGACCGCTTGAACCGCCTTGCTCAGCTCAAGCCGGCCATGTATATCCGTGGCGTGGAGCAGATCCTTATGGACCTGAGTTTGAGTCCTCGGATTGCCGCTGCCATATTTGCCAGGATTCGTGATTTTTATTTGGCTTATGCGGAGCGGATTTTCTCCGCTGCCAACGGCAAGATTGACATCCTTTTGACCGGCGACGACTTTGGTTCTCAAAATGGTCCACTTGTTTCCCCTGCCATGTGGACTGAGTTTCTTGGCCCAGGCTTTGCCGACTACATCGACTTGGCCCATAGTTTTGGCCTCAAGGTCATGCACCACACTTGTGGTTCTGTGGAGCCGATCATTCCGTGTTTTATCGAGCGTGGTTTGGACATCCTTCAATCGCTTCAGCCGGAGGCTGCCGGCATGGCCCCTGCCCAGCTCAAGCGTCGTTTTGGTGAGCGGCTTTGTTTTCAGGGCGGGATTTCTGTGCAGAGCACCTTGCCGCTTGGCCGACCGGAGGATGTCACTCAGCAGGTCCGCCAGGCCATAGACGCCTTCGCTCCTGGTGGCGGATACATCCTTGGCTCTGCCCATAATCTCCAGGCCGACGTTCCCATCGCCAACGCCCAGGCCCTGATGGACGCCTACCGCCGGTATGCTCCCTACGAATAGATTTACCTCTTGCGAATTCTTTTACCACGAAGTTCACGAAGGTTCTGTCATTCCGCACTTGATGCGGAATCCAGTTGCAAAAAACCCTGATTCTGCTATCATATCCCTCGTGGGGTCCACCTAACTCACCTCTACCGCATCTCCGGGGCCCCCTTTGGTAAGTTATCAGCATTTAGGCTTCCAGTATGTCAGGCTTGAGCCAAGACAAACTTGTACGAGATTATGCTGACGGTATCTGTCTATACTCAAAAGCCGGTCTTGAGTGCATCAAAAATCTAATAACAGGGTTGTCTAAACATAGGCATGATGATTCGTTACAATCCGAATTGAAAACCTTCCAATCGTTTGAGGTTTTGTTGGAGTTCGTTTATATTTTACTGCACCTAACATCAAGATGGATGTATGGCACTTTAGAAGTTAATAAAGCTCAGACGATTTTTGACACACTCTCATCAAAATGTATAAATGCTACAGTTGACTATGGGCTGTTTGGCTTCAAGCAGAATATAAAAGCCGAAATTCGCCAAAAAGCATTTGAAAACTTTAGAGAAGTAAATCACATTTACAGTAAATACATTAAGCTTATTCCTGAAGGTGATGGAGGAGCTAAAGATACTCTCTTTTTGGAGTTTGGTAAAAATATCGCATCACTTGCGGGAATCAAGAATGTAATAGCGTGTAACGGCGCATGTTTGAATCTTATAACACGTTCATTGCAGAAGATGAATCCTGGACAATTCACAGAAGATTTACAAGAATAGAAAGTATGTCCCAACAGTTTATGTATTATTATATAGGCATACAAGAATGAGTACGCAAGAGACCATTAAGCATTTTTGTGAGCAATGCCGCTGGGCTAAATTAGTATATAACGAATACTGTTGTCTTTATCAATCTGGAGAAGACCGCTTAGATTTGTTGGAAAAAAAGGCTCACAACTTTTTCTACGATCTCCAAGGCATCCTAATACATTACATATTGCTGAATATTTGTAAGCTTACCGATCCTGCTCATTTAGGGCCAAGTGGTAATCTTACGATCAAATATATTCTCGAGCAAATTGAGCCAACTATTCGGGATAAGCTTGGACTTGATGATCTGTCTGATGAGATTCATAAATTTAGAGACTATATAATTGATGCAAGACATAAACTCATTGTTCATCTGGATGTTGACACCATACGCGCCAATAAGATATTAGGCGCATTTCCAGAAAGTGAGTATGAAAAGTTCTGGGTAAATTTGCAGGAATTCGTCAATAAGATATACAACTATTACTTAGGCGACACCTTTCCTCTTGACCATGATTCACCATGCGAAGCCGAAGATCTTGTGCATGCATTGAAGAAGGCGGCCTATTTTGATCACCATTTCAGGAAAGTTGTCCATTCTAATTTGCTTGAGCAAAAAGAATTTCGATATAGAAATGCTTAACCAAGCCTCCCCTTCCCTGCCCCGATTTCCCTTCGTGACCTTCGTGGTGAAATCTTCTTTTCTGCGTAATCTGCGAAATCAGCGTCGAAAAATCTTCCTTTCCGTTTCTTAGCTGTTTTCGGCATTTTTGATTTTTGATATGTATATTTGCTATTTGATTTTTGATATTTTATATTATCCTCAAGTCTCAAGCCCCATGCCTCAGGCCTCAAGCCTGTCTTTTGCGAGGTGTTTTCATTGCACTTTTTAATCACAGCCGGCCCTACTCGCGAATACCTCGACCCGGTGCGTTTTATTTCCAACGCCTCCAGTGGCCGCATGGGTCTAAGTATCGCCCGTACCGCCCTTCGCCGGGGCCATCAGGTAACGCTTATTGTCGGCCCGATTGCTCCCAGGCTGCCCCAGGCTGCCCGGACCATCCGAGTCGAGACCACCGAGCAGATGGCCCAGGCCTGTTTCAAGCATTTCGCTCGTACCGACTGCGTAATTATGTCCGCTGCCGTGGCCGACTATCAGCCCGTTGTATGCCGGACCAGCAAGATCAAGAAGCGCCCCGGTAAGATGACTCTGCATCTCAAACCCACCACTGATATTCTAGCCGAGCTGGGCCGGAGGAAGAAGCGCCAACTGCTCATTGGCTTTGCCCTAGAGACCGACCAACCTCGGGCCAATGCTTTGTCCAAGTTGAAGAAGAAGAATCTCGATTATGTGGTGGCCAATTCCCCTCTGAGTTTGTCATCTGAACGGATAGAGGCCACGATTCTTTCTGCTGCCGGTGAATCTTTTTCGACCGGCTCAGTCTCCAAGCTCACCTTGGCCCGCAGGCTGGTATTGCTCGGGGAATCTCACTTTGATGCCCCACGCAGACATTGAAGCCAATTTTCGTAGGCCCTCTTATAAGCCTCCGACAGCTTATTTGTCGGCTCAATGACTTTAGTGCTCTTTAGCCCCACCATGGCCTCGTTGTAATTCTTATAGACCCCTGCTCCCAGACCAGCCCCTCGTGCCGCCCCTTGTGCACCGTCTGTATTGTATAATTCCACCACAGCCCCGGTAACTGTCGCAAAAGCCTCACTGAAGACGCCGCTCAAAAACATGTTGGCATCACCAGCCCGAACCGTTTTCACTTCCACTTGCATTCCGCGCATTATTTCCAGTCCGTAGTTCAGGGCAAAGGCGATCCCTTCCTGTCCCGCCCGCAGCAGATGGGCTCTGTTATGCGTACTGAACTTCAGTCCATGCACTATGGCCCCCAGGTCGCGGTTCTCCAGTGTCCTTTCTGCTCCGTTACCGTACGGCAGGACTGCCAAGCTTTCACAGCCCACCGGAGCCTGCCCAGCCAACGCATTCATCTGCTCATAGCTCATCGCTTCTGTTACATTTTTTCGCAGCCAACTGTTCAGGATTCCCGTCCCATTAACGCACAGCAGCACGCCGTAGCGTGGCTCTTGATTCGTGTAATTTACATGAGCGAAGACATTGACTCTCGATTTGGTATCGTAGTTGGCCTTATCCCCCACCCCGTAGACCACTCCGGATGTCCCGGCCGTAGCCGCTATTTCGCCCGGATTCAGTACATTCAGCGCCAGAGCGTTATTTGGCTGATCGCCTGCCCGGTAGGATATTTTCGTTCCTGCTTTTAGTCCCAGTTCCTCAGCAGCCGTCTTGCTCAGCTCAGCCTGAGCGCAAAACGTCGGCACAACCGGAGGTAACAACTCTGGCGATATCCCATAATAATCCAGGACCATATCTGCCAACTCATGCTTCTTGAAATCCCACATAACCCCTTCGGACAGCCCTGACGGCGTGGTCATTATCTCGCCGCTCATTTTCATAGCGATGTAGTCGCCGGGCAGCATAGCCTTGTAGACCTTTGCATAGAGTCCGGGTTCATTTTCCATGACCCATTTGAGTTTTGAGGCCGTGAAGTTACCCGGATGGTTGAGCAGGTTTTCCAGGCATTTTTCTGGCCCTATATCTGCAGCCGCTTTTTCACCTATTTGTACCGCCCGACTGTCGCACCAGATAATCGCTGACCTGAGAACCTGCTGATTTTCATCAACAATTACCAGCCCGTGCATCTGATAGGCAATACCGATAGCCCCCACGTCCCCCGGATCAAATTCAGCTTTTTTAGCTTTTGATTTTATTTCAGCCGTGGCCTTCTTGACGTGTTCCCACCAGGTCGCCGGATTTTGCTCAGCCCATCCCGGCTGTGGTGCTGTGATTTCCAGTTCGGTCTTCGGCGATGTCGCGTTGGCCAGTACTTTCCCGCTCTGAGCATCCAGGAGTGTGGCCTTGATTGCCGAGCTTCCTATGTCATATCCTAGCAGCAGCATTTGTGGACCTGCCGGTTATCGAATCTGATTTATAAGATGTTCTAATGCTTCATAGCCCAGCCGTACCGCCTGGCTGCCCACCAGCAAGTTACTCCGGGCTGGAGGTTGGCAGGCCGGCTTGTCGCCTTCCCAGAATCGGATCGTTGCAGTGGTACAGTTCCGCCCTGCTCATGATTTCCAGCATGTCTCTACCGCGTTTGCAATCCTGGATGGATAGCTTTCCCTCTCTGACCAGGTCCCAGTATGGTCCCAGGTCTGTCTGTTGATAGAGTCCTGCAAAATGTCGATAGAACTCTTCCCGCCCCAGGCGGGTCGGCAGAACTGAGTGCAGCGTATCGAAGCACTTATAGTCTTCGGTCAACAGTTCTTTATTACACTGTTGATAGAGCTTTGTGCCCGGCAGAGGCGTCAGCACCGTGAACTGGGTATGGGTGATTTGTTTTTCGGTAACGTAATCTCGTAGTCTCTTGAAATCGTCCTCGGTCCAGTTGGGGTCCACTATGAACGCGCCCCAGATGATAATCCCCTGATCGTGCAGAATGCGGATAGCCTCATCATTAGCGGTTATGGTGTTTTTTTTATCGACCTTATTGAGCATCCGGTCCGAAGCCCCTTCCAATCCCAGCAGGACTCCGTAAAGCCCGATTTCACCCCACTTAGCCACCAGTTCCGGGTGTCGGGCGATGGAGTCGCTACGGCACTGCATGGAGTATCGTTTTTGAACTCCTTCTGCCCGTATCAGATCTACGATCTCGCTTTCGCGGGCATGGTTCAGCAGAAAATTGTCATCGACAAAGGTGATATGCTCCGTCTCGACAGCCAGGATTTCCTTGACCACGCGTTGGGCAGACATTTGCCGCACTTTACCGTCGTAGAATTTCCAAACGCTGCAGAAGTTACACTTATAGGGGCATCCGCGTCCGGTGCTCACGGACGAGTCCGGTTTGTCGAAGAGCATGAAGTACTCATTGCGATACTGTTTGACCAGGTCGTGGCGGGGAAGCGGCAATGTGTCCAGGTTTATCTTCGTTGCCGCCGGTTTATTGCCGATGAAGTTGCCGTTTTGACGCCAGATAAGATTCGGTACGCTGGACAGATTTCTCCCTTCATCCAGAGCTCTTACCAATTGCTCGAATACCATTTCGCCTTCGCCCAGGGCCACAGCGTCTACTTGCGGCAGGAAGAAGTCCTGCGGTAGAAGGGTGGCGTGATGACCTCCAATGACGGTAAAAGCATCCGGGCAGATATCTTTGGTTGTTTTCAGCACTTCGCGGGCAGCATAGACTTCGGGCGTCAGTGCGGTGGTGCCCACCAATTCCGGCGCAAAATCAGCCAGTACGCCGGGCAGATCATCCTCGATGCGCAGGTCCAGGATACGAATTTCGTGGTCGGGCGCATAGGCGGCCACCATTTCCAGGGCCAACGGCTCGGGCATAGCCACCGTCCGAAAGCCGATGCCACTCTCGTAGCATTCAGGTTGTATCAGCAGAATTCGCAATGAATTACCAACATTATTGTTAGCTTCCGCGCAGCCTCCGGATTGCCTCGCAGGGCACACGGAACGTCCAGAACCAACACATGATCGTCATAAACCCCCTTTTTTGCAAGCTTTTTTTAGGCCCGCTCTGTCTATTTCGCCTCTCCCGATAAATCGGTGGCGGTTGTATGGGAGGTAACGCCGATCGAGGGAAAAGACTTGCAGGGGGTGCTGGCCGTAGCGTGGTAAGCCGAAGAGTTTGGTAAAGACGTCTCATCGGGGTACCGAAATTACTTTTAGATATCAATCCAAATGGGACTCGTCCATTGGGTTTGGTTTGTGGGATCCTCAATACGGGCGTAATAAGCGACAAACGGCTCAGGATGAAACGGAGCCTCTCGAATGGCTATCTCATCAATAATATCGTTGTCCTCGAAAATAACGTCTGTTATCGTCTCAACTATTTCTGTCTCTTGGTGGGCAATTTCTTGGCCATTGCGCAGCAATATCACGCTTAATTGGGTTGGGTTCGTCACCGACAGGCGGACATGAATTTGACGCTGTTTGCGCATGGGGTCAGATCGATCGATGTGAGCTTGCTCTCCCATGCGCAGGTCTCCCAGCCGCATATCTATATCCCTTTTGACCGGGCTCGCACGGCAGCAAAATTTGGGCCTACGGCTTTGAGGCCGTCAATAACAAGCAAGCCCCCGTCTTTGGGCGTGAGCTTAGCACATCTAGGTACTCCTTCTATACCTTCCGAACCATGGAACAAGATTTCATCGTGCCAATCGTCACAGGGCAGCGCATCGGGCCCAAAGACCGACAGCCGTAATGAGAAAGCCTCACCTTCCGCCAAAACAGAAGGAATGGTCATCTGTACGCGCCGGTTAAGATTATGGGCTACGCGTTTACCTTCTCTCAGTAGTTTGTAATCCATGGCTTCTATACTCCGATTATTCTGCCCGCAGCACCTCGCGTCTATTTCTGGGCAATCCAACCACGCCTATTCCTAAGGCTTTGCGAAGCTCGCCATCTACTGCTCCAAGCACCTGATTTTCGCTTGAGGTTAGCGTCTTATACTCTCTGCATGACTCTGTAATAAAGCCGACAGACGCACATAATACAGGGGTAAGCGGTTGAAGGTCCTCTCTGTTCTCCCAACGATCAACTACACTCTTTGCTGTCTAGCCCGCATTTCTCACCGGTTCTGGAGTTGGAAGACTGATTGCGGCGGGCAGGCTGTCAGTTTAGGCTGAGATTCCTGCCTGCTTCGTTGGACTCAAAGATGTGGACTTTATCCATATCCAGGTTCATATTGACAGCCTGTCCGGGCTCTAATCCTGTCTCAGCATCGATACGGGCCACAATGTGTGGATGCTTTTCGGTGCCGGCGTAGAGGTCCATTTTCTCACCCAGCGGCTCGACCACCTGAACCGTGAGAGGCAGAACGTTGTCCTGGCCTACGAAGCGACCCTCCGTGTACATACTCATCGCCTCCGGACGAACGCCCATGATAACCTCTTGACCCACTTGTCCGCCCAAGGCATCTTTTAGGCAAGCAGGCAGGCGCAGCTTTGTACTGCCCTCGTCGAAATAAATAGCCTCGTTCTCCCGGAGGAGTCGGCCGGAGAGCATATTCATAGGAGGTGTTCCGACGAATCCTCCCACGAAGCGGTTTATCGGTTTTCCGTAGACTTCCAAAGGAGTCCCGACCTGCTGTACCAGAGCGTCTTTCATGACCACAATCCGCTGACCCAGTGTCATAGCCTCTTCCTGATCGTGCGTCACGTAGATGGTGGTCGTCTGTAGCCGCCGTTGCAGAGCCTTTAGTTCTGCCCGCGTTTCGACGCGGAGTTTAGCATCCAGGTTGCTCAAGGGCTCATCGAAAAGAAAGGCCTTCGGTTGACGCACGATAGCTCGACCTACTGCCACTCGTTGCCTTTGTCCGCCGGAAAGGGCCTTGGGTTTGCGATCCAGCAGTTGTTCGATTCCCAGAATACTCGCTGCGTGCCGCACCCGCTGCTCGATTTCCTTTTTGGGAAACTTCCTCAGCTTCAGGGCAAAGGCCATGTTTTTATAGACGGTCATATGCGGATACAAGGCATAGTTCTGGAAGACCATAGCCACATCGCGGTCCTTCGGGGGAACGTCATTGACCGTACGGTTGTCTATGCTGATCGTTCCTTCGGTTATTTCCTCCAGACCTGCTACCATGCGCAGCATGGTGGTTTTGCCGCACCCGCTGGGCCCCACCAGGACAATGAACTCTTCGTGCTGGATATGCAGGCTCATTTCCTTGACGGCCATTACGCCGCCGGGATATACTTTACTGACTTTATCGAGTACCACTTCCGCCATTGACAGACTCCCAATTAGCCACGGTTTTCCATCTGAACTCTTTTAAGATTACCCCCGAGGCCGGTTTATGTCAAGCTGCAAAAGCCGCTCGGGTGAGTATTGACAATAGCCCGCAGTCTGCATAGACTTAGGGCTGACTGACCGTGCTTTGTTCCCGTTTCCTTGGAAGGACGAATAAGATGGCAGGAAATATTGTAGTTCTGAGCGACCAGGAGTTCCAAGCCGAGGTTATCGACAGTTCCACGCCGGTACTGGTGGACTTCTCCGCCGAATGGTGTGGCCCCTGCAAGGCCCTGGCTCCGGTTATTGAGCAACTGTCCGATGAGTATGCCGGCCGGGTCAAGTTTGCCAAGGTGGACATTGACAGCAATCGGGCCTCCGCCAGCCAATACGACATCCAGAGCGTGCCCACGATGATTATTTTCCAGAACGGCCAGCCGGTGAAAAAGCTCGTGGGCCTTACTCCCAAGGACAGGATCACCGCAGCCCTGGATGAGCTGCTTTAGCGTAACTTGGTTGAATCTCTTACATTGCGAATGTGAGTATTGCATGAGTCCTATCAAGGCTAGTTCACCCCAGCAGCGACAGTGTCCCGGCGACAACTGTGACATAGCGGAGCACATCTGCCGGGCCCGGCAGAACAGAGGATACCCTCCTTGTAAGGAATGTGACTGGGGTGGTGGTATGGGCAAAACTAAGGCCCTGGCCAAAAGCGAGGAAGATCAGCTCGCCGCTGTATTGAACAAGATAGTCAAAGCCTACGATATTAGAGGCCGTTATCCCGAGCAGGTTAATGAGGACATTGCCTGGCGGCTGGGCTATGCCACAGCCGACTATCTTCGCAGTGAGGTCTCAGGCTATGCCCGATCTGAGCGGAGCAGTAAATCTATGGTGGTCGGCCGAGACATGAGAATTGGCAGTCCGGAGTTGGCCGCAGCATTTATCAAAGGCGCCCTTTGCAGCGGGGTAAATTGTATAGATATAGGCATGATCGATTCGCCGCTGTTATATTTCGCTATCAATCATCTCAATGCCTGTGGCGGGGCACAGATTACCGCCAGTCACAATCCCGCTGGCGACAACGGTTTTAAAATTGCCGGCCAAAAGGCCCGACCGGTGGGCGGTGAGACCGGCTTGGACAAGATCAAGGCCCTGGCCTCGGCTGCTAGAAGGGGTGTCGTGCGTAATCGGCTTCGGGGCAAGCTCAGTCGTCGGCACTTGACCGCTGCTTATAAGAAACACGTCCTGAAGTTTGCCGGTCCCATATCCCCGCTGCGGGTCGTCGTCGACGCCTCGAACGGGATGGCTGGCCGGTTCATCCCCAAGCTTTTTGATGATTTGCCTATTAAGATTGTGCCCTTGAATTTTAAGCACGACGGTCGTTTTGTTCATCCGCCTAATCCGCTGGTCGAGGAGAATCTTGCTGAGCTTAAGAAGACGGTCCGCAGGCGAAAAGCTCATTTGGGTGTCTGCTTTGATGGCGATGCCGACCGATGTATATTTGTGGACGAGAAGGGCCAGGCGGTTGAGCCTGACTTGGTCACCGCGGTGTTAGCCAAGGAGTTTCTGGCTGCCAACCCCGGCAGTACCATTGTCTATGATTTGCGTTCCAGCCACGTTGTCCCCGAGACGATTGTCAAGCTTGACGGTCTTCCCCGGCGGGAGCGTGTCGGGCATGCCTTTATGAAGCACGCCATGGCTGACTCTGGTGCCGCTTTTGGTGGTGAGCTCAGCGGTCACTATTATTATCGTGACAACTGGTTCTGCGATTCGGGCTTTATCACTTTTGTGGTCATGCTTACTGCCCTGAGCAAAGCCGGCACACCCCTGAGTAAGCTGATTAAGACGGTGAAAAAATATCACCATTCCGGCGAAATAAACTTTGAGGTTCACAATAAAGCAGCGGTACTGGACAAGATCATTGCCAGGTACCGCAAAAATGCCAAGGCCCGGATTGACATGCGTGACGGTGTGACTGTGGAATTGGACAACTACTGGTTTAACGTTCGCCCGTCGAACACCGAGTCGAAGTTGCGTCTGAACCTGGAGGCTAATTCCAAGGCCATGATGGAGCGGATGGTTCGTGATCTCACCAAGCTCATCAGCTCACCGGCCAAGGCCAGTGCTGCCGGCTCGGGCCCGCGTCGTCGTCGCTAAGGCTCGATTATATAAAGACTTAAGTTTGCCCGCTAACCAGTCGAACGGACTTCCAGGATTTTCTTGCGTAGATCCTGGGCCGCAGCCTTTATATCCTGCATTTGTTTACGAACGCGGGTGCCAGCCGCTTTGTTTCCGCCTTCAGCTTTGAGCAGATCCTCTTCAATAGCTGCCACCAACTCTTTGAGTCGCTCGTACTCCATCATGGGTTTTACTCCTTCCGTGCCTTAGGACTGTGAATACCCCAACGAAGGTTTAACCATTGTTCTAAGCAGTCTATTCCCCCTGCCAGCCCCGGTCAAATGTATTTTCGGGCCTTTCTGCCCTTGCTTATGGGAGCTTGTTGGTTCATTTGCCGCCCCAGCCGGGAGGGCTGCGATTTGACAAAGCTCCCTTAAACGGATACGATTTATCTAGTTTCGTGCTGAGCCGGTTCATCTCTTTGTTTTTTATTGTCAAGTAAAGAAAGGAACCCCCTATGCCGGAGTATTCAATCAGTCCTTCAGGCGAAAGGTTTGTCATCCCCACCAAGAAGGACTACGCCGTTGAGATGCGACGTTTGTCCAGACTGACAAAGAAAGCCCGCACCGAGAAGAAAGAGATAGTGGTAGTTATGGGTGTTGGTTTTGTGGGGGCGGTCATGGCTGCTATTGTGGCCGATACTACCGACAAGAAGGGCCGGAGTACCAAGTTTGTTATTGGCTGCCAACGGCCCAGTGCCCGAAGTTACTGGAAGATTCCGCTACTGAACCGTGGCCAATCTCCGGTCAAGGCTGAGGACCCTGAGGTTGATCCCATGATTGCCCGCTGCGTGCTGGAAAAGAAAACGCTGACCGCCACTTTTGCCAGTGACTGTTTGAAGCTGGCTGACGTGGTGGTGGTGGACGTACAGTGCGACTACAGCAAGCACGATCTGGGCAATATGCGTTCCGGCGAAGCGGAGATGACCGCCCTGGAAGCGACCATGCGGACCATTGGGCAGAGGATTTCCCCCAAATGCCTGGTCCTGATCGAAACCACCGTCGCACCGGGCACCACCGAGTTTGTGGCCTGGCCGATTATGAAGAAGGCCTTTGCCGCACGAAAGATGAAGTCCACGCCACTGTTGGCTCACAGCTTCGAGCGGGTCATGCCCGGCAAGGAATATATTTCGAGCATCCGCGACTTTTGGCGTGTATGCAGTGGTTGCAATCCCCCAGCCCGCAAGCGCGTGGTGAAGTTCCTCAAAGAGGTGCTGAATACAGAAGACTTCCCGCTTACGGTCATGGATCGTCCCATCGAGTCAGAGACCACCAAGATCGTGGAGAACTCTTATCGAGCCACGATCCTTGCTTTTTTAAACGAGTGGAGTCTCTTTTCCGAGCGTAACGGCGTGGACCTGATAAAGGTCATCAAGGCTATCAAGACGCGTCCGACCCACAGCAATATTATTTTTCCAGGCCCCGGCATTGGCGGCTACTGCCTGCCCAAGGACGGCGGACTGGGCTACTGGGCCTACAAACACATCCTGGGCTTTGAAGATCAGGACGAGGTCTTTAAGATCACACCGCAGGCCATTGACGCCAACGACACCCGCGGCCTGCACGTGGCCACGCTGACTCGTGATGCCCTGCGTAACATGGGCCGCTATATAGCCGGCGCCGAGGTTTTGATATGCGGAGCCAGCTACCGCCAGGACGTTGGCGACACCCGCTACAGCGGATCGGAGCTGGTCCTGCGCCGACTCACCGAGATGGGTGCCCACATGCGAGCCCACGACCCCTACGTGGACCATTGGTACGAGTTGGAGAAACAGGATGTCTATCCAGCCCCTGGCCACTCCTGGTCGCGGTTCTTCCGTAACCAGGAGGAGTTAAAAGACATCCGTGTGCAGAAAGACCTGCCCAAAGCCCTGCGTGGCGTGGAGGCCGTCATCTTGGCCGTGCCTCATTCGCCGTACCTGAAGTTATCCCCCGAGGACGTGACCAAATGGGCTGGCGGACCGCTTGCCGTTATCGACTGCTTTGGCATCTTGGAAGATGACAAGATCCGCCGTTATTTTGAACTGGGCTGTGAGGTAAAGGCCCTTGGCCGCGGGCACATCCAAAGGATCAAAGAGGAAGTCCGAAGAAAAAAGGCTTAATGCCTGAGACTTAACATTGTCACCCCCGCGAAAGCGGGGGTCCAGGGTTTGAAAAAATAGGTAATGGGTCTCTATTTTCCATTTCTCTATTTCTTACGAGAAACCCTTTGCTTCGAGCAGCTTGGCTACGTGGTGGTTTGCTTTCTTGAACTCGGCCTCGAACTTGGTATCTTCGACCGGGTCTTCGGAGCACCGCCGAAAATCCAGGAATGCCGGCAGGCTTTCGCTATGGCCGTCTGCATACAGTCGAGTGTGACCATCGTTGGTCATACGGTGCATAGAATAGTAGTCCATGTATTCGCCTCTGTCGTCAGAGCCGAACAGATATTGGATATGCCAGCCCTGTTCGCTAATCTCACCGCGGTGGCGGTTGGCCAAATCTTCGCAAGGTAACTCTATCCCAAAGGCTAAGAAGCTCTGATCGAACTTTTTCTTAATGGTGCTGATGTCAGGCATGATTTCCACTAGATCCTTGAACTCCTCATACTCTTCCACCGAAAAGGGGGTTTTGTACAATTCGTTGACAAGCCATAAACCGCTTTCTCGTATCTTGTTTTTCGGCGAGTTCAGGCCGAGCCAGCTATTTGATCCAGAGCAGGCCTTACATAATGAGACTGTCGATATCAACCTGGACTCGTATCTAAGGCGAATCTCTCTATTGGCCACTTCGACGACCACAAATGAAAAGTGATCCCGGATATATCCGGACACGATAGCCTCGACTTCCTGCAACTTCTTCAAGTCAACCAGATCAAGATATTTCTCCCGATTCTTCCTTGAGGTTAAATCATATTCCCATTGCTCGAGAAATGGATCCTTCTTGGCATTGAGATAGGCTCTTCCAATATTCTTTCTAAATATACTCCAATCTTTATTTTCTTTGAGGAAATGCTGTTTGAGACGAGAACGTAGTTGACTTTCCCCCGTGTGAGTACCAACCCTTACAATCCTATCCGTACCATGGCCATATTCTCCTTTTTCATAAAGAAAATATATACCATTCTTAGGGATTAGGTTTTCTTCAAAAGGAAAGCAGTGCCGCCTCTGATCATTTAATAGATGATGTAATTCGTGACATACATCCATGTTCCAGCTTTTCCTTTAACCAATGTTTCTGCCGGCCGATTCCAAGTCCTTCCATTGGGACCTCATAATTGCATATTTCAGGCAGTAAGTATTGTCTATACTTGGCACCGCATAGGAATATAAATTTATCCCTTTTCAAGTCCGTATATTGTCTCAACTCTTCAAGAACTTTGCTAGACCATTCTTTCCTTTCAGCTATCTTCATCGTCATCAAGGTCATTTCGTAGGGCTCTATTATTCTTTCAGGCGGAAGAAGCCCATACTTTGCAGAGAGGATAAATATTCCGTCAGCATTTAGAAGCTGTGCATACTGATAGGCTTTTTGAAAAAAATCACTGACATATAGATCCTTGGCCATCGCAGGCTGAGGAAGCTTTGTTTTGACACAGGAAATAAGGATAATGGTCTTCAAGCGATTGCCCGGGTAAAAAAAGGGGTCAGGAACCTTTTCTAAGGAGAAATAGAGGGCGAACACCTATTTCTTTCCGCACCGACCCTATTCAGGCCAGCAGGGCCTTGATCTCTTTTGGCGTGATCTTACTAGCCGGTTTGCCGAGCTTACAGCTCAGCCAATTTAGGCCTCGGCCCTTCGCCCAGGTTGAATTCTACCAGGCCCTCTGCGGGGAAATTTCCACTGAACAGGCGGATACGCCTGGAATTGTTCGCTCGATAGCCCATCCAGATGAACCGGTCCGTCCCCACCCCGAACAGCTCTGTTCCGTTGTAGTCCCCGTGTTCGACTCCCAGGCAAAACCGCGATGACGTCCGCCTTAGCTTGCCCCCTTTAATATTGATTTTTGTCTGGTCAGCCAATTTCCGGATTTGTTCGATTGCTTTTTCGTGTGCAGACATTGCAGCATATTATCGGACTTCTGTTCTGCCGGCAAGTGATTGCCGGTAACCTATTGAGATTGCGAATCGAAACAATTAGACTCACCACCTGTGGATACTCGCAGACTGCTGATTGCCGAGTCCTTTTCAGATGCTCGAGTTTATAACCGACACTCGAATTTACGAGCAGGTCATCCAGGCCCGCGTACCCCGGGCCAAGAGTTTTGTTTGGATAGGCACTGCTGATTTGAAAGACCTCCACGTCACCAAGGGCCGTAGAATGGTCCCCTTTCTGGAGATACTCTCTGATTTGGTGGAACAAGGCGTCGAGATTCGGCTTTTGCATGCCAAGGAGCCCGGCCCGATTTTCCAGCGTGATTTCGACCGTTATCCCGCTTTGCTCCAAGGCCTGGAAAGGATCGTCTGCCCTCGCGTCCATTTCAAATCTGTCGTGGTTGATGGGGAATTTGCTTATAGTGGCAGTGCCAATCTTACCGGTGCCGGCATGGGCGCCAAGAGTTCTGCTCGGCGAAACTTTGAATCCGGTTTTATTACTACCGACCAGCAGTTTATTGCCGCTATTAGCGCCCAGTTTGATTCGGTTTGGACTGGGACCCACTGTAAGAAGTGCCGAAGGAAGCAGTACTGCTCGGAACACTGAGCCCTGCACCCTGATTTGCCGAGCGTCTCTTCTCTGGTCATTCCGCACTTGCTGCGGAATCCAGTATCTCTTGAATGCCCCCGGCCTACGTGCCGGGGGTTTTCTTTACCTTTCTTCACCTTCGTGGTGAGTTCTTTCCGTTTCTTTCTCAAGCCTCAAGCCTTTTTTCATCCGCCCAGAGCTATTCCTGCCTGCAGGGCCAGGAAGGGCCCATCGCCCACGTTTATTCTGTTGAAGCTGCGGTCGTCGTAGTCTTCACCTTCGAAGAAGAAGCGGTCGAAGTTGTATCCTGCCGAGAAGTCCACGTAGATATCTTCGTTTATTTTCCAGTGGAGTCCGCCGGCGACACTTTTCTGATAATAGAATAGCCTGTTTTCATCTTCATTCCGATCGTGCCGGAAGAAGACGTCTGCGTCCCAATCGAATCCCCCGTAAAGGCTCACCCCATCTATCAGTTCGTAGCTCACTTTGGCATGCACGCTCCGCAGCAGCAGGTAGCTCGCCCGCAGTGTCCACCGTTGGGAGGGTTTGTATTTCACGTAGGCCAACGGCAACCCGATGAAGGCCAGCAGGTTCTCCGATGGCTCATGCATATAGGCTATTCCCGGCAGGGGTATATGCTGAAATCCTTGCCGCATATTGGAGTAGTTCAGGTATACCACCCAGGCGTCGTTGTCATTTGCCGGCAGGCGGAGAAACGCCGTAGCATCTGCCCCTATTTCCTGGATACTCCCGAACGGCCTGTCGCTGGGCGAGCCGAGGTCCAGGCTCACTCCCCAGATTTTATCCCCTTTGATTCGTTCTTTGTAGGCCACGTTTATTTCCGGATTCAGCAGGTATTCCGGAAAGCTCTGCATGCTATTCGGCAAAACTGCGTTGGTGCGGATATCCAGCACGCGTACGCTGGCGCCCACCAGCAGTTCGCTATTTTCGTCAGCCACCCGGAATCCTGGTATCTGCAGCTCATGGTCGCTCAGGCTGAAGTTGGAGGTTTGATCGCTTATACCCCGCTCGAAATCGTGGTTTATGGTATATTTCAGCCATCCGCGGATGGTCCCGAAGCGATCGCTCAGAAACTCCATCTCGTTTTCGATAGCGTCTTGCCCCTGCGCTGGGCTCATCACCAGCGTCGAAAGCACTACAGACACAACTAATACTACCCAGCCAGGTTTTTTTCTATTCATGTTTTTGTATCATTCCTTTCGGTGTCATTCCGCTTTTGAATGCCCCCAGCCGGAGCATGGTCACGCCGAAGGTTTCCCGAAGGCGGATGCCGGGGGTCTTTTTATCTTTCCTGCTATCTGTGTAATCTGCCCTAGGTCGCGCCGGCTTGTCCGGCGTAGCCCGAAGGGCGAAGATGGGAGCCTAGGCGAAGGCGGCTGGCTAATTATCTTATCTGTTTCTTTCTCTGCATTCTTCCTCTCTTGCTTTCTTCACCTTCGTGTCCTTCGTGGTGACCTCTTTCCGTTTCTTCTTCTGCTTTGTGCCTCTGTGCCTTTCTTTTCACTTCTCTTTCTGCCGGATAACCGGGTTCCATTCGCCTTCCGGCGGATTCTCTATTGCCGCTCTGCATAGCCCCGCATATACCCTTGCCGGCTGATCTTCCGGCCAAATCTGGAGGCAGGACTCGAATATTTCCAGAGCCTCTTTGAGTTGTCCTTTTTGATAAGCTTCCAGGCCCGCCGAAAACCTTTGGATTTCCTTGCTCATTTGTTCATTGTGCCCGTCCCAGCCCAGCAGTTCCACCACTTCGGTTGCTTCTGTTCGTCCCACAGCCACGATGGCCCCCAAAGGTCGGCTGAGTATATTTTCCGGCAGTGCTGCTTCTTCAAACGTTTTTTTGCTTACTAGTATCCAGGAGCCGAAGAATTTGTTTGCCGGCTCGAGTCGGCTGGCCAGGTTTACCGTATCTCCCAGGGCTGTGTAGTCGAATTTTCTGCTTGATCCGCAGTTTCCTACTACTGCCGGCCCGGTATTTATTCCCACTCGCATCCGCAGTTCATCTGCACCTTCTTCGCTCAGTTCTTCGCAGAGTTTCGCCAAAGCCACTTGTGAATCCACTGCTGCCAGACATGCTCGCCTGGCATGATCCGGTTGTACTTCCGGTGCCCCGAAGAAGGCGAAGATTCCGTCGCCCGCGAATTTGTTTACCGTTGCTCCGTGCTTGAACAGGGCCTCGGTCATTTTGTCCAGATAGCGGTTCAGCAGGCTGACTGTTTTTTCCGGCCCCAGTTCCTCCGACAGGGTTGTGAACCCTTTAAGGTCTGAGAAGTAGCAGCTCAAGTTTCTGATTTCGCCGGTCAGGCTCAGCAATTCCGGCTGGGCCAGTAGTCTGCGGGCCACAGCCGGGCTGGTGAATTGACCTAGGGTTGTGGTCATTCTGCGTTTTTCCCTGGCCTCAAAGAGTTGCCTATAGGCCATCACTCCCGCCCAGCTAATCAGGATAGCCATTATCGGCAGCACCAACGGCAGCACCACCCCCAGGTTGAAGCTGAGAAGGTTTATCCCCAGATATGCCCCGATTCCTCCAACCACCGGCCCGAGACTGTGCAGTGGTTTTAGTAAGCTGCTGAACACTGTCGCTAATATGCCGCAGCCGGCTATGATTAAAAGTCCTTGCCAACGTCCTATTTGCCTGAGGAATTCTTCCTGGAGTATTGTATTTAGTGCGTTGGCGTGGACCACGATGCCGGGCACTTCCCTTTCGAATACCGGACAGCTCGCATAGTCCAGTGACGATCCTGCCCCGCCCGAGGCCGTCGAGCCTACCAGGCAGACCTTCCCTTTGATTTTGCTGGTCAGTGTGGCCACACTTTCCTGTACCATTTCTTCCAGCCGTTGGTTTTCCGCTTCATAGTCTGTCACCACCAGGTCCTGGTAGAACAGTTTGATGTTGCGATATTCTTTTAGTTCTTCCGGATTGCTTGGTGCTTCCGGTGGAAGAGAGTTATATATGAATCGAATAGTATCGATGGCCTCTGCTTGCATAGCCTTCCAGGATTCCTTTACTTGGTTTAGCTCTGCCTGATTACTTGAGCCCTGAAGTTCAGCGATTCTTTTGGTTAGTAGATCGAACTCTTGGAGAGCTTCCTCTGAGACTGTCCTTCTGATTGCCTCTCGCGTGGCCGCCATGCGTTTGTTGGCGTTGTTTTTTATTTTTTGACGAAGTTGTGTTATTTCCAGGATTTTTCCTGCCGAGAGATGTTCGAATCCGCTCAGCCACCACCAATCGTTATCTCCTTTACGGAAGTTGATCAGCATCCTTCCCTGCCGATCTACCGGTATTCGCACTGAATGCCGTTCTTGATTTTTCGCAGCCGCCCCTTCCAGCACCAGATATCCGTCAGAGTCGTAGCTGATTTGCGAATCTTTTACTCCCAGCATTTCGCAGGCCAGGGCCAGGGAATATTGCTTATAGACGTACCCGCCCGTGTGAGCCAGCAATGGCACTCTGCGATACACTCCTCCGGGGTCTGGTTTGTTGGCGATGAACGCCACCGCGCCGGCCGCTCGGGCCAGTTCGGGAATAGGCGGATCGATATGTCCGGGGCTGAATGCCTCAGGAGCCAGCGCTTGTTTTGGGACTTGCCCGAACCTCTGCGATTCCAGAATTGATTTAGCCCGCCTGAAGGCCCTCTGTACTACCACGTATTCCGGCCTGCCTTCGCCGACATCCACCAGCCCGTAGTGTTTCAACAGCAGTCCCAGATCGTCTTTTATTTTGTTCGTCCGAAGCAGCTCGAGTGTCTGGTTATCCACTGTTTCCTGCCGCCTGCGGTAAAACCCTTGAGCTACCAGCATTTCGTCTGCCCCTAGCCGTTTGCTTACCAGTGCCGGCGTAAGTTCTTTGCCGTCCAGTCGGAAGGGATCTGTTTGTAGTATTTTCTCCAATTGCACCACCCATTTGGTTTGTTCATCCGTATCGTCTGACATCCTGAAGTGTGTGGGAACCAGTACGCTTCCTGCTTCTTTTAGAGCCTTGGCCAGCCGAGGGTCTCCGCTGGGTTCTTGTTGCCTGAACAGAATATCCAGAGCGATATTACTGGCCTGCGCTTCGCTGAGTGTTTCGATTAGTTCAGCCAGTTTTTCTCTGGGCCAGGGCCATCGTCCTACTGTTTCCAGTGAACCGTCGTCGATATCGATGTGTACGATTTTTTCGTTGGCCGGGATGCTGTTTAGCCAGACCATTCGTTTGTCGTAGCTTATCAGCTCGTAGGGCTCGAACCATTTTTCTGCCCCTGCTATTACAGCCAGAGCGGTTATAGCTGCTCCGACAGCCAGAGCCGTAGCTTTATTGCGGAGATTATGAGAACCGGCTGCGGTGATGCGCCTGGACTTGGCCATCTGCCTGCCTTTATATATAGGCTTGGTTACCACTTGATTGTTAGGGATATGTTACCCCAAGTGCTTAGGCTGTGGCAAGCAGTGATTTTGGTATCATATGAGCGGGAATAATGATTCCGGATATGCGTGTTCCTCTGCCGGCCGAATCGATGATTAGTCCTCCCATCTCGACCACTTGCAGATTGTGTCCTTCTTTGCAGACGAATCGATATGTCCTGGAGAAGCAGCTCTGTTCTCCGTTTAGACATCCGTTCATAGCTTCCTTGGCCTGGGCCCGATCGTCTTCGTGGATATGTTTTGTCCACACATCGCTACTGGTGAGGTCTTCAGCCGCGAAGCCCACGGTTTCGTAGACTTGTCGGGACAGAAATTCGAATTTACCCGTAGCCAGGTCCAGTTCGTAGGCCACTCCGGTGGCAGCCTCTACTGCCGAGCGATAGTATCGTTCCATTTCCATCAGGGCTCGTTTGGTCCGTTCCAGCTTGTTGTTTTCTGCTGCCAGGAGGGTACTGGTTTTTTTGAGTTGTTGTTGTTGCCTGTAGAGTTCGGGCAGCACTTGGCTGGTCACGTTAGCCAGGCGTCCGATTTCGTCGTTTGATTTGGCCAATCTTCCCAGCCGTGTTTTACCGTTTTTAGCCCCGTGGACTATTCCTTCTGCGATTCTTTCCAAAGGTTTGACCATGTGCTGAGACACCCAGAAGCCGAAGACCACTACGCTGATCAAGGCGATGATAACAAAGGTGATTATTGCCCCAGCCGCCAGTTCTTCCGCCTGGTCCCAGAGGCTCTGGGCCGATATTCCCAGCACCAGATAGCCGGCCGCCCGGTCGCCTTCCTGGAAGTAGGGCACGAAGGTATCGTAACGACCGTCAATTTTGACTATTCGGGGTTTGCTGATACCGTTGAGTTGGGTGTCGAGTATTTCTGTCGGCACATCTGCCGGCACCGTTCCCTTTGTTTCCTGGGCCAGTACTTTGCCGTACTTATCTATTATGTAGGCCGCTGTTATATCCTGCCTTCCCGGCCAATCCAGGGTATTGGCCAGTACTTCCTGCAGTTGCGTTTTTGTTTGGGTCTGGCCCAGCCGTCTGAAATCCGTTTGACTGCTCAGTAGGCCGTCAACTTTTTGTTGGATCGGCACGGTCAGCGCTTCAGCCTGCATTTCTGCTTGGATCAGGACGTTGCGACAGATCATCCTGATTTGCATGGTTGTTATCAGGCTGGCCGTCACGAAGGACACCATAATTACAGCCGCGATTATTTTGGTTCGTATGGAGAATCGCGTTTTGGATGGCTTGTTTTCTGTTTTATTCCATGCTGGTTCATTTATATTCACGTTTACGCACCTCGGTTGGTTTAAGATTGATCATAAATCAGCCCGGGCTCTGCCCCCTGCACAGATTCAGGTCCTTCTGGTTAGCCCCATGATAGTGCTATCGACCCACTCTCAGGGCCGGTTTAGATAACCCCCGGCAAGGTTTTTGGTTATATCCGGTGTCAAAGCCCTTGACTTGTGTGCTGGGGAGGTGGTGCCTTGAACTTTGGCGGGGCCATTAATGGCTGGTAGTCCTATCTGCATGTGTGTTATAGGACCTTCAGGGTTCTAAATGCTTGTTTTCATACGTTTTATGTGCCGGAATGTGTTTTCTGCTCTTAATTAGCCATGATTACTGTTGACCGTTTGCTTCGGAGCCTATATCATCTTGCACCTTCGGTTGTTACGTTATCGAGGTTTGGCTTACGCAAAGGACTTTTTTTTCATGGTAAGGGTCAAGGCTAGAGGAAACGAGACTGTTGAGCAGATGCTTCGGCGTCTGAAGAAAATGTGTGAAAAGGAAGGCTTGAACAGGGACATCAAGCGTAACAGTTATTATGAGAAGCCCTCGGAGCGCAAGCGTCGCCGGCAGCGCAAGTCTCAGCGCCGCGGGCCCGAGGAGTGATTAGCTCTGATTTAATCAGATTGCATATAACCCCATATCACAACTATATTCTGTCGGAAGGGCTCTTGGGTCTTCGAGTCTCAAGCCTCAAGCCTCAAGCCTATTGAAGGGAGTGAATTTCTATGTCTACTAGTATTCCGCTTCTCTGGTGGTTGGTAGTACCTACCGGTTCCGTTTTAGCCTTGGTCTTTGCTTACATCTTCTATCGCCAGATCATGAATGCCTCCCCCGGTGATGAGCAGATGCAGCAGATCGCCCGCTATGTCCGCGAGGGCGCTTACGCCTATCTCAAGAGACAGTACAAGGTGGTCTTTATTTTTCTGCTGATAGTCGCCGGTTTGCTGGCTCTGTTGGCCTTTGGTTTTAATGCCCAACACAAGCTGGTTTGGTTGGGTTTCATTGCCGGCGGGTTTTTTTCCGGCCTGGCTGGTTTTTTTGGCATGAAGACAGCCACCGCCGCCTCCAGCCGCACAGCTCAAGGGGCCAAGGAATCGCTTAATCGTGGCCTGCAGATTGCGTTCCGCGCCGGTGCCGTCACTGGTTTGGTCGTTGTGGGTCTGGGCCTGTTGAACATTTGTGTCTGGTTTATTATTTTGGCCGTGCTCACTCCTGCCCTTCTCGGCCCTGAATATGCCATGAGTCTTGCCGAGATCAGCGTGGTCATGCTCTGTTTTGGTATGGGTGCCAGTTTTCAGGCCCTGTTTGCCAGGGTTGGCGGCGGAATTTTCACCAAGGCCGCTGACGTCGGTGCTGATTTGGTGGGCAAGATTGAAGCCGGCATCCCCGAGGATGACCCCCGCAATCCCGCCACTATTGCCGACAATGTCGGTGATAATGTTGGCGACGTTGCCGGCATGGGCGCCGATTTGTACGAATCTTATTGCAATTCGATCTTAGCTGCCGGCGTGCTTGGCGTTGCTGCTGCCACTTGGCT
>JAACET010000100.1 GCA_011682385.1 Actinomycetota bacterium | reverse complement strand
CAGGCGTTTCCAGTTCAGCCGTGATCCAATGCTCAGACCGGTTCTGGAGATCGGTGGACGCATCGGCATCTTGTGGGCCACAGCACGACTGCGGGTATCCGCAAGGATCAGTCTTTCTACGCATAACGCAAACGTAACCTATGATGACCGAAAGGGTGGTGATAGCAAAGACCAGTGGCTTAGCCAAACCAAGAAACTGCGGACCGAAAAGCCCCAGATAGACGGCCAGCATCGGAGAGCCGCAACAACCCAACAGAAAGCACCCCGCGGTATAGACAAAGCCCATCAGCGTCAGGCCGCCCACAGCCCCAGCTACGGCTCGCTGACGATATTGATACCATCGCACCAGGCAAAAACCGGCAAACCCTGCTGCCAGGGCGTAGGAGAGTCCCAACCAGACCGCACCACTGCTCAGATAGAACACTGGAGCCTTATCCAAAGGGAACGCCATCCAGGGACCGGAGCTTTGGCTGTGTGTTCCCCAGGCCATGTGAACTCCGAGCACTGCTATGAAGATCAGGGCGGGTACAATGCGGGATATCTTCATTGTTTCTCCACCTTGCCTGCCACAAGAATAAGGCCCTGCGGCGACTTATTAATATGGCCGTTGACGATCACCGTATCTCCAACCTGCAACATCTGTCCTTTCCAGGAGACCGGCAGCAAGAACTCCGCACATTGTGTCGTGGCGCAGGTATCCGCTTCTCTTTTATCAATCAGTCCAAAGAGACCCTCGCCTTCCTCGGCCTTGTTGACAACTCCCAGAATCTTGATCTCGCCCGCGAATCGCTCCGGCCGCTCGCGGAGTTCATCTACCATGATGAGTTCTTTGGCGCTGGATAGTTCCGATACCTCCGAGCTACCCGATCTCTGCGACAGTACATGCCAGCCAACTCCTATGGCTGCAGCCACCAGTACAACAACCAACAGCATTCTCCATTTCATACGTTATCCCTTCTTGCTGTTCAGCTTCGCGCACAGCTCGGCATCGATAAGTTCTGCTATGCGTCCGTCTATCAATCTATAAAAGGCCATCTTGCCTTCGCTTCGATAGGCTATCAACCCCGCTCCCCGCAGATATCGTAATTGGTGAGAGACCGTGGAGATGTTCATCCTGAGGGCATTGGCAATATCGCACACGCACAGCTCTTCAGCCTGAGAAAGGCAATAAAGGACTAACAGCCGCGTCCGGGTGCCCAGAGCCGCAAAGAAATTCTCAGCTCTAATAAGGGTTTCGGCGTCGGGGAGGCTGCCCCGGAGTCGACTTACCAGAGCTTTGTTAAAGCAGTAAAGTTCGCATGTATCCCGTTTGCCCGCTGCCGACGCCGAGTCTCTGGAATATTTCTGCGCCATAGCAAGGTCCTCATTTGGTCACTTGGC
Organism: Actinomycetota bacterium; assembly: GCA_011682385.1. Taxonomy (GTDB): domain Bacteria; phylum Planctomycetota; class Phycisphaerae; order JAACET01; family JAACET01; genus JAACET01. The sequence goes on along the minus strand of JAACET010000100.1, from coordinate 7,840 downwards.
CAAATAATATAGTATTCTCCGGTTGTCGTTTTGTCAAGGCCTGTAGTCTCAAACCGACGGTATTTTTGCCCGGAAGGAATTCACTATTGTCGTTGGGAGTGGGGTCCACCCAGAAAGCGACTTCGCCGGGGCCGGCACGGTCGTCTATGCGAACTCGGTCACTGACGGGCACGCCGTTCAGATCGCCATCAAAGTCGCTATCGCCCAGGTTGGTAACATAGGTGTCGGCAAAGCCCAGCAAGTTTCCACCCAGACCGGACTTTAGGACCGTGATATTGACAGCACCAGCCGAAGTTATGCTGTTCTGCCACTGGTTGACGGCCTGTAAAATAACGGCCTTCTCCGCCGGGTTGAACGCGCCACTACTGGCAGGGTCTAACACGTTGTCATCGTAGGTCAGATTGATCGTCAGCGCGGCGGCTGGTGAAACCATACCCACCAAGGCTGCTACTACAGGCAATATCCACAAGATTCTTCTGTGATTTGTCATCTTCTTCTCCTTTTCTCCCCCACGACTTGACTCTCTTCACCCGATACAAAACAAGTACGACAAACCAGGGCATCCTTTCTTTACAACCAGCTTGTCTGCCAGCGTCCATCTCGGCGCACGTAAAATACCAGAGCCTACACGAAGCACCTGTGATAAATATCGGGCAACAAAAAAAGGTGTGAGGGATTACACTCTCTCTCTCACTTACTCTAATGGTACAATAAATCCAACAAATATCCAAGGTCTATTTGCTAATATCCGGGCGATTCCGGCGGCTTACATACATCTCTATCTCGTTGCTTCAGAAGGTGTTACATCCAGAAAGGAGTTTAGGTCGATAATCCGCCTACAACGGCGGACCCGTCGGAAGGCAAACCGTAGGAGATGAAAATGACCAAAAAGCAAACTTGCCAAACCAGGCCGAATGAGGCAAAAACTAGAGCCCACAGCCAGAATAAACTCAGGGAGTAGCCAAATGCCTGAACTGCCGGAAGTAGAAACCATCGTGAGAGGTTTAAATAGACATAAGTCCAGGCCGGCAAGGCCGGTCAGCAGAGTCATTGTCCGGGGTGGTAAAATCTTCAAGTCACCCGGAATAACCAAGCTGGTGGGCAAGAAACTGGACAAAATATCACGACGAGGAAAAAACATCCTGATCTGGTTTGAGACAGGGCAGTGTCTGGCTATCCACCTGGGTATGACCGGACAACTCTGTTGGACGAACTCGGAACAAAAACCGGATCGGCACAGGCACCTGCGTCTGGAGTTCAAGCGAACCAAACAAGCACTGCAGTTCCGGGATGTTCGGAAATTCGGACAAGTGAAACTCTACAGGTCCAAGAGAGAAGTCTGGTCGGACGAAAGAATAAAAAAACTGGGACCCGATGCTTTGCAAGTTAGCCTGGCTGATTTTAGAGCACTGCTGCGGCATCGGCGAATGATAAAGGCACTACTGCTGGACCAAACGGTAATCGCGGGATTTGGGAACATATACACCGACGAGAGTTTGTTTGCGGCCAAGATACATCCGAGCGAAAAGGCCAACGAGATAAACCCAGCCAAGGTAAAAAAACTGTATGCCTCAATGCGCAGAATATTTGAAGAAGCAATAGCGGCGGGCGGGTCAAGTGTCAGAGATTATCGTCAAAGCGATGGCCGAGAGGGAAGCTTCCAAACCAAGCATAAGGTCTATAGGCGGACGGGACTGAAGTGCCAACGGTGTGGGACCAAAATCAAACGCTTGATAGTGGCCGGCCGAAGCAGTCATATATGCCCGGCTTGTCAGAGGCTAGACAACTAGAACATCGAATGGTAGCCTGAAAGATATGGGCAAAGAAAAAACTCAAAAGATGCAACCGCGGATGTCTCTGGGGGTCAAGACGCTGGCCCTGTTCGCCATGGCCGTAGCGCTAATACTGGGTCTGGCTCTGGGGACGTCGTGGTGGCGGATGGGCAAGCTGATTGAGGGCCTAACCTATCAAGCAGCCCTGAGAGAGGCACAAATGGCCAGGAGATTGCTCGGTTGGCCAATCAGAGACTGGTCGGCAGCCAACCAAAAACTGGCTGCACTCTGGCAGGGACAAAACCCTGACCTGACGGCACCTGAGTTGATAACCTTAGAACAGAGCCAAGATGATGAATTCCTGGCCGACTGGGCTAAGCACCTCAAGGAATCGGCGACGACGGGAGAATCGGTAGAATTCCGGGCTATCCCTTCATCAGAAGGCCTGCGCGAATACGCCTTGGCGGTGCGTTCGCCGAGCGAACCAACCATAGAAGGAACACCAGAACATCCGGGACAACTGCAAGGGTTCATCCTGGTGAGCCTACGCGAATACGGACGCTGGGGAAACTTTCTGACGGTCATCTGGATCGCCACCATGGCGGGGGTGCTGGCTATGCTGCTGTTTCAACTAATTGCCCAACGGATGTTCCTACGTCCGGTAAAGAAATTACGCCGAACAGCAGAAAAAGTGGCTAAAGGAAATATCGAAGTCCGCTCGCATATACGCACAGGTGATGAATTCGAAGAACTCTCCGACGCCTTCAACTCCATGCTGGCCAGACTGAGCGATGCCCGTGAACAACTTCAAGCTATCAACCGCAGCCTGGATGTAAAACTCGAAGAAATATCGCGAGCTAACGTGGCTCTCTCGGCGGCAAACAGACTAAAAAGTGAATTCATCGCTAACGTGAGCCATGAACTGCGGACACCACTAAACTCAATCATCGGGTTCGCAGAACTGCTCAGCGAAGCAGCGATCAGCCAGAAAGACGAAAAGGGCGGCAAATATGCCGAGAATATCCTCAGGTCGGGGCGGGCCCTGCTGGAGAATATCAACGATCTGCTGGACTTGGCCAAAATGGAGGCCGGCAAAACAGTAATGCATATAGAAAAAACGTCCCTGACAGGAATATGCGAAGACCTGGTGCGGCTGACGGCACCGCTAACAGCTAAAAAAGAACTACAGGTCCAGCCGCAAATCGATAATAAGGTGCCCCTTCTGGAAACCGACGCGGGGAAATTGCAGCAGATACTCTACAATCTACTAAGCAACTCCATCAAATTTACGCCGAGAGGGGGGGGAATCCGTATCGAAGCGGATATGGCCACCGAAGACCTGGTGGCCATCAGCGTAATTGATAACGGCCCAGGGATAAGCAAGGAAGACCAAGAACATATCTTCGATAAATTCACGCAAGTCGATCCGTCAACTACCCGCGAACACGGAGGTGTAGGGCTGGGCTTGGCCATCGCCAAAGAACTGGCGGTATTACTGGGCGGAGAACTCAGCGTGACCAGCGAACTGGGACAAGGGTCGGCCTTTACCCTGACCATACCTAAAGTACTAAAACCCAAAAAAACCTCGCCAAAGCCCGGCTAAAACAATGAGACAAAAGACAGGCAAAATCCGTGAGCAAATCGCAGGACTGCCCAAAGGGCCTGGCGTCTATCTGCTCAAAGACGCCAAAGGGGTGGTAAGCTACATCGGCAAAGCAAACAACCTGCGGGCGAGAGTGGCCAGCTATTTTCAAAAAGGTGCGGACCTGGAAAACTCGCGAGGGCCGGCTATCGTCAATATGATAAGGCAAGTGGCTGAAATCGACTTTCTTCAAACCGAATCGGAGGTCGAGGCCCTACTAATAGAAAACCGGCTGATCAAAGATACTCAGCCACGATACAACGTACGGCTGGTCGACGGCAAAACGTTTCCCTATATCGAAATCACCACCAAAGAAGATTTCCCGCGGGTGCGGATCACGCGTCAACCGGAGGCGAAAGGTGTAACTCTGTATGGGCCTTTCACAGCAGGGGCGGAGCTACGGGCAGCTTTGGTAATCCTGCAAAAGGTCTTCAAGTTCCGGACCTGCAGTCTGAACATTCGCGAAGATGACCAGAAGCGGCGGTCTTTCAGGCCCTGCCTGCTGTACTCAATAAAACAGTGCACGGGGCCGTGTGCAGCAAAGGTGTCCAAAAAAAGCTATCGACTGCAAATAGATCGGCTGCGGCAATTTATCAGTAGCAAGCGATCCGTGGTATTGCGGCAACTGAACAAGGAAATGGAAGCAGCGGCAGCAAAGATGGATTACGAAGAGGCTGGGCGACTACGCGATGAAATTCGAGCCCTGGAGTCTCTGGCGAAACGAGGGCGAATCAGGGATGAACTTCAGCCGGAAAGTTTTTATCAGGACCCGGCCGGTGGGTTGGAAGAGCTGGGCAAGGTGCTGGGATTGCGGACGGTGCCCAGAGTAATGGAAGGCGTGGACGTAGCGGATATCTCCGGACAGGAAAGCTGCGGCTCACTGGTGCGATTCATCGACGGTAAACCGTTCAAGGCAGGCTATCGGCGATTCAAAATAAAAACAGTTCAAGGAGCAGACGACTACGCAAGCATAGCGGAGATATTGAGCAGACGTTATCGCTTGGCAGGTGAAGAGCACGAGCTGTATCCGGATGTGATTCTGATCGACGGCGGGTTGGGACAGTTGCGTGCGGGGTTGGCGGCTCTGGATAAAGTAGGGAAAAAGGCGCCAATGGTAATCTCTCTGGCTAAACGCGAAGAAGAGATATATGTACAAGGGAAATCCAAGCCGATACGTTTGGGACGCAACTCAGCGGCGCTAAAACTCTGTCAGCGGATTCGGGACGAGGCCCACCGGTTTGCACAACAATATCACCATATTCTGCGAAAAAAAAAGACGTTCGAATGACCTGCCCGCGGGGTTCCAAAACTCATCATCAACCCAGCAAGCCACCGCTTCCATCACTCATTTTGCAGAAGTCTTTACAAAAAAACCGAAACTTTTATTACCCTGCCCTTGTATAAGAATATAAAGAGCCTGTTGCATAATACCACAAAGGCAATAGTTAAACCGTGTTTTCGCTATCAAAAACCGCTATCGTATCGCCTCAAAATGGGTTTGTGCAACAGGCTCTAAAGACGGAATAATGTGACCTGGTTCACAGCGGTCGCGGTACAGATTTATTCAGGAAGGCTAACTAAAAATGAAATTCAGACCCAGATATACAATGTTGGCGGTCATTTTGATTTTATCAGCCAACATTGCCTATTCAAATCAACTTCAGGAACTCCCGGAGGCTCGGATCGTAGGTCGAGTCGGGCGTTCAGCTTTACTACAGGCGGGAAAACAGAAGATTCTTCTGCTTCAGGGTTCGCCTTACCAGATCGGCTATGCTCATGGCCGATTGCTCCCGGAAGACGTCAAAAAGACTGTTGACACGGTCTTGCTGGTCAGCCAGGCAGCCGATTCTCAGCGGCGCGGCGATTTCTTTGCCGGCACACTGGAAGAAATATATAAACGAGTTGAGCCCTACATTCCCTCACGCTACCGAGAGGAACTGGCCGGCCTGGCCGACGGGGCTGGACTTGATCGTAAACAGGTGGTCTTGGCAAATATTTTCCCAGAGATGTTTCATTGCAGTGGTCTTGCCCTAATGGGTAAAGCCACTAAGGACGGCGAACTCATTCACGGCAGGATTCTCGATTATATGACCGAGGTGGACCTGCAGAACCAAGCGGTGTTGATGGTAACTAAAGTCGATGGAGGCAATGCCTGCATGATTGCCGGTTACACGGGCTTTATCGGCTGCGTGACGGGAATGAACGATAAACAAGTGGCTATCGGCGAAATGGGTATGGGCGGATATGGGCAATGGGATGGTATCCCCATGGCCTTTATGCTGCGGCAGATCCTCGAAGAATGCGATACTCTCGAACAGGCCTTGAATCTGATAAAGCGGTCATCCCGGACCTGCGAATATGCCTATGTCATCTCCGACGGCAAATCCTCTTCAGCCAGGGCGGTAAGAGCGCAACCCGACCTGCTCGAATTTGTTCGGCCGGGTGAAATTCATCCGCTTCTACGCACTCCCGTGCAAGATTGTGTGCTGGTAAGTTCAGATGAACGGTACAAGCTCCTGGTCGAACGGGTGAAGGAAAACTTCGGCAACATCGACTTGGCCACTACCGTCGAGATGATGAAAAGACCGCTCGCTATGCGTTCAAATCTCCACAACGCCATCATGTTGCCCAAAAAGTCAGTTATGTATCTGGCCAATGCGGTTGCCACCGATCAAGAGAACTTTCAAGCCTGCTATCAGCCCTACTACAAATATGATCTAAAAAAATACTTGGCCATTCTGGACGACTTGGCTGGGAAATATGATCCTACTGAGCCAAAACGAATTGCACTGGCTGATTTATATGTGAGTAACGAACAAAGTCAGGCCCCCGACCAGCCAAGTCAGACCATCCGTAGAGGGCGAATATCGGCAGAAACATATCGCCCTATTAAAACTTCCCAGGATCCGCACGTAACAGAACTGCTCAAAGCTTACGCAGTCGAACCCCAAGCCTTTGATTGGAAAATGCAACTTAAGCACAAGGACGCCAATTATACCTGCTGGGATGTGAGCTTCCCGTCGCCTTATACATCGGCTGATCCTGAGAATAACACCGTCTGGTGTGAATATTTCAAAACAAATAAAGAAAACCCAAAGCCGGCTGTGATTGTTTTGCACATCCTTGAAGATGATTTCACCTTGCCGCGAATCGTATGTCACTTTCTGGCTTCCAACGGCATAGATGCACTACTGCTAAAAATGCCTTATTACGGCCCCAGACGCCCCCAAGATCCGGCTCGCCAAAAGAGCCTTGCCGACGACCCAGGTATACGCGCCGTTCAACAGGCGGTTATGGATGTGCGCCGAGCTGAGCGTTTTCTGGTGAATCAACCCGGAGTCAAGCCGGACAAAATCGGCCTGTGCGGCATATCCTTGGGGGCCATAGTAGCAGCTACTACGGTGGGGGTGGATGGCAATTTTCCCAAAGCCGCCTTGATTTTGGGAGGCGGAGATTTGGCCGGCATGCTTACCTCCGACAACAAAGAGACACAAAAAATTAAGGACTATCTCCAAAAACACAATATGGATAGCCAGCAAGTTCGCACTTTCCTCGAACCCATAGAACCGCTGACTTTTGCTGCTCGAGCGACTAACACCGAGGTGCTGATGCTCAATGCTCGCCAAGATAAGATCATACCTGAGGCAAACGCTCAGAAACTGGCCGATACTCTGCCCAATTCCAAACTGATCTGGTATGAGGCCGATCACTACAAGATGGCCTGGTACCTGTTCGACACCCTGGCTAAAGTCAGCGTATTCTTTGGAAAGTAAATATCCCCGTGCTCCCGCACGGGGTATTATGGCGGCAAAAGACAAGATGGATTCCCGCCTGCGCGGGAATGACAACGACAATAAAAAGACCCTGTGCCCGGCTCAGGTTACGGCCTCGAGGACTTTTTCTTCCACGAAGATGGGCACATCTTGGCCTATTCCCAGAGCGATGGCGTCAGACGGCCGGGAGTCGATTTGTATAACCTTGTCGCCCTGGCGGATGTGGAGCAAGGCGAAGAAGGTTCTATCTCGCAGATCGTTGATAACTACCCGTTCTACTTTGCCCCCCAGGTACTTGATAACCGAAGCCAGCAGTTCGTGCGTCGGTGGTCGGGGAGTCGAGCGTTTTTTCAGTCGCCGGTCAATGGCTGCTGCCTCAGCGATACCGATGACAATCGGGAAATTACGCGTACCCTTTGTTTCTTTTAGGATAATGATTTGCTGGTCATCATTTTCGCTGATGATAATGCGGGCCAGTTGCATCGGCACTTCCATCACTTGCCCCTCTCAGTAGGCTGCTGTCTTATTTTCCATCACAGGTCATCATAGCCCCGGCCACAGACCCGAATCAAGCATCACCGGCTCCGGTCTGTTCTATTTGCTCATTCACCACTTTGATCTGAGTTTTAGCGGCTGCGAAGTTTTCCCGCTCT
>JAACET010000099.1 GCA_011682385.1 Actinomycetota bacterium | reverse complement strand
CGGGCTCGGCGGCAGCAGTGATCTCAACGAGCTTGCGGCGACTGAAAACGCCTCCGGAACGTACACTACGCGTGCGCAAAATAAGAGCTTCAGGACCAAGATGAGCCTTCACCTGAGCAACAGCCGAAGCCATCGTGTGAGCTTGGAATACTTGCGTTTTCATGAGAACAACTCCAAAGTCTGTTGGGTCAACAGAGCAGCCTGAGCATTGGACTGCTCGGGCAGAGAAAAGCTGGCCAAGGGGTGAATCCGGACAGCGTCAATAATCTCCGGATGAGCCAAAACCGGTAGGCTCACCGGCTGACTTGCTAAAACCGCAGCCAGAGCCGGGCGTATGCGCGGGGCTACCAAAACAACTAAAGGCTCGGGCAGTACCGGTAAAGCACGTACGTACTCAACAAGGCTATCGGCCAAGCCGGACAAACAAACACCAACCGAACGCTTGTCGACACCCGGCGGCTGGAGCGACTCGATGAGGATGGCCTCGGCAGAGGGATCTAAAACCAGACAGTGCAAGCTACCATCGTCGGCTACAAAACGCTGGCTGATAACACCGGCCAATCTCTGACGCAATCGCTCAGTAAGCTCGGTATAACCAATGCCGGACGTAGCGACGTCACTAAGGGACTCCAAAATAGATTCCAGATCGCGGATGGGTACACCCTGGGCCAAAAGGTTCTGCAAAACTTTGTGAACCTTGCCCACAGAAAGCGGCGAAGGTCGACGAGGCGGACCGGAGTCAATGATATCCCGAACCAGATCCGGAGCACGCTGGGCCAAATCGGCCAACAAAGCGTGGACAGACTGGCGGGTGAGCAATTGGCTAGCGTGGGTCTGGATGACGTGCTGCAAATGACGCGGTAAAACCTCGTCGGAAGGGAAAACGGTATATCGCAGGCTGCGAGCGTGGTCGCGAGTGCCGGGCGGAATCCAAAAGGCCGGTCGCTGTGTGGGAGGATCGGTCAGAGCCAGGCCGTCCAGACGCGGCGAAGAAAAACCAGGAGCTACAGCCAACAATTTGCCCGGATGAACCTGACCACGGCTGACCTCCAGACCGCGGACCTTCAAAACATAGTCGCGGGCAGCAAGGCGAACGTTATCGTGAGCAAATACGCCCGGAGCCAGAAGGCCCAGCGAAGCTGCTACGTCGCGGCGAATAGCGTCGATCCGGGAAAGCAAATTGCCGGGCACGGAAGGTTCAATCAAATTCAATAAAGCGAAACCGACCTCGACCTCCAAGGGATCCAAACGCAAGTAGTCAGACGAAGCGGACAAACCAGAGGCGGCCGGCGGAGAATCGGCTGAGGCGAGCAAATGCTGGGGATTACTGAGCTTCTCCTGGTCGTCGGCGGGCTTGGTAACAGAGGACCTGCGCAACGACCAAGCAGCTATCAGCAGGCAACCGGCTAAGACCAACAGAGGGGTTCTGGGTAATCCGGTCAGCAGCAAAAGGCCCAGGAAAATAGCGGCAATGATGAGTACGCTAGGGCGACCAAAGAGCTGATCGACCATCTCTCGGCCCAAATCACTGCGGCCAGTAGAACGGGTGATAATCAGGCCGGCAGAAATGGCAATAATAAAAGCAGGTAACTGACTGACCAAACCATCACCAATGGTCAAGGTGGTAAAGACCGTCAGGGTTTCACCCAAAGACCAACCGTGCTGCAAAAGGCCCACACACAAGCCGCCAATGATATTGACCAAGGTAATCAAAACGGAGGCAATGGCATCGCCACGGACAAACTTGGAGGCACCATCCATGGCACCGTAAAAATTGGACTCGCGAGCGATGGTGTCACGCCGCAGGGCAGCCTGGGACTCATTAATAAGGCCGGCGTTGAGGTCGGCATCGACGGCCATCTGTTTGCCAGGCATGGAATCAAGCGTAAACCGAGCGGCTACCTCGGAGATGCGTGTGGCTCCCTTGGTGATAACTACAAACTGAATAATAACCAGAATAGCAAAAATAACAAAACCAACAGCCAACGAACCGGAAGCTACAAACTGGCCAAAAGACCTGATAACCTCACCGGCGGCACTACTGGCCATAAACGGTGGAACACCATCATCGCCGGCGGTGAGAATCAGGCGAGTAGTGGCCACATTCAAAACCAGGCGAAATAAAGTCGTGCCCAGAAGCAACGATGGAAAAACGGAAAACTCCAGGGGATCCGAAACGTGAATGCTGGTAAATAAAATCACGGCGGCAAGCGTAAGGTTCCCAACCAGCAGAATATCAATGACCCAGGACGGCAAACGAAAGAGGACGACCAAAATCAAGCCGGTACAGGCCAATGGAAACATCAGACCGCGGTGGCGATACAACAGGCTGAACAGCGGGCTTGAAGGCGATGTCGTCGATAGATCAGGCATAAGGTAAATCCCAACGTTCTAAGCAGAAACTGCCGGCACGGCACCGTTATGTAAATGCTCCAGTAACTCAGCGATCTCAGGATACAAACGCAAAGGAACGTAATGGTTCAAAGGGACGGCTCGGGCCAAAGCCTGGGCCAGGGCAGGACGGTTGTGTATGGGCAAACCACGCTGCTGAGCCAAGGTGCATATCTGACGGGCCAAAGCGCCACTACCCTTAGCTAATAATCGAACCGGACTGCTAAGCCCGCCGGTAGAGCGGTGTCTAAGGACCAGAGCCAACCGGGCGGCAGAGCGGTCCGTCTGCGAGTCGGTCAAAACCAGATCAGCCTGCAAAACGGCGGCAGCTAATCTGCCGGGCGAGACAAGGGCCAAACTCGAACGGCGTTGGCGCGTCAGATCGCTGCCCTCAATATCACGCTGCTCCTGGCGAAGCTGCTGATGAGACATCCGCAGATCACGCTGCAACAAATAACGAACCAGGAAATAATCAAGGGCTGCCAAAACCGACAAGACCAAAATCAAACGCAGACCAACACTCAAGAGAAGTCGGCCAATCGCGCCCAGCAGCAACTCCGGCGGCAAAGAAGACAAGCCCGCCAGATCGGGTAAAACGGCCCGGACGCTCAGAAAGGCAGTCAGGCCAACAACCAGAACCTTGGCCAAATTAAGAACAAAACGCAGTACCGAACGCAGCGAAAAAACTCGCCGTAATCCATCGGCTAAATGGAGCCGTTCGAACTTCAGGCCCAAGGGCTCAGCGGAGAAATAAAAGCCACTCTGAATAAATCCGGCCAGCAAGGCAATGCCAGCCAAAGATACACAGACCGGGCCGGCAATGGCCAAGAACCGCCAGGCAGATCGGCGAAGCAGGGCCAGAGGATGGTCATTCGACGAAACAGAAAGCATCTCCCGCAGGAAGCCACTGAGACCATTAAGTATGGACGGCGAAAGAGCAGTCAGAACAGCAAGGCCGGCGACCAATACCAAAACGGCATTGACCTCGGCTGAGCGAGGGATACGGCCGGCTCTACGGGCCCGACGACGCTGAAACGGACTGGCCGGCTCGGTGGCTTGGTAAAGGTCCTCTGGCATAAGCGAACCAAACTCCAATCAAGGGCCGAACAAACGAGAAACAGACTCCAAGGCCCCAGCTAAGCTGGTCTGGAAAACCAGACAAATCGAGCCCAGCGAGACAATCAGCACCAAAGTGGCTGTACTAATCTGCACGGGAAAACCAACAGAGATTATGTTGAGCTGCGGTATAGTGCGGGCAACAAAACTCAACGAAACAGTGGCCAGAAAAACCGCTACCAAAGCAGGAGCTGCAAACCTCAGAGCCAACAAATAAGCCTGCCAAAGCAACGAGGTCAGTCCGGCAACCGGTAAAGAAGAAAAATCAAAAGAGCCCGGCCCAATACTGCCAAACGAGTCAACAAGCGAACCAATAAGAACACGGTGGCCGTCAAATAACAGGAAAAGAACCAAAGTCAGCATGAAGAACAATCGGCCAAGTATGGACGATTGGCCTTCGAAACTAGGGTCGAAGACGTCGGCCAAAGAAATGCCGATCTGTTGGCCGATCAGCAGGCCGGCTAGACGCACACCGACAAAGATCAAAGCGGCACCCAGGCCAATAATCAGCCCGACAGCGAATTCACCCGCCAGAGCGACTACAAAATGTCCCAGATCAGCAGGGGCCGTAAAAGTACCGCCAACCAGACCGAACAGAGCCAGGCTCAGAACGACAACTAAAGCGATACGAAGCCTTACCGGAATGGCAGCAGAGCCAAAGAAGGGCACAAAAATGATCAGACCCCCGACCCGAGCCAACACCAGGAGAAAGCCGGGCAGTAAAGGCAAAAACACAGAAATGTCAAAGGCTTCTGTCATAAACGTCACACTCAAGGCCAAGTAAACATCTGAGCGGCGAAATCCATCAATCGTGAAACCATCCAGGGTAATAACAGAGCACCTGCTATGGCCATGGCCAGAACCTTGGGCACAAAGGTCAGACTCTGCTCGGTAACATTAGTAGCAGCCTGGAGCAGGCCAACAACCAGAGCCACAATCAAACCAATCAGCAGAACCGGGCCGGCAATAAGCAGAACCAGCAGCAAGGCTTGCCTGACAAAGTCTATGGCTTGATCCGGGTTCATCGGGTATCCCAGCAACTAAAGGGTGAAACTCTCCAGCAGGCTGCCGACCAACAAGTGCCAGCCATCAACCAAAACAAACAACAGAATCTTGAAGGGCAGCGAAACCAGTACCGGGGGCAGCATGAGCATGCCCATGGAAATCAATATCGAAGCTACGACCATGTCGATGACCAAAAAGGGCAGGTATATCTTGAAGCCCATAAGGAAAGCGGTCTTGAGCTCAGAAATAACAAAAGCAGGAACCAGAGCGCGGGTGGGCACATCGGCCCAGGTGAGAACCTCTGGCGCTTCTGCCGAGCTTCTAAATCCGGTGTGCTTGAGAAACATCCAGACGTCGGCGTGGTTCTTGTAAGTATCAATCTGGCGAATCATAAAGGCCCGCAGCGGTGGTTGGCCGCGATCCACAGCCTGCGATGCAGTGAGCTGGCCGGACAAATAAGGCTGAAGGGCCTCACTATTGAGCTGAGTCCAAGTGGGAGCCATTATCAGAATGGTCAACAGAATGGCTAAGCCGACCAGAATCTGCGTGGGAGGCAACTGGGCCGTACCCAAGGCCTGACGAGTAAGAGTCAAAACTACAATAATGCGAGTAAAACAAGTAACCATGACCATAATGGCCGGAGCTAAGGAAAGAACCGTGACCATCAGCAAGATTTGAATCAGGCCGGATGCGGTGCGGCGAGATGGTGCGGACTCCAATAAATCGGGAAGCTGCAAAGGCCCATCAGAAGGTAGTTCAGACTGAGCAACCACAGCGGTGGAATCGGCCCGAGCAGTGACCGAGGGCCATCCGAGCACCATGACGAGAATACATCCTTGTAGAAAAGCAACTTTAGAGGTCACGGCTAATCCTTAATAGCCTGCTCGGAAGAACGGTGTAATAATCGACTCAGACCAGCTAAGGGTGATTCGCCCCGCTGGAGGCTCTGGAGTATGCGGTCTATCTCTTGGGGGTCTTCAATGGTGGCGACGTGATTTATGCTGGTGGACGTAGCCCCAAGCAGCAGCAACCGCCGACCACAACGAACCAAATGAAGAGCCTGCCGAGGCGCTAAGTGAAAACGAGCCAAGGACCGAATCGGCGCGGCCTGCCCACCGGCAGGAACCAAGGCAGGGAAGAAACGCCTGAGCAGCCGAAGCAAAAGCCACATAGCAGCCACGACCACAGCCAAGGCAATCAGGACCGTAACGATCCAGCCCAAACTGCCCGTGGGGCCGTTGCCATCACGAATTTGCGGCAAAGGGCGTTGTTCAATGTCATCAGCAGCCAAGACCGAGGCCGAAAAGACAATCAGACAGCAAAGCAAACTAAGAAGTATAATCCAATGTCGGTGCTTCACGGCAAACTCACAATCAGGTGACCGAGGCCTCGGCTGATCCGACCAACTCGTCAGACTCGGCCGAGACAGGGGTCTGTAATAAATCAACCATTTCCTGTTGAGCGACTTCAATATCCGAAAGACGGACCGGATCCGAAAAATCCGGATGCTCATGCACGGCCTGACGACACTCGGCAGATAGGCCGCCCAAAATCCGCCGACGCAGCTTGTCCGAAGAAGTACGCAGAGCCAAGGCTATAATCTGCGGCTCCGTACGCATAAGCAAACCACGAAGAGTGACCTCGTCCAGGCGGAGAAGACCCTCAAAGGCAGATATCTCCACGCCAACCGGACCTCGATACGATGACGGCTCGACGGGTAATTCGCGGGAAGCTGTGTAATCCAAATAGGTCTGCTCAGAATCCAGGCGCGACAGGGCAATAGAACGCTGACGACGATTCGGGCCGGTAAATCGCCGAACAAACACAGCCAATAGAGCCAACAGACTTATCATGGCTATGGCACCGCCGACGTAGGCGGGCTGTAACCAACGTGCAGCAGTCGGGGATTCGGCATCATTGAGAGCAAGCAGCGGGGCGGCGGCGGGGCGATTGTCGTAATACCAATCGACGTAAACAAGACTCGAAGAAGGCCGACCAATGATAGCTCTAACGCCCCGGCCGATCTTATCGATCTGCTCAGCGGCAAACGGCTCAAAAGCGGTCTCGCTAGGCAGGGAATCAGGCGGAACCAAGGCCAACAAATAGCTGCGTGGGATATTCACCGAAGCACTGACAGCGGGCAAAGACGCATCAGAGCCAGGCAAAAAAGACTCCGGCCTGACCGTAACGCAAACAAGCAGGTTCGGGATATAAATAAATGCGTCCCGAATCTTCTGCTCCAACTGATCCTCCAACCGTTGTGCCCGGCGGTAAAGATCGGCAAAGCCCACCGGAGCAGCCCCCGCCTCAACAGCTTGAGTCGATCCCGTGGAATTCTGGGCAATGACCGGCATATAATATCCACTGCCGGCGTCAATCACGTGCACATTGGCAAAACTCAGTCCAGCAACAGTGCCGGCAATCGTCTGGCGGATAGCCTGGGCTAACTGCGACTCAACCGGCTGGGCATCCTCGGTCCAGACAATAACAGAAGCAGATGGTTCCACCGAAGACCGACCAAAAGCCGATGTGGAAGAGCCAGCCAAAAAAACTCGAGCGGCTCGCAGGCCTTTGAAGTTGCGAATTTGAGAGGCCAAGGACTCCTCCCGAGAAAGCCTCCAACGGCGCTGCCGTTCAGACTCAGAAAGAAATATACTCGAACCTTTCGAGACCGGCTCCAAAACAGGCGTCCGCGACGGCTGAGATTCAGCCAAAAAGTCCATCCGAGCTGCCAGCTCCCCACGGCGCTGGGGCTGAACAAGGATCCGCGAACCGCGAATCCGGAAGGTCTGGCCCCATTGATTCAAACACTCCGCAGCCCTGGACAACTGCGAGGCAGTAAGAGGTCCATCGGTCAGACTGGTGAGCTCGGGTCCAAATGCAGAACTAAACAACCAATATCCAGCCAACACAATGCCCACCACGGCCAAAGCCGTAAACAAGCGACCGGCGGAACCAAAGAGGCGATTCCAAAGATCAATCAGCTTATTCACGTCGCTATCTCCTCAGGTCCCCCAGGGCCAACTCCTCGGCCTAAGACCCGGATGGCTCAGTGGCTGACAACATGGCGTTAATCTGCCGTAGCGTCCGGGTACGCTTCAAATCATCAATCAGGGCCAACCTCTCAAAAACAGATTCGTCATAAAGACGATGCCCGCCAGGGGTCCACTGCGTCTCACTGATAAGGCCCATAGTCGTGTAGTTGTGAACAGTCTGGCGAGACAGACCCGTGTGTTGAGTGACCTCGCCAATCCGGTAGAGCTTGCGAGGCGGGGCCTTCAAAAAGTTGGAACGACATTCAGATGATGGCATCAGAACGATCTCCGTAACCATGGTTGCCTATAAACATCCCCAACGTGAGTGTTCGCTATCAAAACTCCAACATAGCGAACCAAGGCCTAGTAGTCAAAACGTATTTTACGTTTTGTAAAATATATAATGTCTTTCGGCAGGCTGCAAGAACTTTTCTAGCTTTTTTTAACTTTTTTTGTTGCGGGGAATTACAAAAAAAATGCCACTATTTAAAACCCCCAATATATCGATGGTCAACTCTGATCCGTGGGTAAAGACCCACTATATATAGGGATCATCGTCCTGGCAAACGCGAGTCGGCCAGCAGCTCCAAGTCTGACGACTCAGCAGCGCCAGCCCGAGCCGAAACCGG
>JAACET010000098.1 GCA_011682385.1 Actinomycetota bacterium | reverse complement strand
TCGGTGGCGGCATTGAAGATCTCAACGTCGGTGATGCTGGTAACATCCGTTTGCCGTTGGCCGGACTCTTCCAGCCACAGCCCGACCTTGACCGTGGTGCCGTCGTAGCTGGCCGTCAGCCCCAGTCGGTACTCCGCGCCGGCTGAATCGATTTGATCGGACAGAGTCTTGAGCGTATCGCTATCAACTCCGCGAATGTTACTCTCAGCCTGAGCTACGGTCGTACCTCCGGTAACATCGGCCGCTGAATGTGAGCTGCGGGAGGAAACGGCAGCATCCAGCTTGCTGAGGCGAGTTTCCGTGCACACACTAGCCAAGGCTGCGGTATCTGTGCCCCGCATAGCTTCGCCAGCCAATCCCTCCACTTCTGCCTTGATGGCTGTCAGGCCATCCGTGGCATCGTCAATCTTATCGACGTAAGCCTCGATATCGGAGACGGTTATCTCCGCTGAGCCGTCCCAGTGCATGGCTGCCGATTCGCCAATTCGCTCATCCGTACTCACAGCAGATCCACCGGACTGCAATCGAAGCGAGACTGTGTAAATTCCAGCAGTGATAGCAGCGGGGAAAGTCCCACGGTACTGACCGGAATTCGTGGCTATCTCGCTCAAAGCGATATCGTAGTTATCCTGCTGAGCAGCATCATAATTTTCCCAGTTGCTGCCCACGGAATCCCAAACTTGACCAGCAGCATCAAAAATTAATGCGTAAAGGTTTTCACCGGAATCGTATGTAGCTCTAATTTCGTTAGCCATTATGGCAGCTCCTCAACGGTAACGTTCTTGGCGGCTTCGATAGCCTCTTTGAGCTTGGTATAGACCGTCAGCATATCCGCTGCGTCAGAGCCAAGCTCTGTAGATATATTCGCTCGGCCATAGTCGCGCACCAGGTTACGAATTTGCAGCAGCCTGACATCAGCCAAAGAGACCACTGAGGCCAGGTGTCCGCGGATATCATTGGCTACATCAGTAGCCGTGATTTCGTTCTGAGGAACATCAACTAGAGACATTTGCATACTCCTTAATCTGAATATCCAACTCGCACAGCTTCAACGACAACGACCCATCTGATGTTATGAGCGGCGGCTCCTTGGACCTGTACCTTTAGAGACTTGTTTGTATCATCAGCAGATAAAGTCACGCCACCTAAGCTACCGGGATTGATGTCCGTGCCTATGGTCTGTACGGCTCCCTGCAAAGCCACAGTCCCGCCGGTCCTCTCGATAAGCACCATCCGTTTGAACAGGGCACTATCCGCCCCGGTATCTTGACGAGCAACTACCGAAACCGTGCAGGCGGAAGAAAACTCATCGTCAATCGTGAACCTTCCCGGTGAAGTTAGTTCCGTGAGAGTATTATCTGTGGTAGAGCCTTTCATCAGGAACCGACTATACTGAGCATCCCCGGCAGCAGAAAACTTACTACCAGCGTGAGCATATTGACCAGTAAGGCTGGCGATTGAGTCTTGACCTTCAGCGTGAGAAGAAACACCACTGGCAGTCGTGTTTTTACCTTCAGCGTGCGAGTAACTGCCACTGGCAATCGTATTATAACCTTCAGCATGAGAGAACCTGCCACTGGCCGTTGTACCGCTACCTTCGACATGGGACCGTTCCCCTGCTGCGCTGCCTACCCCTTCATCTCTAATAGTTTCAATCCACTGCGAAGCAGCGGAGTCCCATACTACTTTCAACCAAGTCTCTGTAACCGTTCTGTACCAATCACCCCTGAGAGCAGTGTTAGCGTTGTCCTTGATGGTTATATCGTTGTAAAACCCTAAATCTTTGAACACTAAGGTCAGTTCCTGACCATCAACTACACCATCAGCAATAGCAGTCGTAGTATCGGAAACATAGCTCTGGAATGATCCGCCAAGCGTAATCAGCGCTACGGCCTTATTGTTGTGCTGAATGGTAAAATTGGTTGACGAAACAGTGACCTGCTCAGCCTCGGCGATATTCCTGGCATCGATGATAGGGCGATCTATAGGTACAAGCATTTCAGGCTCCCGATTGTTTTGGTTCGATTGTCGGCCAATCGAATTTATTTAATGGTCTCTATTTGCGTTGCCAGCTTCGGCTGCGCTGGCTGGCCAGGTAGTCGGCACTGCCGTCCAGGTCGGCGTCTATCGATAAGAGCAGATTCCCCACCGCCTGAGCATATTGGCTTTGGAAATAGTCCCGCTGATCGGCGAACAGCGAATCTGACCTCTGCACGTCCGCACCCAGGGCCTGATACAGCACGCACAGAGCCTGGGCATCTCGCATACACTCGGGGTTGGCTACCCGACGCAGGTCCGGGTAGAGCTTGGTTCCGGCCTGCCACCAGGGCACTACGCCGTAGCCGCCCAACTCCTCGGCAAATCGCCGGGAGACCGAGTCCAGCACCACACCCATGGCCCAGGCATGATACTCCGCCAGACCGAATGTGCTGTCGTAACCGCTCAACTGGGTGTAGTCCCGCCACCGTCGCTGTACGTCCTCGTCGGTAGCTAAGGAAACGTACACGACTACGCCGGTCTGGTCCTGGATGTAGTCTTCCCAGTACAATTGGCCGGAAAGGCCGGAAGAGTTTGCTTCCGACAGATCAATCTCGCCCAAAGAACCCGATTGCCCGGAAGCTACCTTGTCGGCGGATTGTTGGTCAGGAGATTTATACAAGTCCACCAGATACGTCGAGCCGGAATAAGTGAAATCCGCCCACAGTCGGCCCTCGTCGGTACTGCCGGTCGGCGTAGTCTTGACACCTTCCAGCCACCAACTGTGGGTCTGAACTGAGCCGCGGTCTTCGTAGCAAATTACCCTTTCGAATGTAGCTGTCATGTTGAGCTCCGTTTTCTCGCTTTTTTCGCCGTGGTCTTCCGGCGCGTCCGGCTACGGCTAGGACTTGGCCGAAGTAACTGGGCCAGGCTCGTCTTTGCAAAACACTGCACTGCACTGTCGGGGTTGGCGTTGACGATCGTTGTGCCGTGCTTCCCGGCCAACTCGGCCAAGCGAGCGAAATTGCGCACCGCATGTTCTTTGCCGTAGGGCAGATCGGGATTATCTGTTGTTCTGGCGGCTGCGTGCGAGTTATCTCGATAGTCCACGCCCAGAAGTACAATCGGATTACAACCCATCACCAGAGCCAGGTTGACTCCGGCATGGACGCTTGAACCGTTCCAATAGAGACCGTCTTCAATCCTCTCGGTCGGCACTGTAGAGCGCATCACACCGATAGCCGGGATCGATACCTTTTGGCCAAGATGAGTGAATTTAAACTTGGCCTTGCTGGTGCGGATGCACTCGAACTGCTCTTCTAATCCGCCGTCCAGGAACAACAAAAACTTCACATCATGCACAGCCGGCACGTCGTTTACGCCGATGGTTACGTCCTTATCGATGCAGGCCCATTGGTCGGCAGTGATTTCCCTCAAGCTCGGACCGCAACCAAGCACCCAAGCCCGCCGAGAGATGTGCAGGTCGTTGAAGTTCGGCAAGGCATCCAGATAAACGTAGCTGGCCCGGTTGGCGGCAAGTAGCTCATCTGCTTTGGTATCGGGTAGCTGCTGCACGCCAATGGGTACTGGCTCACCCCTTAGCAATGAATACGTCCTGACGTAGATGGTTTTCATTAATGATTCGCCTAATATCCGGGCGTCGGGGGCCTCCGGTTTTTGCGAAAGCCCCCCTGGTCAGCTCTGCGAGTTGACCACACGCCCGGCTAAATCACGGGGTTTTTCTTAGCTGTTAGCGCCCACACTGGAGACGGTATAGACCTTGTGCAGCGACTCCGGGCGAACTGCTCCGTAACCAATCAGGGCATACCATCCCAACGGGAAGAACCGCTTGAGGGTGTCGGTGATCGGCCCAACCACCAGATGGGCGTCAACCCCCACAGCCTTACCGACAGCATCTGCACCCACGAAGTAATTGGTGTAGATGTCGTAGGTGTTGCCCACGGCTGTCGAGACTGAGGTGCCGGCTGACTGGTCGGCCTGGAGCTGAGCATTGGTCGAATCGATGAAGCGGAAGCCCTCGAACATGCCCACCTCACCGGTGAACAGCCCGTTATCCAGGGAATCTTTGTACTCCAGGGCGTTCCGCCAGGAGCCGCTTCCGGTCTCAGTCTTCAGGTCGTGCAGGCTGTGCGGATGGCAGACAGCCACGTAGGCATTGCCGCCTTCCGGACCTTCGTAGAAAGGCACATTGGCTGATCGCAACGTAGTGAACGTCTGCCGTACCAGAGTTGCCGAGAGCGTATCGCCAGAGGCAATGGTGTTGATGGCTGTGCGGTTGTTGCCGTAGGTTATATAGCTTGAGCCGACCTCGGCATCGAAGGCCGCCCGGGCAATCAGGTCCAGCGACTGCTTCATGTTCTGAGCAACCACCGCGGCCTTGGCCCGGTCCACGTCGATGTAACTCAGGGCCTCCAGAGGCAGCGTGGTGATGACGGACCGGCCATATTCACTGACGCTGATGGTTTTTTGCGTCTCGCTCATACCCACAGCGTCAATGTCGGAGGTCTCCGTCAGGGCTGTGGTAGCGGCGGGCAGGGCCTCAAAGATAGTGAAACTCGCCACGTCGCCCCTGCGCGGTGCCCGGCCGACGTTGACCCCTTGGGCCTGAGCCAAAGAATCAAATATCGGTCTGGGTTTGAACTGTAAACGAATGTACTCGTTATAAGCGGTCTGCACGATGTCGGTCATAGAACCGGATGTGCTGCCGGAACCGCCGGAATAAGTGTAAGTGTGTGCCATGTTTTTAATGCTCCTTTGTTGTCAAGGCGTAACCAGAATCTTAACCGTTGCGCCTGTTGAACGATTTTACGATTGCTTCGAACTCCTGCCGGTTCTTAGCCCTTTGCAAACGGCGTTGCATAGAAGACAAATCCAGCGGAGCCGACTCCGTCGGGATCATCCCCGCACCCGATCCACCAGAGGACGGAGCCTTTAATAGAAAGGCGTTTTCCTCACGGGCCAAGTAGCGGGCCAAGCCATCTTCAACCGAAATCGGTTGGTGCGTATCCGTGTCGCGCAATACTTGGCCGTTATCGTCCAAGACCACAGCCTGGTAGTCGCCGTTGGGTCCGTGCTCCACCTTTACGTGGGGGCCGAACAGTCTGGCCACCGCTTGAGCATTGGCCACATTGGCCCGCTCAGATGCTGAGATAATGCGATTGTCCCGCACAAGCTGCTGGATGTAGCGCTGCTGAGTCTCTATGGCGGCCTGCTTCTTATCCAGTTCCTGCTGATGGGCCTGGACGAGTTCGCTGCGCTCTTGTTGCAGTTTTTCTTGTGTGGCAGCTAAATCTATCTCAGCCTGTTCATGGGTGTCTACCCACTGCCTGTAGGCTTGGAGATGTTCAGGGCTGGGAAGTTGCTTTTTCAGCTCTTCCAACTCGCCGCTGATATTCTTGCTACGCTGCTTCCACTGCTCGCGTTCGCGAACCACCTCGGCGATCCCCTGGCGGTATTGATCCCGTAGAATAACGTCCTGATCTGTGCCTCGATCAGTTTGCTCAGTACCTTGAGCCTGCGGGTTGTCCGATTCTTTCTCGGCTGCCCGCTCACCTTGAGCGCTGCCTTGCTCAGTCTGTTGTTCGGTCATTCCTGTCCTTTCCTGTTTATACTGCCGAAATTCTTCGTGCTGAATCCAACAACGGCTCGTAACCACGACGAATCAACTCCGACGGTGACCAACATTTCTCCATCCATCTTCTGCCGAGCAGTCCCCGTCGGATAAGCTCACCAGTCCCCAGCTCGATTAACTCGGTTAGTTTCCGAAGCAATCCATCCAGCCGGCTGACA
This sequence comes from Actinomycetota bacterium, assembly GCA_011682385.1. Classification (GTDB taxonomy): domain Bacteria; phylum Planctomycetota; class Phycisphaerae; order JAACET01; family JAACET01; genus JAACET01. The sequence continues at coordinate 2,414 of JAACET010000098.1, read as the reverse complement.
ACAAATGGCGGTTCAGCCCCGCCGGCACAATGTCTGGCTGCATCCAGGCTCAACCGGTCTGCGGCGTTGACGACCACTGCCCCGACAGCCAAACCCTCCAGCGAGTTGCGGTGGTATGAGCCGGTCACGCACTCATCGATGACAATGTGTGCCTGCCGCTTGCGCCTCAGGCATTCTTCGAGGCTACAGCCGGTGATTATCTCCACCTCTACGTCATCCCGCTGATCCAGCCGGGCTAATATGCCTGCTGTAGCCTGGTAGCCTTTATTGTCCCAGAAAGCCGATGCCTGGCGGTCGAAGCAGGCTGAGGCATTGCTTGGTGCGTAGGCAATTCGCACTTGGGTCTGCTGTCGAGTTCGCAACTGGGCCGGTTGATAGTCGGCCTCGTCCAAGGGGATTAGATTGCCTACGATAAAATACTGTCCATCATACAAACGAGGTTGATATTGACCTAATACCGCTACCGGTGCGCCCAGCCGTTCGAGCGTTCGATCCACTCGTCCCGGCTGAGAGTGATATATCACGCACACTTGCCTTGGCCGGAGAATCTCTCTAAACCACTTCTGCGATGCCGGGCCTCCGTTGTGGGCCACGATAATATCCGCCTGGCTCAACAGCTCGTCGCGCAGCTCGGTTTGTCTCGGGTGCACGTCGCAGCCAAAATCTCTCCCATCGGGATATCTACCCGGTGCAATGCAACGGCTGCGGTAGCCATGCTCGGCCAACAGTCGGCTGGTAATCAGAGGAGCCCCGGCAATCGGCGTAGCTGAAACATGCACAATGTGCTGTGCTCGCGTGTCAGTCACCGCTGGGTACATCAGAAGCCTCGGCCACTTGAGCTATGGCCTCGGCCAGATAAGGCGATCCCTGCGGCAAAGCCCTTTGGATAAATCCGATAAGCAGAGCCTTGATAGCGGCGGGACTTGTTCCGCCGATCGCCCGCATGGTCTTGCTGAGCGTCTCGGCTGCATCAGCCAGCGATTCCAGGGCGTAGTCCCGGTGATAGGTAATGCCAATACCCAGCTCATCCGGACCTACGCGTTGGCCTTTGGTCCAACTGGCTACCATGGCAGCGACCCGAAGTTCGAAACGCTCCAGACCGTCAGCCATATCCGAAAGCTCATTGAACAGCTCCAACCTTTCCACCAGAGCCTGGACGCCACTGCGGATCTGCATGGCCGCTCGAGACTGGCCCATCAGAAGTTTGCCTTCGGTAAGAATAAAATCGATGGCCTGACGAACCCGCTCCATCTTGGCTCGAATGTGATCGACCGAACCGACGATAAAATCGGGGGCGTGCTTAGCCTCGGCGTCAAAAGCCAAGACTGTATTGGGACCCAGCCGAGTGGGCAGCTCATCCTTGGGACTTCGCCGTGGATAACGCAACATGCCCACGTTGTACAGCTCGTCGGTCTGGATAAGGCTGACCGTATTGAGAACGTCTTCGGTGTTGGCCACTGCTGTTTTCAGCAAGCTAACGCCAAGTCGCGGATAACGCTTGGAACGCTGGAAATACAAGGGCACGATTGGCACCACACCCAGTGGATTCACATCACCAGCTAACAGATTGCCCTCATCGTCAAAGCGTTCCCAGCTTTCCGTGAGCCACTGCAGATACGTGTCCGTCTGCTCATGTTGCTGATCGGACGGGTCTGCTGAGCCGACGGTGGATTCGCGAATGCGGATCCAATGATAGTGGCCGCGGCTATCCAGGGCCCAGTCGGTAGTATCCAGGGGTGTCAGTAGCACAGCATAAGGCCGAAGGTTCAAATTGCGCCGCTGCTCCTGTGTCTGCGGCCGAAAGCCCTCCGGTGTGCTGGGCACATCGAACAGCACCTCGGAAAAACCGAATATGTACACGCTGGGGACCACCTGCTCCCGCAGAAAATCGGTCCAGGCGGTGCCGTTGCGATCGCAATTACTGTAAAAGTCAGCCAGTTCGCGCCTAAAGGGGCTGGCCTCGATGTGCCTGGTGGGCCGACGGGCGAACAGATAGTTCTTGCGGATACTGACCAGCAGCGGACAAAGATTGTAAATCGAGGCCCGGGCCTTGCGATTGACCCAGGCGGCTGTCGGCTCAGACTCGAACTGCTGCAGGTAGGCTCCGTTGCGAAGGTCGGCCAAATCCAACTCGGCAAAATCCAGGTACGCTGCCCAGGTATCCTCGTAGGCCAGGTACAGCGGATGTCGAATGGCCGGGTTAAACTTCTTATTTTGCATGTGCTCAGATCCCCATTGTGTTCGGGTGTCAAATTTAAAATTTACCAAACGGTCAACCGCCCCACACTGATGGTGGTTGAGTCGGCCAGCTCGTTGACAAAAAAGTATCGCAAGGCATCCAGGGGATGCTCCCAAGGTGTATGCTCTTCGGGACGATCTATATACACCCCGCCGGCGGTGCGTTGATTGCGATA
>JAACET010000097.1 GCA_011682385.1 Actinomycetota bacterium | reverse complement strand
GCTCGCACGGTAGCGGACTTGGTCTATAAAGAAGAGCTCAAAACCTGGGAGCAGATGCAAGACGTGCTGACTTCTTACACCGTGGACCCGGGCGGTGAGACCCCTGAATGGCAGGGTGAAGTGGGCTTTGTTCCGGAAATCCTGGAAAAAATGAAGCCCAGCCCAAAGAATACGGTTGTGATAACTTGTGGGCCACCCATCATGATAAAGTTTGTGCTGATTTCTCTGACCAACCTGGACTTCGGGCTCGAATCAGCGTACACAACTCTTGAGAACAGGATGAAATGCGGCGTGGGCAAGTGCGGCCGATGCAATATCGGCAATCAGTACGTCTGCAAAGACGGCCCGATTTTCCGCTGCAGTGACCTGCAGAGCCTTCCGCAAGAGTTCTAACAGACCTGGTTCTCATAACTGAGAATTATCGACTGGGCGCGTTTTTGGTCAAGCAGCCTTAACTTATTTATACGCTGGCTGTTACAGTATTTAAATCCATGGCTAGCGGCGAACAAAACCTTTGGCATGATCTTTGCGAAGATAATATAATACGGTTCTGGTGGTTTTGACGCTCGTGGCTTGGGAATTACGGCCGAGCCGCTCAAGAAGAATATAGACTAAGGAGTTATCCGGAGCCGACTAATCATAAGTGGAGTGAATTGACCATGGCTAAGATAATGATCGTTGATGATGATCCGGATTTTGTGGATTCTGTTTCTCGCCTGTTGAAACGTAAGGGGCACGAATTGACGACTTTTTATGATACTGAGGGAGTCATTGAGCAGTTGGAGCGAGACCCGCATGATGTGCTGATCCTGGATGTTATGTTCCCTGAAAATGCCGCGGCAGGATTCCATCTGGCTCAGGAAATCCGTAAGCATGAGGATCTGAGCCGACTGCCTATTCTGATTCTCTCGGCCATTAATACCAAATTCCCTATGGGCTTCGGGCCTGGAGATATCGACGATGCCTGGCTGCCCGTGCAGGACTTCCTCGAAAAACCGATTGATTTCGATGTCTTGGCCGATAAGGTGGAGGCGTTGGCTAAGCATTAGCGCACCACAGTTGCCAGATGTGCAATGTTTGGCCATAGCTGGATTTGTTGGCTGAGTGTCCGGCTTGCGCATTCTAGTAAAGGAGTCAATAGTGTTCAGTCTGTCGATCATACTCAACTGGTTGCTTCCGCTGCTGTATTTGGCCTTGCTGGTCGATTACGGGGCTACTTTCTTTCTCCGCACCAAGACCCAGGCCCGTAATCCTTGGTTGATACCGGTAATTGGCATTCATGCTTTTTTCCTGATATTGCGATCGGTTCAGCTTGGTCAAGTTCCCTTGGCTGATATGTATGAAATTCTGTCGGTGTTAGCCCTGCTAACCACAGCAGTTTATGCAGTGGTGGAATTTGCCAGCCGAGACCGTCGCACGGGCATGTTCGTCTTTCTGCTGGTGTTTCTGTTTCAGTACACGTCTTCAAACTTCCTGGCAGGTACGATTATGGCCGAAGGCGTGGCCGAGGTAGAATCGCAATCTGCCGGCTGCGACCGATTGCACATTATACTGGCCTTGGCGGCTTATACAGCCTTCGCCATCTCGGCTGTTTACGGGATGTTACATCTGCTGGCTGAGCGGAATTTAAGGAAGCATCGCTTTGGGGTGCTGTTTGACCGACTTCCGTCGCTCGATTTGCTCGGGCGGATGACTTGGCATGCACTGCTTGGCGGTTTCATATTCATAACCATCACCATAATTACCGCCCCCCTGCTGCTCGGCCATGGAGGCTCGGGGGCAACTGCCCAATCATTAGACGCTAAAGTAATCGTTAAGATAGTCATCGGCTCAATTGCCTGGTTGGTCTACGTTGTAGCGGTGCTAGGTAAGCTTCTGGGTAAGTGGACGTCGCGGCGGATTTCAAGTATAGCCGTAACCGGCTTTGTGGTGATTATGATATTGCTTATCGTCAGTGGTATTCTGTCCTGAGAACTTTGCTTGGGGAAATGTTGTGGCGGAGCTTTACCCAATTTATGTGGATTTGACCGGCCGGGCTGTACTGGTCGTTGGTGGTGGCGTTGTTGCAGCTCGCAAGGTTGGGGCTCTGCTGAAAAGACAAATACGAGTGACGGTGGTGGCCCCGGAGATTTGCCCGGAGCTGCAAAAACTGACGGATGATTCGGATTTGGTGATCCATCAACGTAGTTACCAGACAGGGGACTTGGCTGAGTACTGGCTGGTCATTGCGGCTACGGATGATTCGGAACTGAACCAGAGGGTTTTCGCCGAGGCCGCCGAGGCCCAGATATTCTGCAACGTGGTGGACCAGCCGGACCTGTGTACGTTTCAGGTTCCGGCAGTGGTTCGCCAAGGGCCCTTACAAATTGCCATATCCACCGGAGGAGCAAGTCCGGCTTTGGCCAGGAGGGTCCGTCAAGAGCTTCAAGAGCGGTTCGGTCCGGCCTACGGAGAACTTGTGGAAGGTTTGCTGGACCTGCGCAATTGCTTTCGGCGGAAATATCCGGAAGATGCGGCTCGCAGACGAGAGCTTCTGGAGTCGTTCCTGGACTCGCCGGCTCCGAAGTTATTGTTAGAGCAGTTGGATTCTCATTCTTTCGCCATTGAGTTGGAAAAATGGAAATCTCGGTAATCGGTATAAATCATCGCAGCGCAGCGGTGGATGTCCGTGAGCGTTTTGCCTTGCCCAATGACTTGGCTAAAAAACTGCTCCAAGCCATCCGGGCTGAGAAAATCTTTTCTGAGGCCCTGGTGTTGGATACCTGCAACCGCACGGAGGTTTATTTCGTCAGCAAAACTCAACAGGACTCGCTGGCTCATCTGCTGGGACATATTACCCAGCTTAAGCAAACGCCACCGCTGGCGGACACTTCGGTTTTCTATCACCACCAAGGCCTGGATGTGGTCAGACACCTGTTTCGAGTTGCTGGAACTCTTGACTCACAGATGGTCGGGGAACACCAGATACTGGGGCAACTCAAAGACGCTTACCGCTTGGCTCTGGATGCGGGTACAACACGGTTTCTGCTGAATAAACTGCTGCATTGGGCTTTTCGGGTGGGCAAAAGAGTGCAGACGCAAACGCAGTTGGGTCGGGGGTCGGTCAGCATAGCCACCTCCGCCGTAGAATTGGCTGGACAGATCTTTTCCAAACTGTCTGGAAAGACGGTGCTGCTGGTTGGAGCTGGCGAAACTGCTGAGCTGGTTGCCAAAGCCCTGCTTCGTAGCGGTGTGAATGAGCTTATCGTGGCTAATCGGACTCTAAGTCGAGCAGAAAGGCTGGCTGATGATTTTGTACAAAACGTGCGAGCGAAGAATCTCAAAGCTAAGACAGTATGCCCAGCCAGCCTCGATGAGCAAAACAAGGTTGGCCCGGAATTGGCTGGGCCAAAGGCTGAGCATGGATCAAGTACAGGCTCGCAGCAGTCCCTTAGAACGCGAGCTATCGGTTTGGATGAGATTCCGGCGGTGGTTGGCGGTGTAGACCTGCTGATCTGCTCTACCGGTTCGAGTGAGCCAGTGCTTACTTACCAAAACATGGCCAACTCCCTGCGCCACGAAAACCATCCCCTGCTGATTATCGATATATCTGTGCCCCGCAATGTTGAAGCTCGCCTGGGCGATCTGCCGAATGTTTTTCTCTATAACATTGACGATTTGGATATGCTGGTGGCCCGTAACCTCGAACGACGCCGAGAAGAAATCCCTCGCGCCGAAGCTATTATCGACGACGAGGTCGAGCAATTCGGCAAGTGGCTGAACTCTCTACAGGTGGCCCCGACCGTTAAACTTCTGCAGCAGCATTTTGAGCAACTTAAACAAGCTCAAATCGTACGCTACGGACGCAAGTTTGCTTCTTCTGAGCAAAAGGATCTCGAAGAGTTTTCCAGAGGTCTTTGCAGCAAGATACTTCATAAGCCCATAACTTTTCTAAGGGACTTGACTGCGGATTCGGCCGACAGCGAGGCTCTGGCCATTATTGATGCTATTCGGCAGATGTTCGACCTGGATACTCTGGAGCAAAACGAATGAGCCGTTTGGTAATAGGTACTCGCGGTTCAGCGTTAGCTCTATGGCAGAGCGAATATGTCCGCGCCGCTTTACTGGCCGAGCACCCTGATCTGGAAATCTCCTTACAGGTTATCCGCACCAAAGGTGATAAGATTCTCGATTCAGCTCTTGCTAAGATCGGCGATAAGGGCCTGTTCACCAAGGAGATCGAGAAGGCTTTGCTGGAGGGTAATGTCGATTTGGCTGTCCACAGCCTTAAAGACTTGCCGACGGAACTGCAGCACGATTTGACTGTTGCCGCGGTAACAACCCGCGAGGACCCGGCTGACGTTCTGATCGGCAAGAATGGACACACTTTGGATAAGCTTGCCAAGGGAGCGAAAGTCTTGACTGGTTCTCTGCGTCGCCAGGCTCAGTTATTATATCGGCGAAGCGATTTAGTAGTCCAGGATGTCCGCGGTAACGTGCAGACCAGGCTCAAAAAATTTGACGCCTCCGACGCCCAGGCTATTATCTTTGCTAAAGCTGGACTGGTCCGCCTGAATCTCACTGAGCGTATCACCGAACGGCTCGACCCGGTTGAGTTTTTGCCCGCTTGCGGACAGGGGGCCTTGGCTATCGAAATCCGCAAGGGTGATACCCGTCTGGTTGATCTGTTGCGTCTCTTGGATGATCTGGACTCCAGAGCTACGACCGCGGCTGAGCGTGTTTTCCTGGGTCGGCTCGGCGGAGGTTGCCAGGTACCCGTGGGGGCCTTTGCCAGGATAAGCGAGTCGGATAGAACCATGAGCGTGACCGGAATGGTGGCCAATCTTGACGGTAGTGTGCTATTACAGGATACTGTATCGGGTCCTTTTGCCGGCGTAGATGGCGCTATTGCTTTGGGTATGGAACTTGCTGAAAGACTGTTAGCCCAGGGGTGTCAGGAAATTCTTGAGCAGATACTGGATCGATCTCCTTTGGAACCGGAGCCTCTGCCGTGAGTAATGGGTACGTATATTTAGTCGGAGCCGGCCCTGGGGATCCCGGCTTATTGACCCTGCGGGGCAAAGAAGTGCTCGCCCGAGCAGATCTGGTGGTTTATGACCATTTGGTTTCACCACGTTTGCTGGATTATGCCCCGCTAAAAGCTGAGCAAATTTACGTGGGTAAACAGGCCTCGCACCATACACTCAGCCAGGATAAGATAAATCAATTACTTGTCGATCGAGCCCGTGCCGGCGCCACGGTGGTTCGGCTAAAGGGCGGAGATCCCTTCGTCTTTGGTCGCGGCTCAGAAGAGGCCTTGGCTCTGGTCGAGGCGGGCATAGCCTTTGAGGTCGTCCCGGGAATCACCGCCGGCATAGCTGCCGCTGCTTATGCTGGGATTCCCGTAACCGACAGAAGTTTCACCAGCAGCTTTGCTATGATAACCGGCCACGAGGCTGAGGATAAAATCGACTCCAGCATAAACTGGCCGAGCTTAGCCACGAGTAACAGCACGTTGGCCTTTTACATGGGCGTGAGGAATTTGCCTCGCATCTGCGAGAATCTGACTAAGCACGGCCTAGATGCCCAGACTCCAGCTGCTCTGATCCGTTGGGGTACCACCACACGCCAAGAGGTTCTAGTCGGTTCGGTCGCCAGCTTACCCCAGTTGGTCAAGGAGGCGGATTTTAAACCGCCCGCCTTGCTTCTAATCGGCCAGGTGGTGGCTCTGCGTGCCAAACTAAAGTGGTTCGAGCTTCGGCCGCTGTTTGGCAAGCGAATCGTTGTTACCCGGGCCAGAGCCCAAGCCTCCCAGCTTTCCAGCCGTTTGGAGCAATTGGGTGCCGAGGTTATCGAGTTACCTACTATTCGCATCCAACCGCCGGAAGACCCCACAGCCTTACAGCAGGCGATCGCTGAGTTGGCTTCGTTTGACTGGATTGTTTTCACCAGCACTAACGCGGTGGATGCCTTTTTCGCAGGCTTAGAAAAGGCAGGTTTGGATGCACGGGCCTTGGTGGCCAACCGAATTTGCGCGATCGGCCCAGCCACGAGCAAACGTGTGCGTCAGTTTGGCATTCGTCCCGATGTCCAGCCAGAGGAATTCACCACTGCAGATATCGTCGAGAGTCTTGCCGCACGACAGCAATTGGTCGGCCGACGGATTTTGTGTCCCCGGGCGAACATTGCCCCCAAGGACTTGCCGGAGGCTTTGACGGCCGGGGGGGCCACGGTCAAAGAAATAGCGGCCTATTACACAGTACCGGACAATACCAACGCCGATGAAGTGCTTGGGCTACTAGACCAAGGGCAGATTGACTGGATTACTTTCACCAGCAGCTCGACTGTGAAAAACTTTTTTGCGGTGGTCAAGCCCGAAGCATTGGATACAAAGGTGTATTTGGCCAGCATCGGGCCGTTGACGTCGACCACTATAAAGCAGTTTGGCTTTACTCCAGCCGTAGAGGCTGAGCAATACACCATCAACGGGCTCATCGAGGCTATACTCAGCTGGGAGAGCTCGGAAAAGGAATAGAAGAGATGATTGGTATATCGAAATTATATTGTGGTACCGTAGAGCCTTCCGATGTGCTGCGTTATGGCTCGGCGAGTAAGAAGCTACCCAGCCATTTGCTGCAGTTTTCCGCCGACAAGAAACCGGTGGTGGTCTGGAATTGTACACGGCGATGCAACCTGCGGTGTGTGCATTGTTATGCACAATCGGCCGACCAGGAATACAGCGGAGAAATGACGACGGCTGAGGGATTGGCCCTGCTGGAAGATTTGGCTGAGTTCGGCTCGCCGGTGGTGTTGTTCTCCGGCGGCGAACCGCTGATGCGGAAGGATCTTTTAGAGCTGGCCGGCCGGGCGGTCAAGCTGGGTCTACGGGCGGTTATCTCGACCAACGGGACGCTGATAGATGCCAAAAGAGCCGAGCAATTGCGGGAGATCGGTTTGAGCTATGTGGGGGTCTCGCTGGACGGGATGCAGCAAATCAATGACAAGTTTAGGGGCCTGAAGGGGGCCTTTGCCAAGGCTTTGACGGGCATCCGTAATTGCCTGAAGGCGGGGATAAAGGTTGGCCTGAGATTTACCATTAACAAACGCAATGTAGCCGATGTGCCTGATATCTTCTCGCTGCTGAGGGATGAGAATATTCCGCGGGTGTGTTTCTATCACTTGGTCTATGCTGGGCGGGGAAGCGCTTTGATGAAAGAGGACCTGAACCACGAGCAGACCAGGGGGGTGGTGGACCTGATTATCGACCGCACCGCCGGACTGCATAAGCAGGGCCTAGCTAAAGAAGTGCTTACCGTTGACAATCATACTGATGGTCCTTACCTGTATCTGCGGATGCTGCGGGAAAACAATCCCAGGGCCAAAGATGTAATGGAGCTGTTGCGGATGAACGGCGGCAACTCTTCGGGGCGGGGCATTGGCTGTGTGAGCTGGGATGGAGCAGTACACGCGGACCAGTTTTGGCGACACGTTACTTTCGGCAATGTCAAAGAACGCAGATTCTCCCGGATTTGGACGGATTTATCAAACCCATTGATGGCCAAACTTAAGGACAAACGCCCTCATCTGAAGGGCCGTTGCGCAGCCTGCAAATTTCTTGATGTTTGTGGTGGTAACTTCCGCGTTCGGGCCGAGGCCGCCACGGGTGATCTATGGGCACCCGATCCGGCATGTTATCTGAGCGACACGGAAATAGGTTTGGAAGAAGGGATTTAGACTATGGCTTTTCCTCAGCAAAGATTGCGGCGTCTTCGACGGACTGAAAACCTTCGACGGCTGGTGCGTCAGACTCGCCTTGCGGTGGACGACTTGGTCTATCCGATGTTCGTCTGCCCGGGCTCGGCGGTAGCTAAGGAGATATCATCACTACCGGGCTGCTATCACCTTTCAGCAGACAAGGCCGCCAAGCGGGCGAAGCAGTTGGCTTCGCTGAGCATACCGGCGGTGATTCTCTTTGGCTTACCGGCTAGTAAAGACGCCAGCGGGGCCAGCGGATACGATCCGGACGGCGTGGTGCCTTCGGCGATCAAGGCTATCAAGGACGCAGCCCCTGAGTTGGTGGTGATTACCGATGTGTGTTTGTGTGAGTACACCGACCACGGCCATTGCGGTGTTGTTGATTCGAATAAGCAGGTGGACAACGACGCTACGCTGGAGCTATTGGCCAAGATAGCCCTGGTCCATGCCCAGGCCGGTGCGGACATGGTAGCCCCTTCGGACATGATGGACGGGCGGGTGGCAG
>JAACET010000096.1 GCA_011682385.1 Actinomycetota bacterium | reverse complement strand
ATATTAGAAACGGCCCGGTCACGGCGAATGTGCTGCTCGCGGGCCTGGAGGGTCAAGACAAAGCCGGTGCGGCCCTGGCTGTCAACGGTGCGGCCGGCAACCCGGCCGGGAATCCGACGCATGAACTTGGTCCGGGTGGCAATGAAGCCCAGAAAAGGGCCACCAAAAGATAAAGGTAAGCCCAGGCTCTGACCCTCGCCGATAACAATATCGGCACCCATTTGGCCGGGAGTCTTGAGCAAACCAAGTGAAATCGGATAGCAGGAGACAATCAACAAGGCGCCACAGTTATGAGCAAGTTCGGCGAGGTCAGCGAAATCATCCAGGCAGCCAAAGAAATTGGGGTTCTGCAAGACAACTGCGGCAGTCCGGTCATTAAGCAGCTCTGTGATACGTGAGCGGTCGGCCAGGCCGACCCGGGAAGGTGAAACAACAATCTGCATGTCCAAGTTAGGCGTGTAGGATTCGAGCATCTTGCGGTAAATGGGATTGACGCCCTCGTCGATGATGACACGCTTCCTACCGGTGGCACGAACGGCCAACATGGTGGCCTCATAGATAGCGGAGCCGCCGTCATAAAGCGAGGCGTTGGAGACATCCATGTTCGTCAGGCGGCAAATGGACGATTGGTACTCATACATAGCCTGCAAAGTACCCTGGGATATCTCCGGCTGATAAGGAGTGTAGGCGGTATAAAACTCGCTGCGAGAAACCAGAGCGGGTACGGCGGCAGGAATGAAATGATCGTAGAATCCGCCGCCAAGAAAGCTCAACATCGTTGCTGAATTCTGCTCGGCTAACCCGGCCAGGTGACGGCGGAGGTCCTGCTCAGTCAAACCATCGGGCAGTTGCAGCGGGGGGCAACGCAGAAAATCCGGGATGTCGGCAAAGAGATCGTCCATGGTCAAACCGAGCTCGGCTAACATCTCTTGACGCTGTTGGTCGGTGTTAGAAATAAATGGCATATCAGTGCTGGGCCTCCGGGCTCTTGATAAAGGTTTCGTAGTCGGCGGGGCTCATTAGGGTATCCAGTTGGGCCAAATCCCGGGGTGTTATCTTGATCATCCAGGCTTGGCCGTAGGGATCACTGGAAAGCAGATCCAACTGTTCGGCAACTGTCTGGTTGATCTCGACCACTTCACCACTTATGGGGGCGTACAGATCGACAGCGGCCTTAACCGATTCGATGACGCCGAAAGGAGACTCGGCAGTGACGGCTTGGCCAACCTCGGGCAGCTCAACAAAAACAATGTCGCCCAACTGCTCCACGGCAAAGGCGGATAGGCCAACGGTGACGGTGTTGGCTTCTTTATCGAAGCGGGCCCATTCGTGACTCTTGCTGAATTTCAGGTCCTGGGGAATCATCTGTGTCTCCAATTAAATTAAATCGTCATTAAGTCAATTCAACTTCTGAACTGGGGAATCATAAATAATCGCACGAGCAAAGGGTGGGGCTTCAGAGCGTAAATTATAGGGCACCACAAAAGCCGGTACCTTCTTGTCCCTTATCTCAACGAGAACCGTTTGGCCCGGGCGCAGATTACTGTCCAACAAAGCCAAACAAATCGGACGCATGGCCTTGGATTGCGTTAGCCTGCTGGCCAAGGCTTGGCCCTCGTCTATCCAATAGGGAACCATAGTGCCGCTGGTGACAAAGCCAATGTGCTTGTCCCGGTCAGAGAACACCTTGGCTCCGGATCGGGCCACAGATTTGCCACTAAGAGCCAAAGGAAAGACCATTCTGGGTAAATCCTGTCTGAGCGAATAATCGGCGAAAGTGATCCGTTTGTAGGCCCTGTATTGACGAGCGAGGGCGTCTCGGCCGACAAAGCTTCCCTTCAACGAAGAAAAACTAACGGCGAACTTGGCCAACGGACAGGAGAATATGGGTATGGGTCTACCTTCAGGGTCTGGGCCCAGTTCGTGGCCATAGAGAGGCAGGCCAGCCTCGAGCCTGAGAGTGTCGCGGGCGCCAAGGCCAACCGGAACCGAACCAAGCTCGGTGAGTAGATCCCATATCCGACAGACATCCTGGGCAGCAACAAACAATTCAAAACAGAGCGGCTCACCCGTATAGCCGGTACGGCTGAGCAAAACAGTAGAACCGTCGATGGTAACAGTACTGAGGGAGTTTCGCCTGGGCTCAGGGAGTTCACCGGTGTCGATGGCCTTGGCGAGAATCTCCTTGGACCGTGGGCCCTGAAGCGAAAGCATGGCCAGGGAGTCGGTCTGATCGATAAGCTCGACCTGATCGAAGGCGCTCAAATGGGATTGGAAATAATCGTAGTCCCTGGCGGAATTGGCGGCATTAACGACCAGCAGATATTCATGCTCAACAAAGCGATAGAGATAGGCGTCGTCAAGGGCTTGGCCGGTGGGGTCGGGAATAATGGTGTATTGGGCATGTCCGGGCTTGAGGGCGGCGGCGTTATTTGTCAGAACGTGTTGGAGGAAGTCCAGGGCCCGGCGGCCATGAATAATGAATCTGCCCATATGGGAGATATCAAAAAGGCCTGCTGTCTTGCGGGTCGCCAGATGTTCATGGATGATTCCGCCAGGATAGTGCAGGGGCATGTTCCAGCCGGCAAACTCGACCATCTTGGCGGCTAAGCCGATGTGCCTTTCGTACAGGGCAGTTCTGCGGGATGTGGGCGTGGTCATGATTCGGCTCCAGCGCAACCAAGGCAACGATCAAAAACAAAATCCTTGGCCTCTGTCCTGGAACCTGAGAGATCGGCCGTTTCGGCCTTGCCCCTTCGGTGTCTGGCGACTCTCCAGAGGTTTTTATGTCAGATGCGGCCAGCTTCCTTTTGCCTGAGAGTTTTACCCCGGTGGGCTTGCCCCTTCGGCGGTCCTACACAAGGACTCTCTCGGCCAGCCAAAGTTAATTCTAGCAACTAAGCAGAAAATATCAAACAAAACAAAAGCAAAAACAAGAACTTAAACATCCTTCGACGGAACAGACTGGGCCAGGACCGAAAGCTCCTCAGCCTGATCGCGGAACTGGTCCACAATATGGGTCAGACGATCCAGGTCCTTGGCGGAACTGCTGTTAGTGAGTCGGTCAAAACTCTCCGTCAGTCCAGTCAGGGCTTCTTCAATCCTCTGCTGCGTATCCGACCACGCATCAGTCTGATTCAAATCAGCCGGAATTAGCAAATCCGATGATTGACCATTCTGCCCGGCAGCAGTATGGGACCGGCCCCTGGGGTTCACGGGCCAGGAGTCCCCCTGGCTCTCGGCAACACGCATAAAAGCCTCCACCACCTCAGGATCAAATTGACTGCCGGAACAACTCAAAATCTCAGCAAGGGCAGCCGCACGATCCTTCCGGGCACGGTAAAGACGGTCGGAAGTGATGGCATCAAAGGAATCAGCTACAGCGAGAACCCGGGCACCAATGGGAATCTGCTTGCCCGGCAAACCCTCCGGATAACCCCGGCCGTCAAAACGCTCGTGATGGTGCCTGACAAAAAGCACCTCACGTTTAAGTACCGTCAACTGCCCAAGTATCTCCGCAGATATCAGCGGGTGCTCCTTCATCAGCTCCCACTCGGAAGGTTTCAAACGGCCGGCTTTCTTCAAAACACGATCCGGTACGCCAATCTTGCCGATGTCGTGAAGCATGGCTGCATTGCGGATACGCTGGATAAACTGGGGAGCCAAGCCCATGGCCTCAGCAATGGATACGGAATAATACATCACGTTCTCAGAATGGTGGGCAGAATAGGGGTCTCGGGCCTCCAGGGCCTTGACCAGCATCCACATGCTCTCCATGGCCTGCTTGCGGGACTTGGCATTAATGGAGGCAACCTGACTACGCATCTGATAGAGCTGATGCGAAACCTCGAGGTCATCGTCCGGAGGTCTGGGCTTGTGTGCGGCTGTCCAAGTACAAACCCGATTTCGGCCACTGCCCTTGGCTGTATACAAAGCCTCGTCAGCCATACGCACCAGGGCCTCGGCACTGCCCTTGTCACCAGGACCCAAAGTGGCTACGCCAAAACTACAGGCTATATCCAAAGTAAAACTGCTATCGCCGAAAGTGGTCTTCGAGGAACGCTCCCGGAGTCGCTCGGCCAAACGTTTGGCATCACGCAGGCTGGTAAGGGGAAGAACCACAGCCAATTCATCTCCACCATAACGGGCTACATAATCAGAGGGACGGGCCTCACGGCAAATCATGGTGCCCAGATCACAGAGAACCTTATCTCCCATCTGGTGGCCATAAGTGTCATTGACCACCTTGAACATGTCCAAGTCCACTAAAATCAAACTCAAGGGCTCACTGCTCAAACGCGATCGCTCTACCTCATGCTCCAATATCTCGTAAAAATAACGCCAATTATACAGGCCAGTAAGGGCGTCCGTCTTGGCTTGAGCAGCCAACTCGTCCTGGAGGGCCTTGGTCCGCAGGGCAGAACGAATGCGAATCTCCAGCTCGGAAGGATTAAAGGGCTTGGTAATATAGTCCACGGCTCCCATGGACATGCCCATAACCTTCTGGTCCACGTCGGTACGAGCTGACAAAAAGATGATGGGTATGTCCGCAGTGTCCATCTTGTCCTTGAGAGCCCGGCAGACTTCCAGCCCATCCATGCCGGGCATCATCACATCCAAGAGAATCAGGCTGGGCTTGAGACTCCTGGCTAACTCGATGGCCTCCGGACCATTGTCCGCACTGCGGGAGGCTATATCTATCCGGTGCAAATACCCCTGCACCAGAGAAATGTTGGTCTGATTGTCGTCCACCACCAGCACCAACGGGTCCTGTCGCGGCTGGGGGGGGCGTTTGTGCATCTTGGGGAAAGTATGGGCGGATTGCTCAGGATTCATATGGTGCGAATCAGTCATACGTTGTCCATTCTCCAGAGCAGACCAAGGCAGCTACTAATCATACTGCCGGTCTTGGGGGGGATCACTCACGGCGGCGATCTCATCCGAAACGTCTATATCAATCCGGTCTATGTCGGCTCCGACCATCCGGCATAACTCGACGATGTCCTGCAATATATCAGCGAGTTGATCAGCCTGGTGGTCCTTGGCAATCTGCTGTATCTTGGCAGCCTCACAGGCCAAGTCGGGATAGCCGGCCAGGCCACTGGAACCCTTCAGGTTGTGAGCAAGACCGGCCAACTCATCGAAATCTCCCTGCCGAAGAGTACGGCTCATCTCGGTCAATATCTCAGGCAACTGGTCAATAAAACTGGCCACGATCTTCATAAGGTCGGGGTCATTAACCAACTGCGATTGGACGGGAGCACTGCGGTAGGAAGCCTGCTCATCCGAGGAGGCTAAACGTTCTGAAGACTGAGCCGGCAAAGGTGAGTTCATGTATTTGCTGACCTTGGCCAAGAGGTCCTGCTCGTGGACGGGCTTGGCCAAATAATCCGTACAGCCGGCCTGCAAACATCGCTGGATGTCGCCCTTCATGGCCTGGGCAGTCAAGGCAATAATAGCAGTAGAAGCATAGCCTGGTATTTGGCGAATAAGCTTGGCAGCCTCCAGGCCATCAATACGCGGCATCTGGATGTCCAACACAATCAGGCCAAAACGGTTGCGGCGGGCCAAGTCCACGGCCTCGGCACCATTAGAACAACTGACGGTCTTATAGTTGGCCCGAGCAAGCAAAACCTCCAAGAGCCGACGGTTGTACACGACGTCCTCGGCAATCAGTATGGTGTCGCCACGATCAACCAGGCTAACGTCAGCATCCAACTGAGCTGGGGAAGAATCGCTCTGCCTGAGACTGTCCGGATCGCTGTCTGGATCAGTCCGGCAGGGCAAGCCCAAACTGTGATCGAGCTGGGCCTGAATCTGTTCGAGCAATTGCTGCGGAGTCAATGAGGCTTTATGGAGCACGGCAGAGACTTTACCCTCCAGACGCTGGGCCTCCTGATTAGTCATGCTCCTGGCGGTGACCACAATCACAGGCAAATCAGTCTTTCCGGAATTGCGGATACGTTCCAACACCTCGAAGCCACTCATGCCGGGCATGACCAAGTCCAAAAGGACCAAACCTATCCGGGAATGTACGGCCAAGAGCTCCAGGGCTTCCCGTCCGCAGCCAGCAGTAATGACCTCGAATCCAGCCCGCTTCAGAGCTACCTCGTAAAGCCTGCGGACGGTGTAGTCGTCGTCCACAGCCAAAATCTCGGAGGTCCGGGACTCTCGCACGGCCCGGCCGACTACCTGCAACAGATCCTGGCCCGTAAAAGGCTTGCGGATATAGTCCAAAGCTCCTAAATTCAGGGCCTTGTCCTCGCAATGGAGAACCGAACAAATCACAACGGGAATGGACTCAGTGCTGGGCTTGCTCTTAAGCTCGGCCAAGATGTCCAGTCCACTCCGGCCGGGCAGACGTAGATCAAGGATCACAGCGTCGGGCTTAGTCTCATTAACCCGCTCGACAGCCTTCGAGCCGTCGGCCTCCAACAGCACAGTGTAGCCATTACGCGACAAATAAGTCTTGAAGAACTCACTGCAAATACGGTCGTCCTCGACTACCAGAACCCGCGGAGCAACAACAGCACGGTCTTTCTCGACGGCAGGCTGGGCTGCCTGCGCGGCCGAGCCTTCGTCGGTTCCCTTAGTTAGCTGCTCAAGAGGAATCCAAACTACAAATTCCGTTCCACAGCCAAGGATGCTGGACAACTCAATAGTACCGCCCAAGGCAGCAGCCAACTTACGCGAAATGGCCAATCCCAGCCCGGCACCACCGTAGGCCCGGCGATCAGAGCCGTCTATCTGGAAAAAGGGATCAAAAATCAAATTGTGCTTCTCAGGCGTAATGCCTATGCCACTGTCGGCTACGGAAATCCTTAGGAGCTGACGCTCGTCACGCCAAGCGATACTGACGTTGATGTTGACAAAACCACGGTCGGTAAACTTCACGGCATTGCCGGATAAATTGAGCAAAATCCTCTGAAGACGCTCGGGATCCGACTCAATCATGTCCGGGACATCATCTGAAATCTGCCAAGTGAGGTGCACAGACTTCTGACTGAACTGAGGCTGAAGAATATCACAGGTACCAGAGACAAGCTCACTGATCGAGAAGGACTGGCGGCGAGGCTGGATGTGGCCAGCCTCTATACGGGCCAAATCCAACACGTCAGTAATCAGGGCCAGCAGACTATTGCCGCAAGTGAGGATGGTATCAACATATTCACTCTGCGTGGAAGTAAGCTCCTCCTGACTGAGCAACTCGGCAAAGCCAAGGATGCCATTCATCGGAGTGCGTATCTCGTGCGACATGTTGGCTACAAACTCATTCTTGAGCCGATCAGCCTGGGCTAACTCCTGGTTCAGAATGGTCAGCTCGGCCAAGAGGTTCTCCATGTTCTCCTGACGATCCGAAAGCTCCTCGGCTGCGCGAGCCAAAGTGTGGGCCACTCGCTGAATCTCGTCGGACTGGTCATCCGGAACAAAATCGTCCTCAGAAGCCTCAGCACTGTTACTCAAACGCTCCGAGATCTGTATCAGTCTGCTGAGGCCGCGGTTAACCAAAAAATGAGCCAACAAATAAAGACCAACAAAAAGCACCAGGCCGGTAGAAGCCCCCAATAACAAGGCCTTGGCCTGTAAGCCCGCAACGGCCCGGGTGAGCTGAGCCTGAGGAATAGCTAAGACAACACGATACTGAGAATCGCTAGAAGCGGGATAAAAGTTCGCCCACCCCTGGGGGGTTACGAATCGTTCTCCAATTTGCCCAGCCCAACTCGAAGCGACAATCAGGCCCTGACGGTCAAGTAAGTAAATCCGAGATTGGGGCAAACCCATCTGTCCAAGCTGAGCGGTAATCCGAGCCATCGAGGTTGACAGCCGTGAATCCCAGGAACGAGACTTCCTGGCTGAAGACTCAGACATATGGTCAATTTCATTCTGCAACTGAGTGCAGGCCAGAACGGCTAAGTTCTCGGTTCGCTGCTGCACGATCCCGGAACTGGATCTAAACGCAAAGGTCCAAACCAGTACCGATGTAGAAGTGGCTAATACTGCTGCTCCCAAAGCTAACTTGCACCTGAGTTTCATAGCGACTATCCCCCCGTTTATGAAATGCGCCACTCATCCGAAACAAATCCCCAGACAACGGCTATAGTCGGGTATAATCTCCGACTCAGTCGTGTTTCATCCTTATGGGGGCAATCAAGCATTACAAACCTCGCTTGTTTGCTGCGATACGGCAATCAACCTGTGGCCGCAAGAAACCGGCAACCACCTTTGCTAACATCGGTTCAAACGGTATGGCGGTTTGGTGCTTTTTTCGCTTTGTGCTTGAAATGTAAGCAGTTATCGGGCAGG
>JAACET010000095.1 GCA_011682385.1 Actinomycetota bacterium | reverse complement strand
ATCAGATGCGTGATTATGCCGGCGCGAAACCGCAAGGACCTGGTGGATATCCCCAAAGAAGTCCGCAAGCAGATGAAGTTCCGCTTCGTCTCCCACAGCAGCCAAGGACTCCGTCTGGCTCTGAAAGCGGAAGAAAGGCACAAAGCAGATAAAGAAAAGAAACGGCAAGAACTCACCACGAAGGACACGAAGAGCACGAAGGTAAAAAGAAAATAGGGAAACGGAAAGAAAGATAATTAGCCACAGATTTCACAGATGGACACAGATTATAAGAAAGAAGAGAAACCAGTTAGGAAAGGGGCGAATGCCCCCCACGAAGGCACGAAGGACACGAAGTAAGAGAATTAGCCACAGATGGACACAGGTAAGAATTAGCTGGAGTCCGATAATTGGCGTTGACACGGGTGGGGAGGGGTCCGGTGTCTTGTGCAGACTATATGATCATTGTTAGATACTGAGGAGAAAGACCTTGAAGCGCATCTTCGTACCAACCCAAGCACCATCTGATTGGCAGCGATTGCTGGCAAAGCCGAGCCTTCATTGGAAGAAGTCCTATTCGGCCATGACTACTGCGGCTTGTTGGGAGGATGCTGGTGGCGAGCTACCACTGGAAGTCAAAGAGACTCTTGACACCTCAGGTCAGAGTGAGCTGGCTGGATTGAAACTACTGGCGGCGATTCCAGAATGGGAGGTAGAGCTTCCGGGAGGAATGCGACCATCCTGCACCGATGTTTTGGCACTAGCGAGAAATGATGAAGGTTTTGTAGTGCTCGGCGTTGAGGCGAAGGTCGATGAACCTTTTGGCCCGACTTTGGGAGAAAAACGTGCTGATGAATCAGCCGGCCAAGGTGAACGGATCGATTACCTACACACCGCTTTACGTCTTGATATGCCATTGAGAGACGAAATCCGGTATCAACTTCTCCACAGAACAGTCTCGGCGTTACGAACGGCACAGCAGTTTCACGCCTGCTCGGCGGTAATGCTTGTCCATTCGTTCAGCCCAACACAACGCTGGCGGGAAGACTTTTTGTCGTTTTGTGAGGCCATGACAGCGATGCCATTGTCAGCGGATATTTACAGCGTATCGCGATTCAAGTGCCCTCGCTTATACCTTGCTTGGTGCAGTGGTGATAAGAAGTTCCTGGGTGTCGAGTTGCCAAGCGAGTGTTCTTGATACCTGATATAGAGCCAGAAACTGGATTCCGCATCAAGTGCGGAATGACACCCCCATCCGGGGGGCCTAATGAAGACCCCCGGTACGCAGGCCGGGGGGCATTTGAAAAATCCCGCCCCCAAAAAGGCTCCTGTGAGAAATCACTTGCCATACGGTAACAATAAGCAGTAAGATAGACGAACTTTGTGCTTGTGGCGGCCGTGAGGCGAGAAAGCTGTCTGCCCCGGCCCACGTATCATAGATAATCGGTATTCAGGAAGGTGATATCAATGCCCGAAGACTCTAAGTTTAAACTACCATTCGAGGATGGACTGGGATTCTGCAATATCCTGCTCTCGGCTATCGGCGGAGACGGGGCTAACATGGCCGCCAAAATGCTGTTCAAACTGGGCGTGATGAAAATGGGCCTGGACGGCGGATACGATGCCAAATACGGCTCGGAAAAAAAAGGTACGCCCACAGATGTCTCCGTTCGCTTCTGTAGGGACGGCACAGTAGTTCGCAGCGTAGGGCCAACAACGCATCCGCATATCCTGGTGGCCTTCCACGAGAGCCTTATCAAAATCCTCCGCCTGAACAAAGGTCTGTACCCCAACGCGATAGTCATAGTCAACTCGACTAAAGCACCTGAAAAAATACGCGATATCCTGGAGCTGCACTCCGGTCAAATAATCTGCCTGGATGCCAGCAAAATAGCTGAAGAAACCCGCAGCCGACTAAATATGCCCATGCTGGCTATGCTCTGCAACGTCCTGAAATTCCCCACCGAAGCAGTAGAAAAAGCTGTCGAAAAACAATGGCCCAAAGCAGCCGAGGCCAACATCGCGGCCTTCAAGGCGGCTGTAAACAGTGCCCAAAAGGCGGAATTCCCCGAAGACGGGAAATATCCGCTGGTTCCATTTAGCCGAGTACGCGGGGAGCTGGGCTATCTAAACGCCCTGCCGGGCGGAGCCATCGAGGCCCTGAAGTACTCGACCGTCAAACGAAACAATTCCGAGGCCAGGCAAGGGCCTTGCCCGATCTTCAACGAAGATGAATGCACAAACTGCGGGATGTGTATGACCGTCTGTGCAGACCCCGGAGCGATATCCTGGAAAGATAAAAAAATGCAGGGAGTGGACCCCAGCTTCTGCAAGGGCTGTATGAGATGCGTAGTCATCTGCCCACGGACCGGAAGAGCATTGAGAGATCCGCACAAAAAAGAAGAGAAGACGCAACAAAAGGACAAAAACACAAAGGCACTAAGCAGATGAAGAAAAGAGCCCCGGCACGTAGGCCGGGGGAATTTGAAGAAAAACAATCCGTAACTCTGAGGAAACAAATACGATGGCTAAGGCGGCAGTAATCGAAGAAGCAAAAGTCAAGGCTTCCAAACCACAAACGGTCTGGATAGGTAACGGTAACGAAGCAGTGGCCCATGCTATCGTGCAAATCGGATACGACGGCGAAGGATACTACCCCATAACGCCATCCAGCGTGGCGGGGCAAGAAGTGGCTAAGGCCTTCGCGGCCGGCAAAACCGATATCGCCTTCATACCGGCGACCTCGGAACTGGCTGCTATTGGCGTCTGTGCGGGTATGGCTATCGCCGGCGGAAGAGCTGTGGATGTTACCAGTGCCAATGGATTGCTCCTAAAGGCAGAAGAAATGCCGGCTATAGCCGGGTTGTCCCTGCCCATGGTGCTGAACCTCTCGACTCGCGATGTGTCGGCACCGCTGAACATCAAAAATGGTCATACCGATCTGGCTGCCTGCCTGGGATTCGGATGGCTGATCCTCTGCGCCCCCACCGTGCAGGCAACCTATGATATGAATATCATAGCTATAAAACTGGCTGAAGCAGTGAATCTTCCGGCTATCGTGGCCTACGACGGGTTTCATACCTCGCACGCCAATAGAAAAATCAAAGTATTCGCTGAGCAAAAAGACGTGCGCGAATTAGTCGGCGAAAAACCCAAAGGGCTGAGCATCTTCGATGTAGATCATCCGCATACCTTCGGGCCTTACATGAACGACGACCTGATCAATACCAAGGTCCAGCTCGAGGCCAAGATGGCCAGGGCCTACGAAGTGCTGCCGGGAATATTCAAACAATACGCTGAGCATTCCGGAAGGAGTTACAACTTCGTCGAACGCTACGGGGCTGATGACGCTGAAGTGATAATGGTCATGATCAACACCGGCGGCGAGACAGCTAAAGACGCTGTGGATCGACTAAACAAACGCGGAGAAAAAGTGGCGGTGGTAATACCAAAGGTACTACGGCCATTTCCGGAAAAAGAACTCGTCAAGGCAGTGGCTGGCGCCCGCATGATCCTGGTAGGTGAGCGGGTGAGCCAATACGGGGCGACCAACTATCTGGCCAACGAACTGGGAGCAGCCCTGCAACGGGTCGGCTCCAAAGCTGAAATTATCCAGCGGACCTACGGCGTGGGCGGATTGACCCTGACGGACGACGACGCTGAAAAACTCTTCGAGATAGCCATCCGCTGGCCCAACGTGGACGATCCGGACGAGCAAAGACGAAAATGGTACTACGGTGCTTGGCCGGGTGATATAGAAAGTAATCCGCCGGTAACCATCGAGGCGGTAACAGCTCGTGATAAACAACTGAACATCGGGCAGGACAAAGTGAATCTGCGCGATCTGTCCGAGATGACCTGCCGTTTCGAGAAACACGCGGCCTGTCCGGGATGCGGGATATTCGTCAATCTGAACCTGTTCCTGAGAGGTATCGACGGGCCGGTAGTGCTGATGTTCAATACCGGATGCGGCATGGTGGTGACTACGGGGTATCCGAACACGACGTTCAAAGTACCCTACTTCCATAACCTCTTCCACAACGCATCGTCCACGGCCACAGGTGTGGTGGAGATGTATAAGCGGTTCCGAAAACAAGGGAAAATCAAAGAAGATATCACCTTCATCGCGATCTCCGGCGACGGCGGAGCAGATATCGGGATGGACCAGGTGATCGGGGCGGCCCTGCGGAACGATGCCTTTATTATGCTGGAATACGATAATAAAGGGTATATGAATACCGGGGCCCAATTGTGCTACACCGGGATCAAAGGGCAGCGAAACTCCAATGCCTATATCGGGCCACAGCAAAAGGGCAAAACCACTCACCATAAAGATACCATCGAGATACTGCGGGGAACGCACTGCTCGTATCTGTTCCAGGCGGCGGAATCCAGCCCGGTGGATATGATCCGCAAGGCCCGCAAGGCTCAGCAAACCGCTCGCGACGGCGGATTCGTTTACGGTAAGTTCTGGAGCACCTGTCCGCTGAACTGGGGTATGAAAGAATCAAACGGCCCGGCGGCAGTGAAGGCGGCAGTGGACTCGTGCCTGTTCCCGCTGTACGAAGTGGAAAAAGGTATAACCACGCTGAACTACGATCCGGAAAAGCGCAACAAAAAGGTGCCCGTGACCGAGGCCTTCAAACTGATGGGGGCCGGCTTTGGCCATATGGTCAAGCCTGACTTCGCTGATGTGGTAGCCGATGTGCAGGGCGAAGTCGATCGGCGATGGAAAAGACTCAAGGGCATGGCCGAGAGCGAAATTCTGTAAGAAAAGAATTAGCCACAGATTACACAGATTGTAAGAAAGAAGAAACACAAAGAGTTCACCACGAAGGGCACGAAGGAGGAAAGGAAGAGAGCAAGAAAGAAGAGAAGAAAAGGCGTTAAGCTTGAGATACATAGGAAAAGGCCTGGTTGTGATGACTCGGCCTTTTTTGTTTTGATTCCAAGTCGGCCGATATTCCGCTTCGTTAGTGCTTGCGTGTTCATGGGTTGCTTTTGCGGTCTGTAGCCTTTTTGTACTGCGATCTTTTTGGTCCAGCCAGTCTTGTTACATCCAGCTTATCAAAGAGTGGGACGAATACCACAGAACCGGGAATCATGACAGTACAATCAGCGACAAACTGGACGATAGGTAAATCAAGTATCTCGACAGGTATGGGGAGACGGACAGGCGGCAACCCTATAATCATTGTGGGCGATCAGTCTGATAGCACCAACGGTGATTCGGACGATGGTTCAGGCAGTGGTTCCGGTAAAGGCTCCGGCGGCGACAACAAATAACCCGCGGATAATTCTAAGAGTCAAATATCCTGGATTCCCGCGTGCGCGGGAATGACGGAAAGAGCAGGCCGGGATGACGGAGGGGGAGCCGCAATAACGGAGTGAGAATCGACAGATTGTCATTCCGCACTTGATGCGGAATCCAGGACAATACAGTGAAGTATTATTATGTCTATGTTCTTGCGAGCCGACAAAACGGGACGCTGTATATCGGCATAACCAGTGATCTGATCAAACGGACCTACGAACACAAGAACGATCTGGTCGCTGGGTTTACCAATAAGTATCACGTTCATCAACTCGTACATTACGAGCAATTCAACAATGCCCAAGTGGCCATCGCCAGAGAAAAGCAGCTTAAAAAGTGGAAACGAAAGTGGAAGCTTGAATTGATTGAGGAATCGAATCCTGACTGGAAGGATTTGTACGAGGAGATTTGCAGTTGATCTGGATTCCTGCTTCCGCAGGAATGACAAGAAAAGAAGGCGGGAATGACACACTTCCTTCCCCATCATTCCCGCGCACGCGGGGATCCAGTCTTTCGAGAGCATTACGTCCTATAAGTACCCCCTAACGCATGTTTTTTCCAAGCCGACAGGCTTGGGGTCTCCCGCCAGGTCAGTCTTATAAAACCGCCCGTACCAGGTTCTTAAGCGGCCTGCCTTGGGTCGGGATCAGACCAGCCTTAGGTCGAGACCAAACATAACTTATCTCGGCACCCAACCTAACTTACCTCGACACCCAACATGCCTTAGGTCGGCGCCCAACATAAGGCATGTTGGCACCCAATCTCATGCTGAGTTTGCCCTCCGATCCCATACTGAGATCGACCGACAAAGCCAGTATGCGTGTTAGGGATTCGTTTAGTCTGGATCCCGGCTCAAGGCCGGGATGACAGAAAGGAAGGTTGTCATTCCCGCGCATGCGGATGTGTTGCCAAAGTCGAGATCGCCACGGCCCCTTTGGGGCCTGTAATGACAGATTAAGAGTTCGGGAAGATTAGTCGGCCAGGGTGGGCTGGATAACCAGCAAAGTAATAGGATTACGCTGCGGGATCTGACCCATGAAGCTACGCAGGTCCTGCCATAAGTCGCGAACCATGTCCGGAGCAGAACGGCCGAAATTCTCCTCCACACTCTGAGTAAAACGCTCCAGGCCATACTGCTTACGCTGAGCGTTGCGGGCGGAAATAATGCCCTTAGTCCACAATATAAGGGTCTGTTCGGGCTGGATATCCAAAGAATGATCGGTAAAGGTAACGCCAGGGTCCAGGCCCAAAGGCACAACGTCCTCACTGCCAAAGGTAGTCAATTGGCCGGACTTGTCGAGTAAGTAAATGGGCTGGCCGCCGGCGTTGGCTATCTCGAGCCGGCCGCTGTCGAGGTGCAGTCTGGCCACCGTGGCAGCGGTTGGACAGGGGTCCTGGTGGGCGAGCAGATTCCGATTCCTCCGCTTCAAGAACTCGGATGGCGATTGGTCAGTCTCGCTCCAAACGGCAAAGGCACCACGCAGGCCGGACAGGCAGACAAGCGACTGGGCATCGTGGCGAGTAGTATTTACTAAAAGCACAGTGAGGAGGCTCTCGCCGACGGACCTGACGTCGTGGCAATCGAGTCCTTCACCACGCCCGGGGTAAGCAGCGGCCTGAATCGCACAGTGAGCTAAAGCAGGTAGCGCGGCAGGTTTTAAGAGGGAGCCAACCTGCTCGGCAGAACCGACTAGACGATCAGGCTTGGAGTTTCTGGCGGACCATTCGTCAACCATGTGATTAATAGCAGCACCCATATAGCCGGCTACCAAAATAAACTGGTCCAAGTCGGCCCCGTTATAAGCGGTACTGCCGGTGGCATTGTCAACGTAGAGCACGCCAATGGTACCCTTGGGAGTGCGAACAGGGCAGGACATGGCTGAACCGGCCCGGCCAGTACGAAATATCTTCAGACCCCGCCGTGACAAATCAGATACCTTGGGAATAAGCACGGCATGATCGTGCTCCAGAGCTCGCTCAAGCAGAACCGGTGGAAGCAAACTCTCATCCACAGCCCGACCGGTTCGAGATCGGCCGGTACTAATGGCTATCGGAGCCTTCATGTCCGTACGCAGGCCGATCCAGGCATTGGCTGAACCAAAAATAGCTAAAAGACAATCCAAAATCTCCTTGAGCATCTGCTGCTGATTGTCAATCAACAACAGCCTGCTGGTAAGGTCCTGAAGATTGCCGGCTGTGGCTGTCCGAACAGAAATGGCGTCCTCCGGATAACGGACAACCGCACTCTCCGGTAGCTCAGGAAGCTTGGCCGTGGGTCTGACAGGAGATAACGGCGAGTCATCTTGATCAGAGCCGATAATAAGGCGAAACTGACCAATGTCTATACGATCGCCAGCAGATAATTTCGCTCGCTGGGTAGAATTGCCGTTGAGCAGCGTTCGACCGCCACTGCCCAGATCCTCCAGAAACCAGTAACCCCTGGAATTCTGCAGCAATATGGCCTGACGCTTGGGTATGGTCGGCGAATCCAGGCGAATAGAGACCGAAGGATCGCTGCCAATGAGGGCTGGACCACGCTCGACGGCAAGCTTGGTCAGGACCCGGCCACTTTTCTGTAGCGTTATGTGCACAAAAACCCTTCCGGCTATTGGGGTACAACACGGCCTGGATTCTACTGTTAAAAGGCTATTCGGTCAAAACTCAACCATGGTTCAAATGTTAGAACAAGGCCAAGTCTCGGCCGATCTGCGCGAGGGCCTCAATCAGCTCGTCAATATCCTGATCACTGTGGCTGGACATAAGCGAAATACGCAGGCGGGCCTTGCCCGACGCTACAGTCGGCTGGCGGATGGCTGGGACCATGAAACCACGCTCAAACAAACGCTGGGAAGCCTGCACGGCCAACTCGGCCCGGCCCAAGATGACCGGAACAATGTGAGCCTGAGCCGAGCCCAAATCAAAACCTATCCGGCGCAGGCCGTCACGCAGTCTCGCGGAAACAGCGGCTAGATTCACCCGGCGCTGCGGCTCGTCCCGGACAATCCGCAGAGCAGCAGAAGCAGCTAAACACATCGCGGCCGGTGCGGCAGTAGTGTAAATGTAGCTCCGGCTACGGTTGG
>JAACET010000002.1 GCA_011682385.1 Actinomycetota bacterium | reverse complement strand
GGTCGTATATCTTACCCTCCGTTCCTTCGGCCGGATCGTAGCGAAACAGCCTGTCGGGCGAGTGGGTTTTCTCCATGTTCCAGGTTACGCCGTATATACCCCGGCCGTCAGGAGAGGGGACCGTGTCATAAACTGAGCAGGGCAAACCCGGTTCGCTGGGGACGCTCACGTCCAGATGCACCAATCTGTTCTCGTCGGCATAGTATTTGACGATGTGACCGAGATCGTCCATAGTGTAGCCGTTCTCATCGGCATCTATCCAAATGCTTTGCGGATTGATATCGCCTATCCTGCCGAGGTCCTCATAGCGCCTTTCCTGGATGTCGAATACGAAGAAATGGTCCCTTGGCCACGTGACGCCATAGAGCTTCTGCCGCTTTTGGGCCAAGCACATCGCCCGGCAGCCCTCGTTTGGCTGCATCACCCCAAAATCATTCATATCGCCTGTGGCGGGATCGTAGCGGAAAATGTGAAAGCCGGAAAACATCCTGCCAGGATCATCCCATGTATGCCACGGCCTCCAGATTCTCTGTTCCAGTGGCGGGCCCGAACAGTGCGTGGCACAATACAATTCACCCGTGCTGGCCGGGATAAGCGAATAATGAATCTTGCTCTGTGGGGCTCTGCCGTTGTCTGTCGGCTCGTTCAAGGCTGGTCCCCCTTCCAGCAGATATTCATATCGGGCGGTATCGGGATCGTAACGGACGAGAAAGACACTCAGCCCCCCGGTCAGCTCGCCGCAGATGCCGGCGTATATCTTCCCGTCAACTCCGGTAGTTATCGACCAGATCGTCTCGTGCACCGGCAGCTCGGAAAAAACAATGGATTTCATAGCGGTCAAAGAGTTCGTGTCCAAACTAGGCTCCTGTCGGCGTAATCACCACTTTCATGGAATCCGGTTCCATGGATTTCTTCAGGCCTTCTTCGGCGTGGTCTATGGAATAACAATGCGAAATGATCTTATCGAAGGCAAATCGGTCCGCATATTTCTCCATCAGCTTCATGGAATCGTAGTGCCCCACGTGGGCGTGATTGTTCATGCCCAAGAGCCGGACGTTCTTAGTGCAGAAGTGCCGGGCTGCGTTGATGCTAACTTCTTCGCCCTTGTCCAGGGCATTGCCGGCCACAATGTACATACCGCCTCTACGCAGCATCTCCAGAGCCTCGACAATAGCCTGGGCGGAGCCGCTGGCTTCAACGATCACATCCGCACCCCGGCCGTCGGTCAGGTCTTTGACGAATTCAATCCGCTCTTGCTGCGAGCTGGTGCTTATATTAAAGGTGTGATCGGCGGCAAACTCCTTGGCCATGCCCAGCCTGTAGTCCGAGCCGTCAATGGCGATGATCTCGCCAGCTCCCTTGATCCTGGCCTTGATCAGTGTGCATAGCCCCATAGGGCCGGCACCCTGAACAACCACCGTGCAGCCAGTAAAAAAACCCTCTTTGGCCACGGATGAAAACTCGCTGGCCTTCTCCAGCGAATACGAGACTGACATTATCTCAGACAGTACCGCTATATGGGCAGGCATCTCTTGTGGAACCTTAAACACCAAGGCTTTGGGCAGGACGTAAATGTACTCCGACCAGCCGCCGAACAGATGCGGATATTTCGGAAGTAAAGGCGTTGCCGTAGGCCTTGTTGTTGGCGCACCAGGGCCAACCGTAGATGTGCCGACAATACCAACATTGTCCGCAAAGCACGTCCGGGCAGAGGACGATTCTGTCGCCTTCTTTGAGTTCCCGCCCGTAATACTCCAGCTCCGTGCGAGCCTTCTTGCTTATCCTGTCCACTATACCCACGTTCTCGTGGCCGGGGATAATCGGAAACGGTGTGTCGGTTTCAGCCTCCGTGCCGGCATATTGCTTGGTAAATCCCTGATAGGTATGTTTGTCCGAGCCGCAGATGCCGGACATCTCCGTCCTCATGATCAGGGCACCATCCTCCGGCTCGGGATAAGGAAATTCCTGTATCTCGATCTTTCCCGGACCAGTCATCACCGCGGCTTTTACCTTCTTGGTTGACATCTATGAGTCTCCTGCAAATCTGACCATTACTTCATGCTGATCAAAACTTTTCCGTCCATACGTTTCGAGGTCTGTTGGATAGCTTCAATCGCTTTTTCCAACGGATAACGTTTCGTAACCATTGGCAACAGATCCATTCTCCCCGAGGCCATCATCCTGATGACATTGGGGTAGGTTCCACCGCAGGCATGGCCTCGGCAACCCACCAGGGCGTTCCTGCCGATCTGAAACTGCTCCAGATACATAGGTATTTCGATAGCAGCCCGGCCGATCAGCACTATCTGAGCGTCCACGGCCATCGACTTGATTATCGTCGGCATGGTTTTGTCCACTGCCCCGGCAGCCTCGACGTGCATGTCCAAACCATTTCCAGCTGTCAGTTTCGCCAGCTGCTGCGAAACATTACTCGTCTCCAAGGGATTGATTACTTCATCGGCGCCAAGCTTCCTCGCTAACTCAATTCGCTGCGCTATCGTCTCCAGGGCTATAACCTTACCAGCCCCAGCAGCGCGGGCTAAAGCAATAGCAGCTAAGCCTATCGGGCCAGCACCGTGAACAGCCACATAGGCTCCGGGCTTGAAGCCGCCGCCCTTAACGAACATGGCGTTGTAGGCTACCGCCGCTGGCTCTGCCAAGGCGCCCAACTCGCAGATCGTCTGCGTGTCGTCGGTAATCCCACGGATAGGATCGAGCTTCCAGCAATACCGGCCCTCGGTCTTGACGTATTCCGCGTGGCCGCCCGGTAAGGTGATGCCCAATTCCTCGATATAGGAACAATAGTCTGGCAAACCATTTCGGCACGGGGTGCACTCTCCGCACCAGATCATCTGCTCGACCGCCACCAGATCGCCTATCTTCAGATCCCTTACTCCCTCACCCAGCTCCACAATCTCGCCGGCAAATTCGTGTCCGATGACGCAGGGCAGGCGAACCAGGCCGGGGTAGATGACGTAGCCGTCGCTATCGGTTTCGTAGAGGTGAACGTCTGAGCCGCAGATGCCCGAGGACAGAACCTTGATAACCACGTCCTTGGCGTGCTCAACCTTTGGCGTGTCCAAATCTATCAGATCAAGTTTGGGGTTTTTCCAAACACTACTCGAGGTTAGAGCTGTTCTCGTGCTCAGCTCATATTTCGTGGGCTCATAACCCGACCTGGGCTGCCAATCAGCTTCCAACATTAACGCTTTCATCTGTTTCTCCGAACACTGATCAAGAAAACAAAAATTAACCGAACCAACGCCGTTCAGCGATATATTCTATGTGGGTAATGCGCCTAGACTGCGAAGTTTTGGACCATAACCTCTCAGGGCCGGATGGCTAGGTAAAAGTACTTTCGCCCAAATCTGTGGCTCCACGGACTACAACACCTTCATCTTAGCCGACCGAAAGGAGAGCCTTCAGGCCTTCCTTATAGACAAGGCTTGCTGCGCCAACGGCGCCGGCCTGCTCGCCCAGGGCACTGGCTCGTATGGATAATCTGTCGGAGCGTTCGGGCATGATGCCCTGCGCGGCGAACTTCCGGACCATCTCCATAAACCTCTCACCGCCGGCGTCGGCAACCGGACCGCCCAGGATGATCACTCCGGGGTCCACCAAATTGGCAATCATGGCAATTCCCAGGCCGATGTAGGAGGCCACCTCCTCAACGATCTCGCCCGCGAGCTTGTCACCACTCTTTTCTGCCTGGAATACATGGGAGACTTGCAGATTATCGAGCTTGCCTTCGATGAGATCACGAATGAGCGTTTCCCTTCCGTCGGCGATGGTCTCCCTGAGCCTCAACAGGACATATCTGGAACCAGCCATTGTTTCCAGGCATCCTTTCTTTCCACAGGAGCAGAGGGGTCCGTCTATCACTACCGTGACGTGTCCGAGTTCTACGGCGCTACCGTGTGCCCCTCTGTACATCTTGCCATCCTCGATCAGTGCTGCACCGATTCCGCTGCCAGCACATACCCACACCAGATTGGACATATCTCTGGCGCTGCCGAAGTAATGCTCTCCCAGGGCCATGGATGCGACGTCTCCGTCAATGGCCGTCACTATTCGTGTTTCTTCCGAGACCATCTCTCGCAGAGGAACGTTCCGCCAACCAAGTTTGGCCGAATAGACAAGGAGTCCCTTTTCAACGTCCACATTCCCCGTGACCGCAATCCCAAGGCCGAGGATCCGCCTCCTGTCCAGAAAACTAGCAACCAATATCTTATCGATGTGTTCGACCAGTGTATTGAGGAAGGCTGCCGGCCCGCGCTGCGGGTTTGTGGAAAATGTAACGAAAGTTTTTGTCTTGCCGTCAAGGTCCAGTAGCGCCACAGTCGTTTCAGGCACATCCACGTCAACGCCTATGATACAACTGGCGTCCGGATTTAGGCGTAAACGCGTGGGCCGACGCCCACCCCGGGATTTTCCCCGACCGTATTCCAGCAGAAGCCGCTTCTCTCGAAGCATTTTGACGATTCTGCTGACCGTGGGGAAGCTCAGCCCAGTGACCTCCGCCAACTCCACACGTGAGATCGGCTGAGATCTCTTCACAATGTCCAGAATCCGAGTAGTGTTCAGATCCTTGATGAGTTGGCCGTTTGCAACATGCATCCGGAACTATCTCCTTACGCGAGAAGGCAATAAAGTCAAGCACTATATAAAATGCATCCTACTACCGAGGCTTTCTTTTGTCAAGAACAAAACTTGGCGAATATATAATGGGGTAATTCGGGAGAATACTCCCTCCTATCGTATGTAACCACAATGATCATAACACGTTAGGCATGTGCGTGGAGCAATATGTGGAACAACATAATGTTGTACGTCAGTAGATTGCCCACTACCAGCATCTTTTGCAGCACAGCCGCCAAGGAGGTTAGAGGAGAGAGGCTGTGTCGGGTTAAGTATTTATAGTATCACAGTTAAACTGTCGCCAGGCCTGTAATCAGCTCTCGACACAAACGCAGATTTCTGAGGGCGCAGGAGAAATATTGGGGCTAGGTTACTTTTTCTCTTGACGAAAGTAATGTCCTGATATATCATATAAGTTCATGAGCAGGCCCGAAGTCGGAGCGAACTGAACAATGCTCGATTCGGAAGTTGCACCTATTGGAGTTGAGATATGGTACGCCGCTTAAACGCTTACACGAAGCCCGCAAGGCTAAGAAGCAGTCAAGCAAACGCGCCAAGGAATCGCACGTACGCAGGGAGATACGCCAATGGCGTGATGGGCAAGGAGGCGGTGTAGGAAAAGCATATCTTTTTGGTGTTTGTTTGAAACGTCTTCAGAGGGGAAACATAGGAACTGAAAAAACTCGCTTTCGACGATCAGTAGAATTTGATAGTCTGCCAGTCAGCTTCGCCATACCTGCGGGGCATGGGCGAGGTGGCCTTTAAGCGATTCAAGGCCGTGGTGAAATCTGACCGGCAACGTTGTTGAGGATCTAGGCTGATTCCCACTTGTTATGAGGCTGTATCGATAGGAACAGTAGATGACGCCAAGAGAACGTGTTTATGAATCGCTGAAATTCCGGGAGACCGACTTTATTCCTTATAACATCAGTATGGAACAGTCGGTAACTGAACGGCTGAACAGTTATTATGGCGGGCCAGACAGATGGCCGAGCTATGAAAATCATTTTGTTCATATCGAGTGGATGAAATGGCATGAAGACGATCCCGACCAAGTATTTCGCGACCCGTTTGGTGTTCTCTGGCAAAAAGGCAAGGCCGCACATCCCGTAGAGCCGGTGTTGAAAAAACCTGATCTCAAGGGCGTGCATTGGCCGGAACTAATTGATGATGCGGAGATTACCAGGATCGAGAAATTTTGTGAAGGAAACAAAGACAGATTTACCTGTTATGAACTTGGGATGCTCTTTTTTGAACGGGCCTGGGCCATGCGAGGCTTTGAAGACTTGATGGTAGATATGGTACAGCATCCCGTATTTGTGGACGCATTGCTAGAGACTCTGATGCAACTGCAATTGGATGCTCTCGACAAGATACTTCACCTGCCTTTCGATTGTCTGCGTTTTGGTGATGATTTCGGACAACAGAAGGGCTTGATCATGGGGAAAAAATACTGGCGACGGTTCCTTAAGCCTCGCCTGGCACAAATATACGCAAAAGTTCGAGAATCCGGAAAGATTCTTGCTATTCACAGTTGCGGCGACAACGAGGAAATCATGCCGGATTTGATCGATATCGGGGTGCAAGTGTTCAATCCTCTACAGCCTGAAGCTATGGAGATCCGCAAAATGAAGCAGCTTTACGGTGGCAGTATTTGTTTCCATGGAGGTATTGGTGTGCAGGGAGTGCTTTCCCGCGGACAGCCCAAAGAAGTTCGCCAACAGGTCATGGACTGCGCATCTGTGCTGGGCAAGGGCGGCGGCTACATTATGGATACAGCCAAGGCATTGATGGAAGATGTTCCCACCGAAAATGCAGCAGCACTGTTAGAAGCAGTTATTGAAGTATCCCCTCGGTAGGAACGGATATGACTCAAGAGTTCCGGGGCCAGATGCCGCCGGCCAATCTTTTCATGAGGATTCTTTAATATGTCAATCAGACAGTTGTGGCAGAACATTATGGATTACGGTGACTTTGACAGAATGCCCGTGATTCACTGGGCCGGATGGGACGAAACACGTACCAGATGGATATCAGAAGGCATGCCTGAAGATGCCGACGAGTATGAGTATTTTGGAGTTTAGCCCTACGGAGTAAGTTTATGGCACCGGCAAAAGGCAAACCATTTGAAGATTACTTACTGAATCAGATACGGAATCGCTTTGCGTATGTAGATGAAGATCCATACAGCGGAAAACGTATTTATTTTGAAAACGCCGGCGGAAGTCTAACGCTGAAGTCCGTTCTTAGTCTGCTTCCCGAGGTTGCGGGATTGCCGGATAATGCCGGCAGACAAAACAAAGCGTCTCAACAGATCGGTGAGATTCTCAGAAAAGGTGTGGAAGATGTAAAAACTTTCTTGAATGCCAAGGAAGGAACAATATTAGCTGGGGAAAGCACAACCTCGAACATTTTTCGTATTCTTGATGCCTGCACATCTAGCTGCAAGGGAACTAATATTGTTTGTACTAATCTTGACCACGCTTCATTTTTCGATGCCACAAGGTTTTTTGCGGAGAAGTCTGGGCTTGAGATGAGAGTAGCTAGACTCGACCCAGCAACTGGGGCCGTTCCTTACGAGTCCATAACTGCGTTGGTAGATGAAGGCACAATGGCAGTCGGATTTATCCACGCTTCTAACGTCACGGGTGTCAAGAATGACGCTCAAAAAATAGTCCGCGAGATTCGAAAGAAACGTCGCAATACTTTCATTGTGGTAGATGGTGCCCAGCATGCTCAACATTGCCCAATAGATGTTAATGACTTAGGCG
Organism: Actinomycetota bacterium; assembly: GCA_011682385.1. Classification (GTDB taxonomy): domain Bacteria; phylum Planctomycetota; class Phycisphaerae; order JAACET01; family JAACET01; genus JAACET01. The sequence goes on along the minus strand of JAACET010000002.1, from coordinate 42,127 downwards.
TGGACGCCTACCTTGTCGCGGCCTACAAGCTGTTCTCCAAAGTCGGCCTGACTTTTGCGTATACGGGTCCCAAGATAGCTGAGCTGCTACACTGGCGTTTGCGAGGCAAGCCTGTTGACAGTTGGGACCTTGGCACACGTGATGCCAGCGGTTATGCAGCGTTTTCAGCAGCAATCGATTATCTATGCTGGTTGGGCAATCAGGTGGAAAAGCAGGCGCGACCTAATTGTCGCGGCTATGAAGGCGATTGAGTCGCATGAAATGACTCTCACTGACAGACTTCTCAACGGTAGCTCTGAACAACCCGGGCTGCTGCAAATCAAAGGTGTAGATATCTACGGATACCCGATGGTCACCAATAACCGAGAAGCAGTATTTGCTATGAACCTGGAAGGTCTGCCGGCTAAGCAGGTTGTAAAACGATGCATTTCTGCAGGAATCATCGTGCATGACCGTCAAAGTGATGCCTATACGCGGCACACGCTTGAGGCTATGAGACTCGACCAGTGTGTGCGAGTATCTCTTGCGCACTACAATACGGTTGAAGAAGTGGACACATTCTTGAAGCTGACCAACAAACTGAGCCAAGAAATTAATAGCAAGAGATAAAGTATGGTAAACAATCCAGCAGAATTGCTGCCCGGCGCCAGAGCCATTATTCAGAATGCCGCTGTGATTCAGCCAGGAGAAAGAGTCACGATTCTAGCGGATTCGAAATCTAAATCGATCGCAAGGCACTTTCTTGACGCCGTTTCGGTGGCCACAGACGAGACTGACTTGATAATCGTTCCCCTGGCCAAAGGGCATGGCCAGGAACCCCCGGCAAGCATTGCTGAAAAATCGCTTGCGGCAGATGTTGTCCTTGCCTGTACGACTTTTTCACTCTCGCACTCCCTGCTGCGCGTAAACTTCTGTAAGAAAGGCGGGAGATTCCTGAGTCTGGCTGACTATGATCTCAATATGCTGCGTGGCGGTGGAACCATGGCTGACTACGCTGCTATGGTGCCGATTGTGCAGCGGGTAGCTAATTTCTTCGAAAGCGGTCAAACTGTGAGGCTAACTACGAAGCTCGGGACAGATATAACCTTGTCCGCTGAAGGCAGAGATGCAAATGCAGCGTCAGCTTATTGTACGAAACCGGGTGATTTTGGTTCCCCGCCGGACATTGAAGCTAATTTTGCGCCAGTTGAACACTTGACAGAAGGTTTGTTGATTGTAGACGGAAGTATACCAGTGCCGCAAATAGGTTTGCTAAAAAAGCCCATAACCGTCGAAGTCAGGCGGGGGCGGGCAGTAAAAGTGCGAGGTGGAGAACAAGCCGACATGTTATGTAAGATCTGGGATAGCTACGGTGATTCTTCGGTTCGTATCGCGGCCGAGTTGGGTATAGGCCTTAATCCGGCTGCCAAACTTTGCGGGCGAATGCTGGAGGACGAAGGCGTGTTTGGAACTGCCCACATAGGATTTGGGGCCAATACCACAATTGGCGGACAGAATGCTGGGCCTGTACATATCGATTTGATCTGCCGAGAGGCAACTGTAACTGTTGACGAGAAGGTTATTATGAAAAATGGGCAATTGCTGAGTACGGCGTAGCGGGTAATAGGCTGAGGACCTTCCCTGATGATTCCGGTCGTCCCTCTGCCTGTCGTTTTCATTATGGACCTGACACAAAGGTTCTCGGACTTAATGGCACTGTTCGATTTTTCATGAGGATTCTTTAATATGTCAATCAGACAGTTGTGGCAGACCATTATGAATTACGGTGACTTTGACAGAATGCCCGTGATTCACTGGGGCGGATGGGACGAAACACGTGCCAGATGGATATCGGAAGGCATGCCTGAAAATGTCGACGATCATACGTACTTTCAGGCTACGCCGCACTGCGCGTGGATATCCGGCAGTGACAAAGCGGTTCACCTTTATCCGCCGTTTGAAGAAGAAGTTCTCGAAGACACCAAGGAATACCGCATTTACAAAGACGAATGCGGCGTTACTAAGAAGGAATGGAAACATAAGAGCAGCCCCCCTCATTGCATCGATTTTACACTGAAAACAGGAAATGATTGGTCTGAATTTAAGAAAAGGCTACAGCCCTGCCCGGAAAGAATTCCGCCTGATCTGGCTGAAAGAATCGAACGTGCCCAGAACTCAGGACTACCCCTTGCCTTACACACTGGTTCCATGATGGGATGGATCAGAGATTGGATGGGGGTGGAAAACATGTCATACCTGATGTACGACGACCCGGAAGTCTATTCCGACATGATGAGCACCCTTTCATATCTGGTTTGCTGGTACATCGACCAAGTTGCACCAAAGATGAGAACGAAACTCGATATGGGATTCGGATGGGAAGACATCTGTGGAAAATCAGGGCCTTTAGTGAGCCCAGCGATTTTCAAGAAACATGTTGCGCCCGGCTATAGGAAAATAAGGAATAAACTGGAGGAGTACGGCACCAAACTGCTGGCTGTTGATTGCGATGGTTTCATTGAGCCATTGCTGTCCGACTGGCTGGATGCCGGCGTAAACGTTCAGTGCCCTGTGGAAATCGGCACCTGGAATGCTGATCCAATGGCGTTACGGAAAAAATACGGCAAAGAATTGAGAATAATAGGTGGCTTTAACAAACTGGTACTGGAAAAAGGCCCTGAAGCAATCGATGTCGAGATTGAACGCCGGCTACCTCTGATGAAAGAGGGCGGATTCGTGGTTATGCCGGATCACTTGATAACCCCAGATACCTCGCTGGCGAATTACAAATACTATCTGAACAGAATCAGAGAACTGAGATTTTAAGCAAGTGCAGAACAACATTGAATGTTCTTATAGAAAGGCTCGGTTGACAAAATGAATAGTATGGGTGTAGCAATCGTGGGCGCAGGCATGCGCTGCATTTCGTTTCTTGATTACTTGAAGGCTCATCCCAGTCAGGGCTTTGTAACTGGTATATATGATACGATACCCGCACGTGTTGAGTATCTGCTGAAGCAGTACGATCTTCCTGACGCAGTGACCTACGAGTCCTTGGAGCAGGCTGTTAGCGATGAGCGTGTTGGCGCGGTGCTGGTCTGTACGCCGGACTCCGAGCACGTCACACCGGTCGTTGCCTCGCTCAAAGCTGGCAAGCACGTCTACTGCGAAAAGCCTTTGGCGATCACTCTATCCGATTGTGATGAGATCATCAGTGCAGCCAAGAAAACAGATCGTGTCTTTTATCTGGGCATGAATCTGCGACATGGGCCCGTACATGAGACCCTTCATGAGATGCTCAAAAGCGGCCAATTCGGGAGATTGTTGACCATTGAAACAAACGAGTACTACTACGGCGGCAGGACTTATTTTCGGCGCTGGAACCGTCTGAGAAAATACGGTGGAGGCCTATGGATAACCAAGACCTGTCACGACTTTGACCTGATAAATTGGTTTGCCGGGGGAAATCTGAAGCGAGTCTTTGCAGTATCAAGCTTAAGTCATTACGCCCCGATCCCTGGATCGGCTACACATTGCCGGATATGTTCCCTGAAACGCACTTGCCCAGACTACTACGATCTTGAATCGCCCACCGATCCGCAGTTGGATGCTCTCGCCACCCTGACCGAAAAGGCCACGGGGCAGCCGCGAGACCTCTGTCTTTACACTTCAGACAAAGATACTTTCGATAACGGCATGGCCCTCGTCGAATATGACAATGATGTCCGTGCAACTCACACCCTGACGGTTGTCAGTGCCAGAGACACACGGCAAATGCGTCTTACGGGCACAGAAGGCTCAGCCGAAGGCGATATGGAACAAGGTACGGTGACCATGTGGCGGCGGCACAGCAAGGAGAAAATTGTCCACGACGTTCGCGAGCGGATCTGCGGAGACCACGGCGGGGCCGACAGTAATATCATTGCTCACTTTTTTCACTGTTGCCGGACTGGCGAGCAACCCAGGAGTAGTTGGTCGGATGGTCGTTTAAGCGTTCAACTGGGGCTGGCGGCCAGGGAGTCCTGTGACACAGGTAATCCCGTCGAAATTGTTCCGGGCTAGTTCTTTTAAGCCAATATATCCTGTGTGGTAATAACTGTATGAGACATGGCTAATCTGGTTTTGGACTGCCATGGTAATCTTGCTGTAAGGTGATAGAGTCGAAAAGAACAGTCGGAGGTCTACGGGTATTTATTTTGGGAATCCAGGATATAAATGTATGGCCAAGAAATCTCTAAGCAAAGCCAAGTTCTGGGGACCGGGAGGGCTGTCCCTTACGCCCACTGATCTGGCAATCTTCCGAGAAGATATCGATTGGTTTCTGCCAAAACGAATCTTTGATATACACACCCATGTCAATCTTGCCATCAAAGACGGACCACCAAAGGTCTCGCTGGAATTGTTGAAACAGTTTCAGAAGATGATTTTTCCGAAACGTACCTGCAACAACCTGCTTTTACCTGTTCCGCTTGGAAACAGCCAAACTTCTGATCAAGTCAACCAATATACCTCACAACAAGTACGAAAGTTTGCCGAAAGGGGTGATGCCAGACTCTTCTTTGCCGATCCGAGGATGTCGGCTACTTTCGTGCGAGAGCAAATATTACAAACACGGGCCGTCGGGCTAAAAGTCTACATGACCCGTGCAACTGCCAAAAACAAAACCGAAGCGCCGATACGCAGCTTTTTGCCTGAAAGAATCATCAAGGTAGTAGACGAGCTGGGTCTGATGGTTATGCTACACCTTTCGAAGCGTAAAGCCATCGTCGATCCGGGCAACATTCGTGACCTCGAGGTGTTGTCGAAACGATATTCAAATTCCAAGTGGGTTTTGGCCCATTGTGCCCGCTGCTTCAGGCCCGGCATGTTCGAGCAAGTGGTTGATCGGCTCAATACTTTGCCTAATGTGTATGTGGAAACGTCGGCAGTGTGCGATCCGCTGGTATTTATGGAGATTTTCAAGAACTACGATTTGTCTCGACTGATGTTCGGCAGCGACAACTTACTTGCTGCAGGTTTTCGGGGACGTTATATCGAGTGCGGATTATTCTGGCTGCCGATTGGGCGACCGGGCTTTCAGTGGGGTCAGGGGATTTTTGCCATGCAGCCCACTTTCGTTATCTACGAGCAGTTGCGGGCTATGTCACGGGCAGCTCGGCTGGTGAGTTTGCCGGCAAAGGACATCCGCAGGGTTTTCTGGGATAACGCTGTTGGCTTGATTAAAAGTATCCGACAATCAAAACATAAGCTGCCTGACCAGCACTAAAGGCATGGGTTGCCCAGAGGAGTGCAGACTGAAATGGGCCTGAATAGAATATCCCTTATGGTGAGCGAAACCGTTGGCAGGCTTCTGACGCAGGGCAATTTTCGTCGGCGGTTCCTCGATTCTATTCTGGCTCTTGGTATTACTGGAATTGAACCGCTGTTTGACGGAAACGCAAGCGATCACTTGAATCTCGATGGGCTAGCTGACTTGGCCAGGGATCTTGCCGATAGGAAGATGCAGGTTCCATGCGTAGCTCTGTATGTCGATTGGCTGGCGGGTGCTGACCTGGAGAAAAGCCTGGAGACTATTGGGTCTATGCTAATAGCGGCCAAGGCGTTAGGTGCTAGTCTAGTAATGCCTTGTGGTAGTAAGCTTCCGACGACAATTTCCGCCAGCGATGGAAGACGGGTTCTAACTGGATGTCTTGACCAGACTATAAAAATGGCCAGCAACAAAGGCCTCAACGTAGGTATCGAATCAGTGGGGATGACTCCCCAATTGCAGGCTACAACGCAATCCTTGGCTGAGATTTATGACAACCTGCAGGAAGGTCCGTGCCTATTTGTAGGTGATTTAGCGAATCCGTGCTATGGGGACGAAAAGCCAATAGTTTCTCTGAAGCGGTTCCGCGATAAGTTGATTCATACGCACGTTAAGGATGTGAAGAAGACCGAACAAGGCGTGGGATTGCCCAGTTCCGCGGGATACTGGTTGGATGAAACAGAAATCGGCAAAGGCGTGGCTGATATTTCGGATTCCTTGGCCTTTCTCAAAGCAATTAGCTACACGGGATGGTATTCACTGGAAACTGCCCGCGAGTCAAACGTTAAGATCGTTGCTCGGCACCTAAAGGCGTTCAAACAGTTGTTGAATAAACATTGTGATATCTAATCAAGCTGGGTAAAGCCCCAGGACCAGCGATCAAGCACTTGATCGGCATCGTTTCTCATCGAACCTTCCTGCGGCCAGTTGGCGAGAGATTACCCCGCAAACCAGGCAAGCGAGGCCGGTCCAGAACAGCAGAGGAAATGGGGCAGATTATTTCCGCTATAATTCTCTCGTTGTACCGGACTCTAGAGGTTTACACAGGCCCAGTGAATGTCCGTTCGATCAGTTTCGGGTCCGGCGTAGAAGACCACTATGACGTTGCCGTTTGGTAGCAAGGCAGTGGTCGGCAGCCCAATCGAGAATTTACCCATCTCTTCCCAGGCATCCTGCATCGCTCCCTTCTTCCGCGTCTGAGAAACCAGCGATGGTTTGTGTATGACGGCTTCCGTCTCCTCGGGCCATGTGCTGCCCCTATCGCTGCTTTTGCGTACCTTGATGACTGGTTGGTCGGTTCTATCCACATAGACCATGGCAATGCCGGCGTCCGGAGTTGAAACCGGCTGGGCCGGCTGGCCGGGAACGCCTGTATCCCACGTGTCGGACCAGCTATGTCCGTTATCTGTCGAGCGTTTGGCATGAATGTTCAAGTATTGGCCTGCTCGATTGTCATATGTCCAGAACATATCCAGGATGGACCCGTCAGCAAGAACGCCAAGCCTTTGATCCCAGTAGAAAATTCGATTTTCCGGATCGTTGCTGGTAACTGCATATTCCGGCCAAGTTATTCCTCCATCTGCTGAAAACATCATCACCGAGGAATGTCGCCAGATTGACGTATCGTAATAAGGCTTATTTAGCTCAAACTGGCAAGCCAGCCGACCATCTGACAAGAGCAAAGTTGGCCCCGTGATGGGTGTCGGCACATTGAATGGTGAGGTATCCATGATTATCGGCTCGGACCATGTCTCGCCACCGTCGTGCGAGCTAGAAAAGAAGATTCGACAGTCGAGCAGCCCCTGTGTTTCCTCATTGAAGAAGGGGATTGCCGGGTCGGAATGATCAACCCAAAGTATACTAGCCAATAAACTGCTTTCCCCCAGAGTCGTTAGGCACGCTGCACGGAACAATCCGGGCCTGTCGTTGACTTTGGCGGGGCTAAAAGGAGAAACCGGCTCCGACCAGCTGCGCCCTTCATTGTCAGAGTAGCTGATCAATACGTGCTGGCCAGTAGTTGCGATCTTCGTGGGTGCTGCGCGAAAGCTGCTTATCCACCGACCACTGGGTAGAACACATATTGAAGGAAATGCGCAGCTCTGCCGGTTTGTGTTGATTTGGGCCTCAAAAACTGTGCCTCTATCAGTGACTTTCATTGCTTACCTCGGATGTTTCTGAACATTGGGACAATGCAACACTCGCTACGAGATGTTATCAATCGGTCCCTCGTTCATGCAAAGACCACAATCAACATGTATAGCGTACAGCTCGGCGGAATCCGCGATAACTTCAATGCGGACCCCTTCCTCAGCATCCATGGCTCCTGACAGGTCCTTATGGTCCCGCCAGCGAGGCTTCCATTCAACATCGTCGCCGGAAAACTCCTGGCAATCTTCGAACCTGTAGCCCTGTAGCGGCTTGCCTTCCATGTCGGAGATTTGGACGCTTACCTGGCCGGAAGGAGCGCAAACGTTCAAGGACATCGCCGGATCGTTCAGCTTAAGTCTTTTTGTTATCAGGCGTCCACGGGCCAAGTCGGCCTTGAGTTTAACAAAGCCATCCTTACGTAGGCGATACGAAAGGGCAGCACAGTCAATGATTTTTTCGCCCTTGTCAGAACCCTGATGTTCGTACAGCGTACCTGGCGAGTATACGCGCAGAGTCCCATCCGGAGCTTCTATGAGTGAGCTCGGATATACACAGCCGCCACCAAACTCACCTTCCGCCCGATTGGGAACAAAAGGCTCGCGAAGGCTTCTGTTCCAGTTTAATCCGTCATAGGAGTATGTCAGCTGGCAGTTCACCTTGCCTGCATTCTTGGCCGGGCCGATTTCATCGGCCACCGTGTGCATCAACCAAAGAAAACCTATAAAGTAACCCTCGTAATAGAACTGCGGCATTCCGTAAAAGTGCACGCAGCCCGGATCGAGAGGGTCCGGATGGATTATTGTCTGCGGCTGGGTCCAGTGAACGAAATCGTCGCTTTGGATTAGCGCGACTCGTCTGTCACCCCAACGCTTGCGCATCGTCATCTGAATCCTGCCTGTCAGCGGATTACGCAAAAGCACGTTGGCCGTATCGGAAATATGCCCTAGCCACGGCCTTTCCCGATCAACGGTCCAATGGATACCGTCGCCGGAGTAAGCCCATCGGCATTCAACAACAGGCATCGGATCGTATCTTTCGGCAACCACGTGAGGCATTTTGAAACGCCTTGCCGGGTCTTTTTCCAGCGGATCGCGCCAGACCATTGCTTCCGAGAGCTTATGCTCCCCGCTGAAAACAAGGCCTTCGACCATATCGACGAATCGATCCTTGACCCCCTCTACGCTTTTGGGCTGCCAATTGTAGCCATCCTCACTTTCGGCATATCTCATTACCAGACTCTGAACAAAGATATCTCCAAAGTCGTTGAACCATAGCTTGTAGATGTTTTCTTTGGCGTCATAGATTGCCGTCATATATCCGCCGCCCGATGTTTTGCCGGGCTCGGTCAGTATCGACTCGGCGACAAGTTCAGGTTGACAGACGTGCCGCTGGAAATTAACTCGCTTGTCCAGGTACCAATCGTCGAAGAAAAGCAGCGTTTTCATAACCAGATATCTCCGTAGAATCGAGCTTCAAAGCGATCTCAGGCGAGATTCTTCGCTTTTTCCAAAAGGCTCAAGAACATTTGGTCTGCTCCCCATCTTTGGTCCAGATGGTGTGCGAATTTCTCTGTGTCATCTAGCTTGGGCAATGGCTGAGGGCCGAGGTTCGGCAGATGCTAACCTAAGCGGTTCCACTGAGTGACTACTGCCCGAATCGCAACTTGCATTGTTCACGTATGATGGGCGTCATGTTGTACGCGCCTATACGGCTGACGCCTATGGCTCTTACCTCGATCAGCTCATCCACGCCAATCGGCTCTGCGCCGGCGGACTTTACGCCCACATGTTCTGGACAGTATTTGCGCATGAGTGCAAGGTCCTCATTTGTGGCTCCGCTACGGCCGTAGCCTGTGGATGTCTTGACCCAGTCGGCGCGAACTTCGCCACAGATCTCGCACATTTTCTTTTTGTGATCATCGGTCAGGTAGCAATTCTCGAAAATGACCTTTACTTTCTGGCCGCGCTCGTGGGCGACATCAACCACAGCTTTGATGTCGTCGCGCACGTAGTCCCAGTCGCCGCTGAGTGCTTTGCTGTAATTCGCGACCATGTCCAGTTCCTCGCCACCATCGTCAAGGGCCTGTTTTGCTTCGGCCAGCTTGGTGGATGTTGTGTTGCAACCATGAGGAAAGCCCACCGTTGTGCTGATCTTGACCGTGCTGCCAGCCAGGATTTCAGCACACCGTTTCACATAAAAGGGCATAATGCAGACACTCGCTACGTCACATTCAACAGCAATCTTACAGCCTTCCTCCAGCTTTTCAGCGTCAAACCAGGGGAAAAGCAGGGAGTGGTCAATCATTTTCATGATGTCTTTGGTACTACATTCCATTTGAATTTCCTTTCTTTTGCATACACTTGCTCTTAGTACACTCACTGCGCCATGGCGCAATCCGCTATCGTCAACTCAGGGCGATTTATCACTATCTCGAATAGCCTTGAACATAGCTATAATGTTCTGGACCGGGGTATTGGCTTGTATGTTGTGAATGGGATTGAAGACGAACCCGCCACCGTCATTAAAGATTTCGATCCGTTCGCGCACCTCTTTGTATACTTCTTGTGGCGTTCCAAACGGTAGTGTCTTCTGGGTATCCACGCCGCCGCCCCAGAAGACTATTTGATCGCCGAATTCTCTTTTAAGGGTCTTCGGATCCATATTAGACGCTGAACACTGGACTGGATTAAGTATATCGAAGCCGTCTTCGATCATGTCGGGGATGAGTTCGAAGATACTGCCGCAAGAATGCTTAAAAGTTTTCCAGTTGGTGTGATCATGAATGGCGCGATTGATTTGTTTATAATAGGGGCTGTATAGTTCTCGATAAGTATCTTTCGAAATAAACAGCGACCGTTGTGTGCCGAAATCGGTTCCACACACAAAAGCAGCCTGTGCACTGCTGCCGATGGCATTTCCGAGGTGTTTTATGTTCTGGACAGCAATTCTTGTCTGCTCTGAAAAAACAGCGTGTACATAGTCCTTTCGAGTGACAGTAGAAACATACCATTCTTCGACATCACGGATTCCCTTGGGATGTTTTAGATAAGGAGCCGGGATCAAGGCAATGTCTCCTATGGCAGTTCCCGGCAGGGAAATAATCACGCCGCAACTGGTCTGCGTTTCCTGCTTTTCCGCCTGGTCGACAAATCCCCGAATATCCTCTTCGCTGAGTAGGCTGAATTCTTCACAATTATCGGCCGGATCCAATTTCGCCTCGTCTATTGGCTGTTGACGGATGATGGCATCGAAATAAAACCCCCCTTTTGGCATTCGCCCGCTGGGCGGGACCGTCATGTCACCTTCCGGATATATCAGCAGATCGCCATTCGCGCTGCTTGTCACATTGAAATCTCCTGGTACCAGTACGCTCGTGCCGTCGAAGAGTTCGAAAGGCTGCCAGTCAGTGTTTTTGAACCCAAACATGGTTCTGCTGCCAAAGACCCCGACCACATCAATTCCCAAAGCATCTCGAAGCTTGTCGTCGATTAGGCCAAGCATCTGGTATGGATCGATCACCTTAACCCGATAGTCCTTTTCGCCCAGAACAGCAATTCTAAGTTTGGACAGAGTACTTGCCGAAATTCCAGTAGATACGGTTGTAGATCCCAGGTCCACGCACACCCGGTCTGGTTGCCTGTGATTTAGTGTCGCGATGAATCTTTCCCGTGAAGTCATTGCCGAAGGTATCCTTTTGGATGTACGGACTATCTGTTATTATTGCTACGACATTCGTTCAGCTAAGACTCTCAACCGACTGGTATATATCTGGAACACCGCTCATCTTCTCTTTAAAACTCGCTCGACAGCCTCAATAATATCGCTGGGCGCCAGGCCATATTTTTCTATTAACGCTTCATAAGTAGTGCCTGATTCAGTGAAAGTATCTCTGATGCCGACTCTCTCAAGGGGGACACATGGACCTTCGGACAGCAGTTCAGCTACGGCGCCGCCCAGCCCGCCAATGATACTGTGTTCTTCAACGGTAACGACAGCCTTTGTCCTAGCCGAAAGGTCCAGAATGGCTTGGGAATCAATGGGTTTAAGCGTATGAATTTCCATTACTTCTGCCTGGATACCATTGTCCAAAAGCAATTCAGCAGCCTTAATTGCGTTAGCCAGGGCCAAACCAGTTGCTATGATAGCGACATCGTCGCCATAGCTGCAGTGTTCGACGGCTCTGCCAATTTTGAAATCCTGTTTCTTGCAGGATAGCGGGCATTCGGTTCTGGCCAAGCGTAGATATACCGGGCCCTGGTGTTCTGCGGCTGCGGTGACGGCCTGCTCGGTCTGCGTGTCACCCGAGACAGAAATAACTGTCATGTTCGGTAGAGATCTCATGATCGCCAAGTCACAGATTGAATGGTGTGTGGCTCCGTCTGGCGGGTTGGACAGGCCCGAATAGCCGCCGGCCAGCTTGACATTGAGTTTGGGATAGCAAATGGATGTTCTTACCTGATCCAAGGCCCTGGAAGAAAAAAGAAACCCAAATGTGTGGGCAAACGGTATCAGGCCGGTTGTGGCTAGACCGGCAGCCATGCCTACCATGTTCTGTTCTGCGATTCCGGCGTTGAAGAATCGCTCGGGGTATTCTTTCGCAAACCACGACGTTCTGCTACAGTGTGCCAGATCCGCATCCAACACTACCACTTTCTTATTGACCTTGCCCAGCTCGACCAAGGATTCGGCAAAGGCATCCCGGATTGCGCGTGCTGTTGCCATTTATTCTAAACCTCCTGTTGTAATTCTCTCAAAGCCAACGACTCCTGCTCTTCTGTGATACGTTGCCCGTGCCAATCAAAGCGGTCTTCCATAAACGACACACCTTTACCTTTGATGGTTTTTGCAATTAGAATACTGGGACGGCCACTGGTGTTTCCGGCGGCCTCCAAAGCGGATAGGATGGCTGGGATATTGTGCCCATCGATTTCCAGCACGTTCCAGCCAAAAGCCTTCCATTTACCAGCCACATCCCCCAAGGACATAACTTCATCGTTTGTGCCGTCGATCTGCAGGCCGTTATAATCCAGAATAGCTGTCAGGTTATCCGCCTTGAAGTGAGCTGCGGCCATGGCAGCTTCCCACACCTGCCCTTCGTTGATCTCTCCGCAGCCCAGCATTACATAAACGCCAAATTTTCTAGCTTGCACTGTTGCGCCCAAGGCCATACCCAGGCCGACAGACAGCCCTTGCCCGAGTGATCCGGTGGTCATGTCCACCCCGGGGGTTTTGTGCATGTCAGGGTGTCCTTGAAGTTTGCTACCGACCTTGCGTAGATGTTTTAGCTCATGTCGAGGAAAGTATCCCAGGTCGGCTAGTACCGAATACAGTGCGGGGCAGCAGTGTCCCTTTGAAAGAACAAACCTGTCACGATGGTCCCAGCCTGGTTCCTGCGGGCGAATCTGCATGTGCTGATAGTAAAGACAGGCAATGATGTCAATTGCCGAGAGTGATCCGCCCGGATGTCCGGATCCAGCCCTGGCGATCATACTGATAATGTCTTTTCTCAATTCTTGGGCCTTCTTCTGTATTCTTTGAATTATTTCCGCCGAATATGATGCCATGCTAAGAACCTCTATTCTTGATGTTTCTTCGTGATATTAGAACAGTTCTGATCAAACGGATTTTCTCCTGGATATCTTGTCCTGACAGGCAAAGGGGTCATGATGTTGTCAATACCTATTAAGCGTATCGCGTCGAAAAGAGTGTCGCCGCAGTGCTTAAAACCAACAGCGGTATGATGGGGGAAGTGCCTAGCGATTAACACATGGCGGTAGAATCTGCCAAAGTCCGCTACAGAGACTACGCCAATACTACCATAGCTACATGGGTCTATATCAAGAATATCGCCTTGAGCGACATAAGCTGCTAGGTTGCCTTGAGTGTCCCCTTGAACACGAAACAACGTTATCGGCCCCGGTGATAGTTGTCCCTCTAGTGTGCCACGAGTGATGTCTGGTTCGCTGTGGGGATCCTCAATCAAACCATGAAGACATTGCTGGTACGTCAACTTGAAATTCTTCATGCAGCAGGAAGGAGTATTACCACAATGATAGCCCATGAAAAGATCTTCCTGCCCAGCTCCCTTCAGGTTTATGTTGGCGGGAATTAGATCCGAAGGAACAGTATTATTGATATCCAGTAAGGTAGAGGGCAGCTTTGTGGCTAAGCAGCACAAATATTCACTCAACGCCCCATAAATGTCCACCTCGCAGGCAACGGGCATCCCTTGAGTGGCAAGCCGACTATTAACATAACAAGGCATAAACCCAAATGCTTTTTGAAATGCAGGCCAACATTTATTAGCAAAAACAGCAAAATCGCGAGAACCCAGATTCTCTTCGGCAAAGCACAGAAGGCTGTATTCGAACTTGGCAAGCTTTGGCAGAAGTTCGGGATAAGGATTGGCCCCGCCCAGCTCATTTTTCATTTCAAGCTCGATGCGCTTAACTTCCGGATCTTCACAATCTAGGCGCTGATACATTTGTAACAGATCAAGTTCAGAGTTCTCCATGACCTCTATACCCAAGTCATACAATGGACCAATTGGTGCATTACAGGCATAGAAATCATGCGGTCTGGGTCCGAATGAAATGATCTTCAGTCCAGATATACCAAGTACAATACGTGACACCGCTTCATAGTTAGCTATGCACTCAGCGAGATGATTTGCCTGACCAACAGGCATCGACGGAATATAGACACGAGAGTTACGCAAACCAAAGTTATATGAAGCATTCAACAAACCACAAAGAGCATCACCACGGTTATTAAGAAGTGAGTCCCTGGTTTCCTCAGCAGCTGCACAAGCCATGACCGGACCATCAAACTCCTTCGCAAATACCGATAACGGTCCCTCTGGCCCAAAGTTGCCCAGATAAACGACGGCTGCATTTACACTTCTGTCTCGCAATTCGCCGAGAACAGAAACTGTATCACTTTCATTCTCGATAATATTCTTAGCGACGACGACCGTCAGGCCCTTCTTTCGACATTCCTTGGCAAGCTGCCCTAGGCGTGAACGAGTTAATTCGGTCGGGAAGCAATCACGGCTGACCCCAACTAAAGCTATGCGAACATCTGGAAGGTTGGTTATTCTATGCACTAAGAGTCCTCATTGCTAGGCGTCTGTTTTTATGCCGCGCTAGCAGCCGTCCTTTATAGTTATCCGTTTCTCGCAGTAAACCCGCATTTCGTAAATTCGGGCGGAGGGATCGCCATTAGTAGCTGATATGGTCAGGCGGAGCCGATCCGCCCGAACATTGGCGAAGCGATGCACCCGGCGCCGCTGATAGTTATCTTTCACTGTGGCCAAAGGCTTCCATTTCTTATTTACCCTTGCCTCCAGACGGTAATTCTTCACGCACTCCTTCGCCTTCCAGAACGGAGGCAGATAAGTCGGATCGTAGTGAAGGAAGGTGTCAAAGGTTATATACGCCGTGTCGAATTCTTTCGGCTCACCCCATTGCAGTGTCAGCGACTGGGGCAAGTTTTTCTGTGGGTCGCTCATCCACAGATTTGTCCAGCGTTCAGGTCGGGCGGTTCCGCTAATAACGTTGTTTGCTTCGAAGGGATAACAAACCGGATCAAGTCGCATTGCGATGGTTACCTTCAATCCTCCGTCCCATCGCGTCCACTTGGACTGTTTCCACGCGGCGCATACACCGGGGACGGACGACTCTGCGCACGCCACGCTCAGTCCCTTTTTGCGAGGCAAGCATAACTGGAAAAGGCCAGGCTCGATGTTCATGTTGAAGTCGAACTTCACCCAGCCTCTATGGAAGGCTGGTATAGTGGCCTTGGCCCGAACGCTGTTTGTGCGTGTTGGGACCACGAAGCTCCATATGTCCTTGACACTGGCAAGCTCTACAGTCAGTTCTGTGTCTTTCTGGAACTCCGATATCACATACAGCGAGAGCGTTTTCAGCCGATCTGCAGAGACGGGGAAAATCTGGCCCTTGGGTGTGTCCAGGACCATTCTGTCTGTCGAGACGGAACGCCGATCACCGATCCACGGAGGTATGGTTTCATCGCTTTTGGATGCTTTCTTAGCAGACGGCATTTCCAATCTCAGCCGGGCAGTTGAACTGGCCGTGACCTTGGCGGATCTTGCGAGATCCTTTGGGTCAGAGTTGGGCATATCCAGGACGAGGGCGTCATTCTTTACTAGAAGCTGCTGAACTTCCTTGATGTACTTGTTCGCCACTTCACGGCAAGAGCAGCGGTGCCTTTTGGCGACGTATGCGGCGGTTCCGACAGCTTGCCCCGTCGTGGCACAGGTCAGCATGAGGCGGGTTGAGCCGAACGCGCAGCTGCTCACCGAGATATCCCGCCCAGCCAAGAACAAGTTCGAAACATTTTTGGAATACAATGACCTAAGGGGGATGTTGTATGTCCTCACGATTACATCGTCGCTGACCATGGGGTGGCGATCCTTCGGCAGAGGAGGATGTGACTTCTCCAGTATGCCGCCTATGGTGTGCAGATCGATAAACCAGCCTCCGTAGGCGACACGGTCAGGAAAAGGTGTGTTCTGTAGCAGATCGTTCTGTGTTAATATGTAGTCGCCGACGAGTCTACGGCTTTCACGTTTGCCGGGAACCATTCCGATCCAGTCAATGGCCAAGTTTTCCGCGTCGTGATCTCCATGATTCTTTATGTGATCCCACACGCCAAGAACGTGTCGCAGGATTTCGTGGCGGATCTCATCGTTCTGCTCTATGGTGTGGAAGGGCGAACCCACCTCGATCCACCAGTAACCTGCATATTCCTTGGGCCCGAATTTTTCGTGATTCCTGCCGCAGAATGACTTCTCTGTCGGGTATTTTTCAGCCCAGTCTGGCGGCGTGAATGGGGCTGGCTTACCTGTGTCTCTGGCACGGAACAGAAGAGTAGAGCCTTGCGTTTGCCCATCAGCCTTCTTGGGCGCCAGCGATTCGTCAAACTCCGCACGACTTTCCCGGCCGTGACGAAACTGAGCCCCAGCTAATGCTCCTACAGTGCCGTCTCCGGTTGCGTCCACAAACAGCGGCGATTGGAATCTGATGTTTCGTTCGCTGCCGGTTTGTAATCCCGTAACTGCCTCAATCTTATCTGCCTTCTTTTCCACGGAGGACACGTGGGTGTCTAGATAGAGGTCTAGGTTTTGCTCTCTGGTAACCCAGTCGTACAGGACCATATCCCATACGGAGTTGATAGCGCCGTTTTGGACGCGATCATGGTTGCGGCAGCGGTCTTCCAGAATTAGCTCTTCAATTATACCGGTCTCGCGGGCCCAGCCGTTGCAGTCATTGGCACCTCCCACGTTTACGCGGATTTCGCTAGAGGAATTTCCACCCAAGACAGGACGATCCTGAATCAGCGCAGTTTTGACTCCGAGCCGAGCGGTAGCAATGGCTGCGCAGACACCCGCCAGGCCGCCGCCGACGACAACCAGGTCATATCGTCTCACAATGACACGTCTCTCAGAATGACGCTTTTTCATGATGTTCCTATGCTCACAAATGCAGGTCTCTCACTTGATCAGTCCTTCTTGCTGCAAGGCGATCCTAACAACTTCCTTCTGAGGGTTCGTAAGGCGTTCAAAGGGCTCGGACAAATAGTCGTGGCACAGCCCAAGCAGCGAGCAAGCGTACTTGATGCCAGCCAGAAAGAAGTCGCCGGCATGGGTCGCCTCGTCAAGCCTCATAACTTTGCTCTGGAGCATCAAAACCTTTTTAGCGTCTTGTTTTCTTGCCGCATCGTATAACTCAACAACGAGGTTCGGCGCGTAATTGGCTACCCCGGACATGCAGCCGTCAGCCCCAGCCAGCATGGCCATCCCAAGAATGGACTGCCCTCCCGCAATAACTTTGAAACCAGTGTTTCCCCGCAGTGCAAGCTCTGACTCAAACTGCTTCCAATCCTGAGTGCTTTCCTTGAGCCCTATCACGTTCTCTATTGCCATTATCTTTTTGAAGGTCTGGGCTGCGATGTTCACGTGCACTGTTCCCTCATTATTGTACGCCAACACCGGCACGGTGGCGTTAGCAGCACATATTTCCATATGCCGCACAATCTCATCTTGGTTGCGTGATCGAAGATAGTAGTGGGGCGTTACCACGACGGCATCAGCGCCGTTTCCTTCGGCAGATTTGATTTTTTCCCTCACCAAGCTCGTACTTGCATCAAACACGCCGACATATAGGGGAATATGATTTTCCGTTACGCGCTTTGCTGCATTGATAATTCTCTGCCTTTGCCTCGACCGGAAGCAGATGCCCTCGCCTGCACTGCCCAAGATGAGTATTCCGTGCACGCCGGCAGCCATGCAATGACTGATCACACGTTCAAGGCCTTGCTGATCGATATCTCCATCACTCGCAAGTGGCGTTATGACTGGTACAATAACGCCAACACCCAGCTTGTTTTTTTCTGCGACCATATTCAATTCCTTTTATGTCCACCACAGCGAGAAGACTTCAGCCGAGGTGAGCTTCAGTTTGATTTGTATACACTTGCCTTTGAATGGTTTTGTCGATGGTTTACTTTGCCAAGCTACAGTGTGGTCAAGTCCGTCGCGACAAAGCAGCTTACATTCTGATGCTTCAAAACCTTTGATCGGCCTGCCAGTCTGGTCTGCAAGTTCGACGGCCAAGGAACCGTTGGCAGCATTTGCATTGATATGTAATTCATCGCCGATGTTATTTGAACGAACTACTAGTTCCCCGCCGTTCGAACCAGCCCTCATACCAACGAAACGATCCCTCGGCCAGCTTGCCATTCCGATAGCAAGCTTCTTGCCCTGCGGATCCGGAGTCCATTGGCCGTGGAGGGAATTGTAACCAGTATAATATATTCTAACTTGGTCGCCATCCACGACCAGAGCGTTGCCCGGTTCAATAAGCCCCCAGTCCCAGCTGCCATATTCACCTCGCTCCACAATGGTGCGACGATCGCCCACACGTTGCCAGTTTTTGCCGTCTCGGCTGGCAGTGAGTTGCACGTCGATTGTACCATCGGAAGATGTGTGTCCGTTGGTACACCTGAAAACCTGAAGAAATCCGAGGATGACCGATTCATAGCGTTCGATTGGCATCCCATAGTATTGCGTAAAGCAGCCAGCTCGACCTTCAGCCCAGCGATCGTCTTCCAGGTCGGGTATGAAGGCCGGGCGAGGGAGGGTCCAGTTGAAGCCATCCGCGCTCTGGGTCCAGAGTAGGGATCGTCGAGAGTATCCTCGGATATTTATGAAGGATTTTACTATGCCCCGGAATACTTGGTCTTTTTCGTCGAATATAAACCATCCCACATCGGCATAGCCGGGAATCACCGGCTCTGTGGGACCGTCAGTCCAATTCACACCGTCATCTGAAAAGGCAAGGTAATATCCATCGTAAGGCCCATAGCCTGACCGCCCATAATCATACGACAGCATTGTGTACGTTTTGCCCTGGCCCATATGCGGAGTATAAAGGACATTCTGATTATGGTCTTGCTTGACAGAAGCCGGCGATCGCTTGTCTGACCGAAAGGCCATCCGGCTCATGTAAATGTTGTTCTCAAGGCTTCCCTCAAAATCTTCATATTTGCCAAGACACGGTTTGGTCCAGCCAATGCCGTCATTGCTTTCTGCATATAGGTCCAGGTAGGTTCCGTTGAGATTGCTTTGGTACCACATACGGTGAATCTCGCCTTCCTTCCGGACCGTGCCGCCGAGCAGTAACTCTTTGCCCTCCCATTTCTGTTCGGCGGCCACAACGGGATTTCCCTCATACTTCTTGGCCGGGTGAATAATGCGATGTAAATTGCGCATGCTTTCGGTGTCAGCGTCATCTACAAAGAGTGTCCGTGTGCTGCTTTTGCTCATTGCTTAATACCTTCCGTATTCCCTGGCGGTTTCGAACATGGCTATGACGTTGTCAGCGGGCGTTCCGTGAATAATGGAATTAGACGAGCCAAAGATGTGCCCGCCTCCAAGTGCCTTGTCTACGCAGGCCCTGGTTTCCGCCTTGACCTGTTCAACGGTTCCGAGCTGGAGAGTCTTATTGTTGACGTTGCCACACAATACCAGCTTTGGGAAACGTTTTCTGACGTCGCCGATGTCCATGCCCGCGTCGATATCGCTCACTCCATAGCCGTCTATGCCTGACTCGCCCAGGAGTTTCTCAGCGATGGACCATATATTGCCGTCGGTACGATACACGTAGAATAGCCCTAGTTCGTGACACTTCGTAACGATCCTCTTCAAGCGAGGCAAAAGAAGATGTTTGAATATCTCGGGGCTGTACACCGGCCCATCGCTGCCACCAATTAGCCCCCCCGCCCATATTACGTCGGCCCCGTGTTTCTTGACGAACGGCAACTTACGCAGAGATATCTCAACAATGCAATCCAAGTAGCGTTCCACAATTCCGGGATCGTCAGCACAAGCGATTAGCCATTCCTGGTCGATAGGAATCGATATTTCACCGGTTGAGCAAAGAACAGCTTTTTGATCACCAACTTTGCCCACCAGCCAATCCAAGGCTGAAAAATTCGAATCAGTAGTTTCGTCAGTCAGATGTTCAAGAATTCTTTGCATACGATGGACAACAGAATATGGGTTAGAGCATTGCACTGGTTTTTTGACCATTCCCCAAATTTGAGTATTTGGATCAAAACTCATGGTGAAAAATGTACCGTGCTGGGAATTGCCAAAACCGAAAGTATATTCATTGATACGGCAGCTCGGCTTAGATTCTAAAACCGATAATCTGGGACGCACCATGTCAAACCCGAGTTCTTCGGAAAGTTCAAGATTGTCTTTGAGGACCTGAAGCTTGAAGGCATCGTGAGCTTCCTCACCTTCCCACCAGGCGCGGGCCTCGTGATACTCCAGCGAGCTGCCGCTGGTTAGCGCCGGCCTGCCAAGAATGTCCGAAGCCACGGAGCAGGCTATCGTCTGCTCGAAACATGCTAGCCTGTCTACGGATTCTCCCCTGAAGATTCGGAGGACTCGTTCTTTGGATCTCATTGCCAGCTCTCAATACTCTACTGGTGAAAAATATTCAAGACTCTTCAATTACATAAAAGTTCAGTCAGCTTCATGATTTCCAGGGCGACCTGCCAACGGTATTTACTCATCTGCTCGTTAGAAAAAGGTTCCACGGGCGCAGCCGTCCACCAGTCAATATCTGCCACACCCCAGGGAATGGTTGCCAACATATCCTTGAGCATACGTTCCGCAGCAAGTGCCTCGTCTCTTGCCTCCTTGCTGCCGCTGGCTTTGGCCTGCCCGATCAAGCCCTCAAGCGTAACAATGTATTTCACATCGTCTATTCCCTCACGTACACCTTCCCAGGCCAGCGTGGGAACGACCTCAAGAGGATCCTTGGGCGAACGGTAGCTAAAGGCAATGTGTTTACCTGGGATATCAACATATTCATCCCACTTGCCATTTTTTATGCCCAAATTCCCGCCCTTGCCGTCTTGTTGTCCCATAAAGCCGTAGCACCAAAAGAACATACCCGTCATGTCGGTTCTCTTGAACTTGAATCCCGAGGACAATCTGCAACTCTCGTAAGCGTTAGTCTCCACATTTCCGGGACCTATGTATCCCCACCTTTCCTTGTAAACGCCTTCGGCCAGCAGCTTCTTGGTCAAGAGATAGTCTTCTTCGCTACTGATATAGTTGGTTAATATGTCAACATAAGGAGAAAAGAGTCTTATTATGTCTTCATCGTTCGACTTCAGGACGCACCATGTTCTGACCTCCGGCACAGCTTCCTTCGCCCACCTATACTGCGCCGCAGCCGTCTTTATGACCTCCATTCCCTGATAGGCCGGCTCATCATTAATATGCCAGATAAGCTCGGGCCAGTCGTTCTCTTTGGCGTTTCTGTAAATCTGTCTTATGCTTTCCTTGTAGGCTTCTATGAATTCAGGCGGCGTCTTGTCCACGGGTGGCTGACACATAGAGCCTCTATTGCCGGCTCGGTAATAAGAGCTGGGGAAATCCATGTTGGTAAAAATGGCCAAATGGGTTACTAACTTGGAGAAATCAACGATAATTGGCCCACGGAAGCCGGCTTGCTTGTACATTTCAACAATCTTGTTGTCCGTGGAAAAGTCCATATCGAGTTTGCCTGAACCGCGAACTCCCATCATTCTATAATCAAATGTGGCGTCGAGGTAATCCCAGACCATGCAGTTCATTCCATGCTCTTTCATGTCCTTGAACCGAACCGAGATTTCCTCCCACGGATAACGACCTTTCTCACGTAAGGGGCCCGGCATAGCGGATATACATGCCCAAGAGCCGACGTTATAGGGTGTCTCAGCGAGAGTGAAAGGCAGTACCCGCAGCCCCAGCATGATCTTGCTGCTCTGGCCATTCTCCGGAGTGATAGTTATTTTTCCTTTGTACTTGCCCGCCGGAGCGTCCGAGGGCACATGAAACGTCAGCCAATACTGCTGCGGGACTTTGGCTTTCAAATCAAGCGGGTTCGTCTTGTCCAGCAGTTCCGGGACAACCTTATAACCCCTGGCTACCTTCTGTATCCAGCATTTGACGCTACGAACGTCGATACAATCTTTACTGAGAACCTGGCCCTGCTCATCTACCAGATCGCTTACCTCAACGCGAACCTGCTTCAGGTCCTTCAACGGATAGAGAGCAAAATCAACCGGCTCGTATTCTCCCGGTGTGGCAAACGTTCTGATATTCTCGACCTTCTCGCCAGGAGCGGGATACGAGGTAGGATATATGCCGTCCGGGGCGCTTCTCTTGAAAACGGTATAACCGCGGTTCCGGTCCTCATCCGATAGTGGCGCCATCGGATGTTTTTCCTCATGCTCTTCAACCGCATATTTCTTTCCATCCACCTCGACGACCAAGGCCTTTCCGGCCGGCTCAATGATAATCTCGTCGAATAATACGTCCCCTTCAGCGTAGCCGCGCAACTGAATAGACCCCTTTTCTCTGGGCCCGACGTGATGAAAGACGCCCGTCATCATCTGCCAGGTGCCTTTGGTATCCTTGAGCCACTTCTCTGACCATTCAGCACCGACATTGCCACGGACGGCTATGTATGCCGGTGCATAGCCATACTGCAACCTCTTGACATCCGTTTTGTAGAAGAATCTTATCTTGTACTTCATGTCTGGCGCCCAGGTGAACGAACGGCTCTGCACGCCCGCCCGGCACATCTCCTTGCCTTTTTCGCTGATCTGGCTTCCAGTGATCTTGAGGCACTTCTTTCCGCAGCCGGCATTGACGTCCGGGCTGAGCCCGACGTCGAACTTCCCTTCCTCGAACCGCTTGCCTCCTATCCAGGAAATATGCTGCCAACCAGTCGGCAGCTTGTCGTAGTCTCCTCGCTCGAAGCTGCCATTGTTAATAAGGTTAACACCCAGCGCAAAACCCGGTGTTAAAAGCATCACACTTATTGTTGCCGCCAATATCTTTACTGTTCTGTCGGGTACCTTCATTTCACAGCTCCCTGTTATTGCTAAACTCCAGTGGTAATTACTAATCTCAGGCTCCGGCCTGTTTCTCGCACTTCAAGGTCGCCACACTCAGAGAGAAAGTTCCATGATCTTCAGACAAATCTTCCAGCGAAACTTGTTCATTTGAGTGTCGGGGAGAACTTCCGTTTCTGAGGTTTCCCACCAATCTATACTAGCCATTGTCCATGGAATCTCGCTAATAATTGACTCAAGCATCTTTTCTGCTGCTGCGGCCTTGTCTTTGGTCTCTTGCACATCGCTTTTCTTAGCCTGTGCAATTAGCCTCTCCAATGTGGCAACGTATTTCAGATCATCCACACCCTCTCTGACGCCTTCCCATGCAAGAGTGGGTACCGGCACGATAGGGTTCCTGGGCGAACGGTAGGATACGGCTATGAACTTGCCCGGGATATCGATGTATTCATCCCATTTGCCGTCCTTTATGCCCAGTTTTCCGCCTTTACCGTCGTTCTGGCCCATCTGTCCATAGGTCCAGTATGTAATTCCGGTCATGCCGGTCTTCCTCAATTTGAAGCCGGAACAATCTCTGGCGGAGACGTATGCATTAAGCTCAGAATTTGCCGGGCCGAGGACCATCCACATTTCCTGATAGACGCCTTCGTCGATTAGCATCTGGTTCTGCTTTGACTCTTCTGTTCCCCAAAGCTGGCCTGTTCGGATATCCAGATATGGTCCCATCCGCCTGAACAGTTTCTCTTTTTCGTCCAGTGGAAATCCCTTCGGTTTGACCGGGCAAAGCGTTCGTGCTTCGGGCACTGCCTCCTTGATCCACTTGTACTGCAGGATAGATGCCTTTATCGTTCTTTCGCCCTGATAGGCCGGTTCGTCAATGGGATAGTAAATCAGTTCGGGCCAATCGTTTTCCCTGGCGTTCTGCCACATTTGTTTTATTGCATCCTTGAAACCTTTGACGAATTCCGGCGGGGCCTGATCTTCCAGGAGCAAAAGGGTATCGCCTCTACTTCCACCACGATAATAGGAACTTGGGTAATTGAGCCCCAGAAAGCCAGCCAGCCTGTTGGAGAGTCTTGATAAATCGACTATGATCGGTCCGGTGAAGCCAGATTTCTTGTAGATGTCGATGACGCGATTATCTACGCTAAAGTCCAGATTGACCTCTTTCGAGCCACGCACTCCCATCAGTTCTATGTCCCAGGAAGAATCAGGATAACTATAAACCAGGCAGTTCATCCCGTGGTCTTTCATGTCCCTCAGGCGAACCTCTATTTCCTCCCAGGAATAGCGGTTAGTGGGGTGGTGCGGACCCATAGCGGAGATGTCCGCATAGTAGCCGACGGCGTAAGGAATCTCCCCGTCGAGAGTGAAAGGCAGTATTCTCATTCCAAGATCGATCTTGGCGCTCGGGGCGTTTTCTGCAGTGATGGTTATTGAGCCCTTGTACCTGCCGGCAGAGGCGTCCTCTGGAATATGAAAGGTCAGCCAGTATTGCTGTGAGACCCTGGTTTTCAAATCGAGGGGTATGGCTTCTTCCAGCAGTTCTGGCACAACCATATATCCTCGGCCAACGCCCTGGATCCAGGATTTGACACTGCGAATATCGATGCAGTCCTTGCTGAGAATCTTGCCGCTTGGGTCAATCAAATCAGTTACTTCGACCTTCACATTAGCAAGATCCTTGAGGGGAAAAATTGTGAAACTAACAGGCTCATACTCGCCAGGGGTTGCGAACGTTCGGAGCTGATCGATCTTTTCTCCGGGAGCCGGGTATGAAGTGGGATATATTGCGCCCGGGTTGACAGCTCTGTTAAAGACCACGTACTGCCGGTTTAAGTCCTCGTCTGTCAACGGCGTCATTTCGTGGTCTTCTTTATGTTCTGCGACGGCGTATTTTTTTCCATGCACGGTTACGGTCTTAGCCTGACCGGCGGGCCTAACAATTACTTCGTCGAACCATACGTCGCCCTCGGCATTGTTTCTTAGGAGAATCTTGACCTTCTCTCTTGCGCCGATGTGATGAAAGACGCCGGTGACCATCTTCCAGGTGCCGCCGGTATCGGCCAGCCAGTTCTCACGCCATTCGACAGAAACGTTCCCGCCAATGGATATCCAGGCCGGTGCATAGCCCTGTTGAGTTTTGGTTATGTCGGTTCTGTAAAAGAAGCTGATCTCATACTGCGTGTCGGGCTGGAGAAAGAACGGTTTGCTCCAGACTCCGCCGCGACATATTTCCTTGCCGTTGTCCTCGCCGAGTTCGCTTCCGGTGATTTGCAGACATTTCCGGCCGCAACCGGCTTGTACGTCAGTGCTGAGCTTGATGCTGAATTTGCCGGAGTTGCGATTGCCACCGGCCCAGACAGATGGCTTCCATCCCACAGGCGCAGCGCCCACTGCCCCCCGCTCAAAGTTGCCGTTGGTGATAAGGTTTGCGCCAAAAACACAGTGTGGCATCAGAAGCAAGAAGCCTAATACGGCCACCTTCTCGCACACCTGCAACAATTTGTAATCGCGTTTCATTCTACTGCTCCTTGTTTTTAACGGCTAACGCCGACCTGACAGCCGATCCTATTTTAGCCCGACTTTTGGCCGCTCAACGTCCCAGTAACTCAGAAAGTTTCATGATTTTCAGAGCAATCTGCCAGCGGTATTTACTCATCTGCTCGTTAGATAACGGCTCTACAGGCACAGCCGTCGCCCAGTCAATATCTGTCACACCCCAGGGGATGGCTGCTAACATATCCTTGAGCATGCGTTGGGCAGAAAGGGCCTCGTCTCTTGCCTCCTTGCTGCCGCTGGCTTTGGCCTCGGCGATCAAACCCTCAAGCGTAACAATGTATTTCACATCGTCTATTCCCTCACGCACCCCTTCCCAGGCCAGCGTGGGAACGACCTCAAGAGGATCCTTGGGCGAACGGTAGCTAAAGGCAATTTTTTTGGATCCCCATGATGCTCCCGATCTTGACGTTGGAAAATCAATATATTCATCCCACTGGCCATTCTTCGCGCCGAGATGGTTGCCCGGACCAGCAATGGTGCTGCCCTGCCCCATAAAGCCGTAACCCCAAAAGAACATCCCCGTCATGCCGGTTCTCTTGAACTTGAATCCCGAGTCCAATCTGCCGCTTTCGTAAGCGTCAGTTTCCACATTTCCGGGCCCTATGTATCCCCACCGTTCTTTGTAAACGCCTTCGGCCAGCAACTTCGTGGTCAAGAGATAGTCTTCTTCGCTACTGACATAGTTGCATAATATGTCAACATAAGGAGAAAAGAGTCTTATTAGGTCCTCGTCGTTCGACTTCAGGACGCACCAGGTCCTGACCTCAGGCGTGGCTTCTTTGGCCCACCTATACTCCGCCGCGGCTGTCTTTATGACCTCCATTCCCTGGTACGCCGGTTCGTCGTTGACGTGCCATATCAGCTCGGGCCAGTCGTTCTCCTTGGCATTGCGGTACATCTGCCTGATGCCCTCCTTATAGCCTTCAATGTACTCCGGCGGGGTCTTATCCACAGGTGGCTGACAGTGGCCTCCCCTGTTGCCGCCTTTGTAATATGAATTGGGAAAATTCATTTGGAGAAATTTAGACAAATTGGTGGTGTATTTGGAAAACTCGACAACGATTGGTCCACGAAAGCCGGCTTGCTTGTACATCTCAACGATCTTGTTGTCCGTGGAAAAGTCCATATCGAGTTTGCCTGAACCGCGAACTCCCATCATTTTGGGATCGAATGAGGAATCCGGAACATCGTAGACCATACTGTTCATCCCATGCTCTTTCATGTCCTTGAACCGAACCGGGATTTCCTCCCACGAATAACGACCTTTCTCACGTAAGGGGCCCGGCATAGCGGAGATGTCTACCCAGCAACCGAACTTATAGGGTGTCTCAGCGAGAGTGAAAGGCAGTACCCGCAGGCCCAGCATGATCTCGCTGCTGGGGCCATTCTCCGGAGTGATAGTTATCTTGCCTTTGTACTTGCCCGCGGGAGTATCCGAGGGAACGTGAAACGTCAGCCAGTATTGTTGCGGGACTTTGGCCTTCAGATCAAGCGGGCCGGTCTTGTCCAGCAACTCAGGAACGACCTTATAACTCCTGGCCGCCGCCTGTATCCAACATTTGACACTACGAACGTCGATACAATCTTTACTTAGAACCCGACCTTTCTCATCTGCCAGATCGCTGACCTCAACGCGAACCTGCTGTAGATCCTTCAACGGATAGAGAGCAAAATCAACCGGCTCGTATTCGCCCGGCGTGGCAAAGGTCTTGAGATCCTGGATTAGTTCTCCAGGAGCGGGATATGAAGTAGGGTATATGCCGGCCGGGTCGCCTCTCTTGAAAACAGTATAACCGCGGTTCCGGTCCTCATCCGATAGTGGCGCCGGCGGATGTTTTTCCTCATGCTCTTCCACCGCGTACTTTTTTCCATCCACCTCGACGACCAAGGCCTTTCCGGCCGGCTCAATGATAATTTCGTCGAACAATATGTCCCCCTCAGCGTAGCCGCGCAACTGAATAGACCCCTCTTCTCTGGGCCCGACGTAACGAAAGACACCCGTCATCATCTGCCAGGTGCCTTTGGTATCCTTGAGCCACTTCTCTGACCATTCAGCACCGACATTGCCACGGATGGCTATATATGCCGGTGCATAGCCCTGTTGCGTCTTCTTGACATCGGTCTTGTAGAAGAACCTTATCGTGTACTTCATGTCCGGCGCCCAGGTGAACGGACGGCTCTGCACGCCCGCCCGGCACATCTCCTTGCCTTTTTCGCTGATCTGGCTGCCAGTGATCTTGAGGCACTTCTTTCCGTTCCCGGCATTGACGTCCGGGCTGAGCCCGACGTCGAATTTGCCCGTCTCGAACTTCTTGCCGCCTATCCAGGAAATATGCTTCCAGCCCGTCGGCAACTTATCATAAGCTCCTCGCTCAAAGTTGCCGTTATAGATCACGTTTTGCCCGCAGGCCGATCCGGCCACGAGAAGAACCAGGCCGAATCCAATTGCACAGACATTTGTTCGTAACGTTAGCTGGACTTTCGCCATTTCAAGACTCCTTTTTGTTTATGCTGTTGATGAGGAGGCGGTGTAGCCTTCACCAAACCCTTCGATTCTATCGAAATCCTTTGACATTACGTATCCTTACTTGCAGCGTTCTAAAGCTTCGCTTAGGTCCATGATCGCCACGGCGATCTTGCGGCGATACTCACTCATCTGAGAGTTACTCACGGCAGAAGTACTCATTCGGTCAATCTTTACCCACGGCAAAGAATCCAGAATGCCCTGCAAGATTTTCTGCCCCTTGATGATCTGGCCCCTGAGTTCAGGATCGGCCTGTGCACTTGCCCGCGAAATCAGATCCTCCAGGGCGGTGATATACCTCAGATCATCTATACCTTCCCGTATTCCTTCCCACGCAAGTGTAGGAACGGCTGAGTTATCCGGGCTACGATACGACAAGGCTACCTGTCTTACGGGGAAGTCTGTGTGCGGATCCCAGCAGCCATCCTTAACGCCGATGTGTCCGCCACCGGCTTTTTGGCCCATATAACCGTAGTGCCAATAGAAGGATCCCGTTACGCCATCCTTTCTGATCTTTAGACCTGATTTGACTCTTGCTCGTGTAAAGGCTCCCATTTCGGGCTTGTCCAGCTCAATGCTGACGATCCAACATTCTTTGTAAACGCCCTGGCCTATCATCCGTTCGTTAAGTTGCTTGTATTCTTCGTTCTCAAAGCCGGGCCACGTCGTTCGCACATCGAGATAGCCAGCGAACATCTTAAATATTCTTTCCGACTCCGCCAAAGAATCGTCATCGTAGAGCGTGCAGAAGGTTCTAACTTCTGGTACCGCCTCTTTGGCCCATTTGTACTGGGCAGCGGCCGTTCTTATTACCTCCATCCCCTGATGCACCGGCTCATCGTTGATATGCCAGATGATCTCCGGCCAGTCGTTCTCCTTGGCGTTCTGATACATCTGCCTGAGCCCTTCCTTATAAGCTTCTATGTACTCCGGCGGAGTCTTGTCCACAGGAGGTTGACAGTGGCTTCCCCTGTTGCCCTCTCGGTAATATGAATTGGGAAAATTCATTTGGAGAAAATTAGCCAAACTGGTGGTGTATTTGGACAACTCGATAATGATTGGTCCACGGAAACCGGCCTGCTTGTACATCTCAATGATCTTGTTGTCCGTGGTAAAATCCAGCTCGAGCTTGCCGGACCCGCGAACTCCCATCATTTCGTATTGAAATGAGGAGTCCGGACAATCCCAGACCATACTGTTCATCCCGTGCTCTTTCATGTCCTTGAACCGAACTGGGATTTCCTCCCACGCGTAACGCCCGATCTTGTTCACCCGAGTAGGCATACCGGAGATTCCCACCCAACAGCCGATAACGTAAGGAAGCTCATTGGGCAAATCAATTGGAAGGACTTTCAGTTCAACTGGTATCTGCAAATCCTCTGCATTGGACGAGGATATTTTCACACCGCCGCTGTAAACGCCCGGCAAGGTCCCTTTTGGCACGTGTACGGTCAGCCAATATTGTTTGCAGGTCTTGGCCTCCATATCCAGCGGCACCGCCTTCTCCAACAGCTCAGGCACCATTTTATATACCCTGCCGGGAGAGGAGAAGCCTCCTTTGACGGCCTGCAACCAGCACGTTACGGACCGAACGTCAATGTATTCCTTCGTGAGTTTCTGGTGTTGCTCATTCACGAAGTTGCTAACCTCTACTCTGATCTGGTCCAGGTCTTTAAGTGAGTAGACTGCAAAACTTATCGGCTCGTATTCACCCGGTGAGGCAAAAACCTTGATTTCCTTGACCAATTCACCCAGGGCCGGGTATGAGTTCGGATATATCCCGGTGGGATCTTCTCTTGTGAACACCACGTAGCCCCGATCTCTATCCGCTCCTGAGAACAGCGAGGATGGATGATCTTCAGCGTGTTCTATAACGCGATAGCTCTTGCCATCGACTTCGATAGTGCCAGCACTTGCGCAGGAGTTCGGAATTGACGATAAACCCAAAAGCATCATGCATGCGAATACTAATATGAGCATCAGTAGGGATTCCTTCGTTGGCAGAAAAGGGATTAGTTTGTTCACATCAGTGCAATTATGGTTCCATACTTCTGTTTATTGAGCCAGCCTATTGGTGTAGATCACCAGAATCCTTCGATTTTCTCAAATTCCTTCTCTGCAGATGCGGCGGTATTGCCGTCTCTGATAAGCTTGACCTCGAAAAGGTATTTGCCCCTGCCAAGACCTGAAATGTCGTAATCCAGGAACTCCTTTTGCTTCGGTGCTGGCAGTGTCTTCTGCGACACTGTGTTGCCTTTATCGTCTGCTACTTTTATCTCCATCTGAAGCTTGGCCCTGAGGTCATCGGCCGCGTTGACCATTATCTCGGCCGCTATTGAATCATCATCCTCATAGTAGATAGATGTCGGTAGAACCAAACCCAGCAACTGAGGAACACGCCTCTTCAGTGATATCTCATAGATACTTCTGGACGCTGCCACGTCCACAATGTCCAGAACGAACTTGTGCAGGCCTGGCTCCGACAACAGGTAGCCCGCAGACAGCGTGGCCTGTGCTCCACTCGGTACGTCGACAGCCTGGGTATGTTCTGTGGTCTTGCCCTTTGGTTCGGTCACGGTCAGCTTGAGTATCAGTTTTCTGTCATCGGCCTTGTTTTCCACCTGTACTTGGGCCTGGTTCGTGCCCACCAGATTGCCTATGGTTGCCTCGCCTAATTTGAGCGAAGCATAGAAGGATACGTCCAGGCCATCTATAGTCTTGAACTCCTCCGGTTTGTGAAAGCTATTTCGCAACGCAGACCAGGTACTACTCTCAGACGGCTGACCGCGCCTTTCACGCGTGAAGTTCACTCCCCAAGTGTCACTTTCGGTCTTCAGTATCTTAAAGGGAATAGCCAGCTCTGCGACCCAGTAATCCTTATGGATCTTCACGCCCGAACGCCATTGGCCGTTCCATCTGGGATTCTTGTGTCCAAATTCATCGTACTGCGCATTTAGCGTGTTTACGATGAAGTGGTAATAGGTCTTGCGGTCCAGATTCGTATCCAGGAAAACCTCGACTGAATCATCATCCCAAACGTATGAATCCCTCTGAGTTTTGGTAGCCACGATTCCGCCGGGCTTAGACTCAAAACACTGAAAGGCGATGTAGAGGTTATTGTCATCATAGGTCAGATAGGCGATGGTTTTCTGGGTTAGGGCTTCATTCGGCATGAAGTTCGAGAACGGTCCAGTCTGGGCTGCTTTCTTCCAGCAGCGGTCCTTAAGATCGCCGTCGATGGTCGGTGGATTATCACACCTGGTGACAGTCAAGTCAGCTATGCCGCCGACATCGTTCGCCGTGGCCATGCAGCCATGGAAGATAATTAAGCACAGGGCCGCAACGGTAGAAGCAGTAAGATTCCTGGAGAGAGAGTAATCTTTGGGAATCATTTTTTTAGCCTTTCGTCTCTGGGGGAGGTTCGGTGTTCGTTGAAATGGTCCGCAAGATCACCACGGCGATTGGGTCAAGTCGGCCCGCCTTTCCAAATAGTTGTTCTCGCGCCATTCAACATGCATATCAAAATAGAGGAAATTGGCCCCGTCGAGGTGTACATAGCCCACGTGATATGACGGCAGACCATCGGGAGGCCCTTGGTAGTTGATCATAATATTCCCAAAATACTCCGGGTTGCCGTCGCCGAGCATTATGCAGCGACTAGGCTTTGCGTACTCGATGGGACGGGCCCAGTTCTCGTAGTTCATGTTCATGTACCAGCTATTTTCCCCGAGATTGAAGCGTAGCCCATGGGAGTTCCAGTTAAAATCGTTGGCCGGGCACATGAAGACATTTACTTCAGTGGGCTTCGGCATGTTGATCTGACCCCAGGGAATGTAAGGCAAAAGGAAATGGCCGTACACGCGAGTTTCGATAGCCGGTGGCGATGTCAGACCGCAGGGCACGTAGCCATTGTAATCCTGCATGTACATGGCCATAGCCAAGCCTATTTGCTTCTGATTGCTTTGGCAGACGGCACTCTTGGCCATCTCCCGTGCCTTCTGCAAAGAAGGCAGTAGTAAGGAGACCAGCAGGGCGATGATAGCCACCACCACTAATAATTCTATAAGTGTAAAAGCGTGTAGGTTCCTGCGGAAGCAGCTATGCCGCCAACGTGCGGGCTTCGCACCCCGGACGGTAGAAACGATTCCGCTGATTGGACCAAAGGAAAACATCATAAGTTCACGGATGAAAAACCATGCACGAGCCATTCGGAGACGAGCGTCCGGACAGCCTAAGACGGAGAGTTTGGACTTCGATCTCACAAGGTTCGTACAGAAAAGCCCTTTCCACAATGTCATTCTCTTGCCCATTCGCAAATGATCAGAACCGCCGTCGCACCAACATCGCCACCAGCAGCGAACATCCGACCATACCCAACGATGCAGGTTCCGGTACAATGAACGGCGCGCCGGTGTTGAACTTGAAGAGGTCTCCGGTCCCGCCGTCCAGCGTCAAGGCCAAACGGTATTGTGACCCACCACCCCCACCACCCAGAGGCAAAAGCGACACAACCTCGACCAAGCCGGTTTCCCTGCTGAGTCTCTGAAGGCTGTCGATGCCGCTGACGCCGAAATCGAAATCGATCGTGATCTGTTGCCTGGTTTCCGAAACCAAACCGTTCTTGTCGGACAACCCGTTGGCAATCATGAAGTATATCTCATCATTATACTCCGGACCGTCATCCGATTCCAATAGGGGTTCGAAATAGCCCACCAGCACGTCCCCTTTCAGCCCATCGTTCTTGTTGCCCAAGTTCGACGCAGAGATATTCGTGATGTAAGGATCGGCACTCGAGTTCCAGGCGGACATTCCCGATGGGGTATCGTTGTCCTTCACTACATCCACATAACCGGGGGGCCACCATTGCCATTCCTCCTCCATATGCTTACCCGCAATAAAGCGAACATCGGTACTGAGCAGGCGAACCAGTGTCTTGCCAAGGTTCCGACTTTGCCGATTGGTTTCGGCGATCTTATTGAACGCCGCCGTGGGAGACCCGTCGCCCAGCCCGTTGAAAAAAGGCGATTGGTACGTCGAGTTCGGCGCGTTGTACACCCATGCCGTGACGAACGTGTATCCGAAAGTCCAGGCGGCGAACTGATTCAGACGCATTTCCGAATCCGATGGGAACCGATCCCAGCCGCCGCCCTTGAACGTCTGAAGATACAACGCGTAGGGGATCGGCGTATTGCCCGTAGCGTCGTTACCCCCCAAGCCCAGATTCCGGTACTTGACCATCGTATTGTACAGTTCCGTCGGGCTGCCCCCGGCCGGGTTGCTCCCTTTGAACGGGTAGGTGTCGAACATGACCATGTCCGGCTGTGCCTGTTGCATGTACGTTCGCATGTGGGTCGTGCTGACCGTAGTGCCCCATTGATTCGTGTACCCCAGCACATTCGGATACCTCGTTCGGTTCGACGCCAGCCACGTGGCTGCCAGGGCCACCTCCGCAGGATCGCTGAGGTTCTGCTCATCCCGATACTGAAAGCCCACCATGTTCGTCAAGTAGGACAGTTCCATGGCGGTCAGTTCCGCATGGCCCCCGGGATCGACACGCGACCAAGGAATCCCCGGCGCCGTCCCCAGCCACGACACGCTATTCACCGTCTCGAAATTCGCCGACGTGAAATTCGAATCCTGCCAACGGTTCAGGTCAAAACTGCTCGTGGTCCAGGGATACACCCGGGCCTCGATTTGAAGCCCCTTCTCCAGCAAGATGCGATGGCCTCGGTCGGCAGCTTCTTCCGCCATGGCCGATCCGACGAGCAAGAGAGTCTGAGCAACCAATGCGACCCGAAACAGCATATTCTTTGACATTATATCGTTGCATCCTCATGGCGGCCTCCGGCCGTACCCCACATACATAAAGGCTCACGAACCGGCTACACCATCCCTGTACGCTGATGGCCCAGCCGGAGATCGCAAGTTTCAACCGTCGAGCGAGGGCCAAAAGGCCCTCGCCTTTGCGCCAATCACCTATGCTGCTGCTAAGCGGCCCGTCGGCGCCGGCCCAGTAGGGCCAATACACCACCGGCACTGAGCAGGGCCAGCGTCACCGGCTCGGGAATCTCCGTTATGCTTACATCGTCGAGGTAATACTCAATGCCGCCGCCGGTACCTATCATGAAACTGGCACCCTCCGTGGCGTTATTGGGTATATTGGTGTACTCGACACCGTCGTACCAAAAATCAAGCGTCCCCAGCACCGCTCCGACCTTCCAGCTGTTGACCTCTATCTTGACCTGCTTCCAGGAGTTGAGGGTAATACTAGAACCGGTGGCGGTCCAACCGCCGCCCTGCTGGTCGTTGTAATCCCAGGAAATCGCGGTGCTGCCGTAATCGCTTAGGCCGCAGAAGAAGCCCATATCGTCGGTGGCGCCGCCGGAGTGGTCTAAGCTGAAAGAGATCCCAGTTGCGCCGCTGGGGTTGCTCCTGCCATAGCCGCCCGGGTCGCTGCCGGCAAGGTCACTCTGACCGTTAACATAAAATGAAATGGTCACGGGATTGCTGGCACTCTCCATCCCACTTAAGGAATAGAACATCTGTACATTGCCGCCGTCATGATACCCACGGACCAGGCGCATGTAGCCGTTACCGGAGTTCGGGCCGGGATCCAGATTCCCGCTGCCTGCCGTATACCTCGTTACCTGGCCGTAGTCATCCACTGTACCTCCTGCATACTGCGGGCCCAAACCCGTTACTGTCTCGCCTACCGCATTCGGGGTCGCCGGGTCGTAATCGCCGGAGGTATCCGCGAAGGCACCCGTACTGTAAGCTGCGTCCTCAAAACCATCCGTGATGGTCAAGAACCCCATCGCCGATCCCGAGCCCAGAGCCAGCACCGCCACTGCCACACTCAATAAGCATGCAACTTTCATCTTCATAACAATTCTCCTTTTTTCTCTAGAAAAAAACCTACTTCTAACACCTATCCACACATTCAATTCACATTAGCCCATAAAGACCCTCCTTTTTTCTCTAGAAAAAAACCTACTTCTAACACCTATCCACACATTCAATTCACATTAGCCCATAAAGACCCTCCTTTTTTCTCTCGATTCAGACTTCATCACCACGCACAGGGCACACGGCTGTTGTTTGCCGTACAATGAGCTTGCTTTTCAACTCACGACGAACGGGTTTTAGCCAATCTTTGTCGTGTATCCGTGCCCTTATCTGCTGTATACAAAGCTTTGCCAATTCCCCATATGGCCAAGAAATCGTGCTAAGCGGCTTTTCCTGAAACCGGCCCAGATCAATGTTACCGCAGCCAACTATGGAAACATCTTCGGGAACCCGCAGACCGCCCGCTCGCAGCGTACCGATCATCCCCAGGGCGATGATATCCTTGGAAGCGAACACTGCCGTGGGCCTTGGATGCATTTTTAGCAACTCCCGTCCGGCCTTTGCGCCTCCTTCTATAGTAGGCGCGACGTATAGTATCGGCAGGTCATCCGCCTTGAACTTGTGTACCCCAGCGAAATCCTTGACGGCTGAGTCTCGGCCGCCGCCTGCCAAAGCCTTCTTGGGGCCAACTCGGATGTAAGCAATACGCCGATGCCCCAGCGAGTAGAGATGCTCCAGGGCCTCGAAAGATGCATTCTGAAGTTCGATCATTACAGAATCGCAGGGAATTTCAGCATCCTTTCCAAGCTCCGCGGCAATGATGCATGGGATTCGCTGTTTCCAGAGCCCTGAAAAATACTCGTGCCAACCGTCGAAAAAAGCAGCTAAGTAAGTGGCGATTATTCCGTCCGCTCCCGCGTCCAGAACCGCTTCAATGGTCGCCTTTCGGCTGTCTCCACGCGCTTCCCAACTGGAAGCGTGTACGGCCAAGCCGTGCTGAGTCGCTTCTGTCTGCATTGCCTGGGCAATGTGGCTGGCCCATGGATTCGAGAAATTCCTGATAACTAAACCCAGCCTATTCGTTCGTCCGGTCCGAAGCTGACGCGCGATCGGATTGGATCTGTAGTCCAGACTCTTTGTGATACGAAGTATGGCCTGCTGCGTTTTTTTTGATATGCGCCGTGTTCGAGCATTTCCGCTGAGAACGTGTGCGACAGCAGATGATGAAACACCTGCTATCTCCGCAATATCACGCATCGTGACCGCCATGCCAAGCTCCGTCAGTTCCACTTAGAACCCTACATCTGAGGCCATAATACACTAGCTAAATGCATTTAGCAAGCAAATTCTTTCTCAAACCGAGAAATTCTACGATTTGTTTTCACGCAAAGCGTCAGACAAACAGCCTGCTCTGGCGATAACGCGTATATTTGCAGGAGGTTACTATTGATGGGGTGCTAAATGATGGCAGCTCAATAAAAGTTCCACTTTTCTGTTTTAAGGGCTCTCCCTGTACGCAACCCTTCTCGTGAGCGATCTCTAATTGCCGGTTTTCATAACAGCACTTACGTTGTGTATTTCCTCCAGACATACTTCGCGCAGGGCTTGATACGTGGCTTGGACGAGCATTCCGCACGGGAGTACCATATTATTCCCCAAAAACTGGTCCGATTATAAAATGGAGCCTGGCCGGCGGCCGCACTTACGGCGTGTATTCATCGAAACCAATCTTCAGCCAGGGACGATACCTAATCCTATTCATTCGGACTCCACGGGAATTTCTGGCCTAGACGAGCGTTCCGCACGGGAGTAGGTCCTATACGATTAGGTGGGACCATTCAACTTCGCCAACGGTTATGTGGCGATTTGTTGTCAGACCGATAGACCCCAGGTAATGACCACTTGTTATTTGAGGAACTAACCCTCTTGAGAATGAATGGCCAGTTGGTTTGGTGGGCTGATGGGCGGTTGCGTCGCCCAGGGGATGAAGATCGTGGCGGGTTGGCCGTTTTCGGTGTCGCTTACAGCGGCGACTGTGGCATATCGGTCGGCGCTTTGAGTATAGAAAAACTGATAGTCACCCCTGCCCTGCTGATAACGAACTGTGTCGTCCGGCGGTGCGGTTGGAATGATTGTGCCCGGATCGGTGTCTGTGAGCCAGACAGCAAAGTCGAAGGTTTGCGGGGTGTATTCGTCTGCAATGTTCCATTTCAAGATGGGCTGGAAGGACGTTGGGCTGATTTCACGTCGGAGATTCTGAATCGCGGGCAGACCGGCTTGTGAAGTATCGCCGACGCTCAACGTCAGAACTTTTCGGGTTCGACAATCCTGCCAGAACAAGTCGGCTGGCCGAGCCTCGATCTCCCAAGTGCCGTCCGGGATATACACGTCCGCAAGTTCTCGCGGTGAGGCATCGGCCGGGACCAAGCCGAGGTAAATCGCTTCGTCGGTCTCAGTATTGCGTGCATAGACGTCCCAGCCGGCTCGGATGTAGGCGTTGTTTCGGTTCAAGCGAGCAGCGTCAGCCGTTCTTCGTGCGGCGAATGCCTCGATAAACCAGCTGTTTCTCCGATGGCGGGCGGCGTGGGCGATCAGGTTTTCGGAGACGGTTTCGCTTCGTGCGGAAATAGCATCACGTCGAATAATCTCACTGAGTTTGTGGGCGGGCCAGGCATCGGGCCGGATGGATTGGAGGATGTACCGCAGTGCCTTGTGGCTATTCAAACGTTCGGTTTGACAGCCCTGACGAACACTGAAAGCGTGCAGTGCCCTTGAAAAAGTACCGCGTGAAGGAGCGGGGTCGGATTCGATTGTGTACGAGCCGTAATAGCCATAAGAGTAACCGTCGGCCAGAAAGAAATAATCACCACTGACTGTAGGCGTGTAGCTGAATGTGGCTGGGGTGGCGTAATTAGTGTATCCGCTCGCCAACTGCGTGCGGCCGTTTCTCTCGTAAAGGCGAAAGTACATTCGATACGCCTCGGTGTTCAATGTACAGGTGAAGTCATATTGCTGACCCGCGCGGAGTTTGAGCTTCCAGTGATCTATCTGATTGGCGGGCGGTGTGGTGCCGGTTAGTCCGCTAACTGAAAGTCCGTCAGCCTGTTCGAAGTCCCAATTGAAGGCACGGATCGGGCAGAAGCCGTCAAGCGTAACCGGAGGCTGGGCCGCGATCACCGAACTTGGCGAGAAGTAGTAGAAGTGTGCACCAGATTGGAAACGTTCGATTTTTAAACCGTCAGCGGAAGTCGGGCCGTTTAGCGACCAGACGCCGTCGGATTCGTAAAGCGTAGAGTAGCTATTATCAAAGATCCATGTGCTGGAGGTACTTCTCCAGTATAGCCGCGTAGAAGCGTCGGCGTTCTCCCAGCCTTCTTCGTCATTATCACCGACGCCGGTGGCGGCGTATTTCAGGCGGATGGGTTCGGCGTCCATTTCTTCGGCGACGTAGAGATATTCCGGCCAGTTGTGGGTTTCGCCACTAAGTGGATTGCCGAGTATCAGCGGCTGGATGGTAAGCGGGACATTGTCCGACCACGGGCCGTAGCCATAAGTGTTTCCCGCTCGGACACGCCATTGATAAGAGCCGTAAGCAATCGTGGTTGTGTACGAACGATTTGGGTAATCACTAACCGTCTCGACGCCGATCAGTTCCCATTCATAGCGGTCGGTCTGAAAAACCTTGGTCCACTCGAAAACCTGGGTTTGATCGTAGGCATCCCCCTCGGGGCCGAGTGTTCGCGGGGCATTGATCGGCGGCGCTGTGATGGGCGGATCGCTTTGGGGGCTAGTCGGCGGTGTGAATTCGCCGGTGAAGAAGGCGGCGGATTGTTTAAACAGCCGCAGCTCGTCCAACTCGCCGATGAATTGACTGGAGCCCAAATAGTATGAGCCTATCGCAAAATCATATATCGGGTCAATCGAGCTTGTATAGGTTATGGAGATTCCCAGTTGGCCGTCGAGATAGACCAAAAAGCTCCGGCCGCTTCGCAGTAGGGCCAAGTGGAACCAACGGTCCGTCGGTATGTTCGCCAGATAGTAGGAACTGCCGTTGATGTATATCCGCAGCTGATTAACCGAGTAGGTGTAGGCCGCGAGTTTCCGCCCGCCGAGATCGAACAGGTAACGGCTGTTGGTATAATTGACAGGGAGTTTCACCCAGCAGTCGAGTAGAAAGTCGCCCGTGCCGATTTGCCAGTCGGATGGCTGACCGACAATGAGGTACTCCTGGCCGGTAAATTGACCGGCTTGGTCGAACTTGCCCGGCGTGTAGGCTAATGTTAAAGGAGCGTTTTCTGTAACGGAGTAGTTGTTGCCGGACGAATCGAATACACCGTCATCAAAATGACAGACAAAGTCAGGGACAGGGGCGGGATCGGTATCTGGCGGTGTGGTGTAAGGATAGGCGCTAGCCGGGGGCGTGAAGTCTTCTATCCACCCGGCTATGTCTTTGACCACACGGAATTCTTCAAGCAGGCCGTCTAGATGGGCGGATTCGGAGTTTTTAAACGACCCTAGCGTAAGATCGCCGATTGGATTCAGGTCTGATGGTGTGGAGACCACCTGCCATACCATGACGCCGTCGAGGTAGAGCAGGAAGACACGATTGACGCGTACAAGGGCGATGTGATACCACTGGCCAATCTGGATCAAACCGGTTTGTGTTGTCCAGTTGCTGGCCCCAATGTACAGACGGATAGAACCGGTGGTATAGAAATACATCCGCAGGTAGTTGCTGCCGGCTGTGTCAAAGACGGCGAAGTTGCCATTGTCAAACGAGTCGACCTTCATACGAAAGTCGAGAGTGAAGTCGTTACCGCCGAGTTTTATTGAATCAAGCGACGCGAAGCCAATGTTGCCGTAGTTGAATCTGATAGCCTTCTCGAATATGCCGGTCTCGAAGTTGAAGCTGCCGTTCAATCCCGGTTTAGTCCCCGATATATCGGCGAAGCTATTATTTAAATGCAGCAGAAAGTCAGCATCGGTTGTTGGAGCGGGTTTGGTAGCCGAGGGCGTGATGACTTGCACTTGGGACGCGTCGAAGTCGGTTATCCAGCGGGCTTCTTTTCTTACGCGGAATTTTTTGAGCAGGCCGACCAGGTGAGCACTCTCGGAGTTTGCGTATGTGCCGATATAGAGATTGCCGTCGGGGTTGACTGTCAGTCCGGACGTCCAGTAGGTGGCCTTCATCGCCCCATCGACGTAGAGAATGAAAAGATCGCCGTTGCGGACTAAGGCTACGTGATGCCACTGGCCAGTCGTCACAGCGGTGTAGGCGTAGAAGTTCGTGTTGCCGACGTAGCTTCGAATCCGGCCATCGGAATAGAAAAACATCCGGAGGTAATTCGATCCGCTCGAATCGATAAGTGCAAACGTACCCGTCGAATAATCATCTATCTTGATACGAAAATCCACAGTGAAGTCGTCTGTGTTTAGCTTGAGCCCGTCGTGGTTTTCGTAGTACAGGTTGCCATAGTTGAACCGGATAGCCGAATCAAGAAATCCGGGCTCGAAGGCGTAATGGCCATTAAATCTCGGCGTGACTGGATCACCCGCCCGGTTAAAGGCGAAGTAGTGATCATCGAATGGGGCGATGAATTCTCCACTTGAATCTGGCGGGATAACAGGCGGATCGGTGGCAGGGTACGGCTCAGTTGGCGGAGTAAAACCGCCCCACCAATCCGTCTCGGCGTGATTGCAGAACCGCAGTTCCGCAGTTCCTGCGACCGAGTCGCTGCCTGAAAGTGAATTGGCCACAGCCAGGCCGTCGACCGGTACAATATCGGCCGAATTGGTCCATTCAATAACCTGCCCACCGTCGATAAATACGCGAACGACACCGCTGGAGCGGATGACCGCCACGTGGAACCATGTATCCAAACTAAAGACACTGCTGGCCGAGTTCAGATAGCTGTTGTTTAGATACAGACGCACGTAACGGCTGGATTTATTGAACAGCACAACCAGGCTACGGCCGCTGCCAAGGTAGAATACGTACTGATAAGTCGATCCGGCGCTGTCCACCTTTACCTGGCTATCGAACGTAAAATCGCCCGTGCCGAGCTGCCAGTCACTGTGATCGTCCAGCCAGATTCGCCCGGTGTTGGCATAAAGTCCATAACCGAACGGACTGTCATCCAGAAATGTGAAATATCCCGGCGTTTGGACGTCGTGATCGTTACCGGAACCGTCGTGGAACGAGTTATTGAACGGCAAGAGTAGTTTGACGGCCATGTCTTTTTAACTCCTTAGCTCCACAGACAGATCGTATCACAGCGGATGAGTTTCCTGGCCCGGTGATTGTCCACAATCGTCTCGCGTCGCCAGACGCCGATCATCTCACCCGTCGCAAGATCGCCGATGTAGATCGAATCGTTGACCGATGCGTGCTCGGCGAAGCTAACACCCACCGGCGGGGTGATTTCACCGTCGGGATCAGCAAACTGTCCGGCAGTGGGGACCTCAACGGCGATGTCCACGTCGGACATCACCTGGACGTTGTCTGACTGTTCCCAGTTGACGGCCGTGTAGCCGCGTAGACCGCTATCTGCGGCGGCGGCATAAAATGTAGTTCCACTTCGATAATTGATGTAGCGGCAATCGGTGCGTGTGGTGTTCTTGACCCAGAAGGATCGTGCCGGCCAGTCCGTTGCATCCGCTACACTGAATTGCCCGGCGTCCGTCGTAAGCGACTGACTGGAGGTGATCGTCGTCGGACCGCCCGTGGGTTTGCCTGAATAGACTTGCAAGTCCACCATCGTATCGACCGTATCTTCGTTACGCAGAACTTCCAGGCGATAACGAATTTTGCCGCCGGTGCCCTCTGCGGTTTCATAGCCCTCGAAGTCCGGCGTAAAGACCGCTTCCGGGCAGGTCAGCGTGAATATGTCGCTTGTATTACCCACGGGCAGACTCGCGGCTATGACGTTTATTCTAAAATACGCTTGGGCGTCTTGGGCAAAGACAATCGCATCCGTTAGATCAGCCGATACATCCAGACCAACACCATTCTGCTCACCGTCGCGTCGAAGATAGAGCTCGTCCAATGTAACATCATAGCTGACGTAGATATTGCCCTCACCGAGTAATCCCGAGGCCTTGGTGACGGTCACACCGGTGACGTTCGTGCAGGCCACGGCTTCAAGCTCTGGAATCTGTCCGCCAACAGCCAGGCCGAAACATTCCTGGGCGCTGCGGAAATTGCCGCCGATGATCGGTCTGAAAGTATCACCAGCTTGGGGGACCGCGGGCAGGTCGCGCGAGAGTGTAAGCGTGTCGGTTACATCGTCAAACTGGTCGATGTGGAAAAAACACGCCTG
>JAACET010000094.1 GCA_011682385.1 Actinomycetota bacterium | reverse complement strand
TCGGTGGTTCGCAGACGGACGAACCGGGTAGTCATAATTCCGCCGGCACAGTCTGCATCGTATCGCAGTAATTGTCCCAGTCCCCCGGCCGCCTGGGGGTCCAGGTGCTTTAGGACCATAGCCCGATGGGCTTCGGACATGCCGGCCAATACGTCAGCCGCGTCATCCGGAGCCATATGCTGGATGATGGCTGCGGCATGGACCTGGTCCATCCCGTCCAGTGCATCTGCCGAGTACTCGTCTTTGATCTGTTTAACTACTGCTGCCGCCGCATCGGGGGCCATCTCTTCGAGCACAGCCGCTGAGTGATCCGGAGTCATTTGCTCGACAACGTCTGCCGCCATCTGAGGTGTCATTTCTTCCAGCAGATCAGCGCCTTTCTGCGGAGGTAGCTGTTCCATCCGATCCACAGCCTCAGCCGCGTCGTCGAATATTTCGCCTGGTTTTTTTTGTTCCTCTGTCATGGCCGTCTGCCGGAGGCGAGTTTGGAATTAAAAACCTGCCACTTTGATCCTAATGTGCGTTCCCGTGTCCTCAGCGGATGCGAAGTGCCTTTCAGCCTGTTATTTGTAAAACGAGCTAGATTTACCAAACATGGTTGACGGAAATGAGGGCGCCAGGGCTCGAACCTGGGACCTACTGCTTAAAAGGCAGTTGCTCTACCAACTGAGCTACGCCCCCGGCGGATAGACTGTTCTATCTCATCCGTTCCGCTGAGCTTATCCGAGATCGTCCTTTCGGTCAATAGTTACCTGCCTTAGTTGTGATTATCTCAGTGACAATTCTGTTCCGTGTCCCTATAATCGTATCGTTTGAGGGGAGAGCTTATGCGGACTGTTCGTCTCATCTATCAGATTTTCTTCCTGCTGTTGTTCTTGTTTCTTGGTTTTGTTGCCCAGGCCGTCTATCTGGGCCGTTGGCCGGTATCGTTGTTTTTCCAGTTAGATCCCCTGGTCGGATTCACCAGCGCCCTATCGAGCCGTACTCTTTA
This sequence comes from Actinomycetota bacterium, assembly GCA_011682385.1. Lineage (GTDB taxonomy): Bacteria > Planctomycetota > Phycisphaerae > JAACET01 > JAACET01 > JAACET01. The sequence continues at coordinate 13,060 of JAACET010000094.1, read as the reverse complement.
TTACGGGCTTCTTTGGGGATTGGCCGTTCTTGCCTTGACCATATTTCTTGGTCGTGCCTGGTGCAACCGGTAATTCGCACTTCTCGAGCCGTTACCGGAGGTCCCATCGCATCTTTAATCAGACCTCCTGGAACCTTGCCGGAGAAGAAGTTCTTGGAGACTTGCCTGAAGTGTGACCAGTGCATTCGCGTCTGTCCGACCAATGTCATTCAGCCCGCTTTTTTTGAAGCAGGCTTAGAGGGTTTCTGGACTCCGGTGCTGAAATTCCACAATCGGCGGGAGGGCCAAGGTTTTTGCCAGTATGAGTGCACCGCCTGTTCCCAGACCTGCCCCACTGGCGCCCTGCGTTCGATTACCATGGACGAGAAGACTGGCCGGGGGAAATTCAAAGATAACCCCCTGAAGATTGCTGCTGCCTTCATTGATCGCGGCCGATGTCTGCCCTGGGCTATGGATCGACCTTGCCAGGTTTGTGAGGAGGTCTGCCCGGTTTCGCCTAAAGCCATTGTGGTCAAACCCCTTGCGGCCGTTGACAGCCTCGCCGGACGAGACGATATCAAGCAGCCATACATTAAGCCGGACTTGTGCATCGGCTGCGGAATCTGCCAGGCCAAGTGCCCGGTAACCGCTTTGGCAGCCATCCGCGTCCAACCGTCTGGTGAATCACGCTCTGCTGAATCAACCTTTTTGCTCAAGACCACCACCCCAGCCTGGGATTCTACTTTTCCCTAGCTCTTGTGATTATCACTGGCAAAACCGGCAAGTTTGCGGTATCTTCCCCTTCCAATATAACCTAATTGTTATGAGGTCAGGTGTTGATGTTTCAGAAGGTTAAATCTCCCTGTGATTTTGTTGCCGACGAGCACAAGGTTCTGAAATTCTGGCAGGAAACGGACACCTTCGAGAAGCTCCGTGCCAAAAATCGTGGCCAACCGCCCTGGTCCTTTTTGGACGGTCCCATCACAGCCAACAACCCTATGGGTGTTCACCACGCCTGGGGCCGAACGCTCAAGGACGTTTTTCAGCGTTACTTTGCCATGACCGGGCACGAGCTGCGTTACCAGAATGGCTTCGACTGCCAGGGCTTGTGGGTCGAGGTTGAGGTGGAAAAGGAGCTGGGCTTCACTAGCAAGAAGGACATTGAGGAATACGGCCTGGACCGCTTTGTGAACAAATGCAAAGAGCGTGTCCGGAAGTATGCCAAGGTCCAGACCGATCAATCCATTCGCCTGGGCTATTGGATGGACTGGTCCGACTCCTATTTCACCATGACCGACGAGAATAACTACACCATTTGGTCCTTCTTGAAGAAGTGCCACGATCGCGGCCTTGTCTATAAGGGCACGGATGTAATGCCTTGGTGCCCGCGCTGCGGCGTCGGCCTGAGTCAGATGGAGATGCACGAGGGTTACAAGTTCATTCCTCATCGCGCGGTCTTCCTTCGTTTGCCTCTGCGAAACCTCGGTCCGGGCAAGCAAATCCCTACGGGCGAGAAACACTATCTACTTATCTGGACTACTACCCCCTGGACGCTGACCTGCAATGTGGCCTGTGCTGTGAGCAAAGAACTGACCTATCTGAAAGTTCGTGGTCCTGAAGGCGCTACCTACTACTTCGCGGAAGGTTGCCTTGATTACCAGCGTCTAGCCGAAGAGTTTAAGAGCAAAGACTGGCCGGAGACTGCGCCTAAATTGGCCACCGTCCGCCACATTCTTGAACACCATGGCGGTTGTGAAATCCTCGGTAAACTGAAGGGCTCCGAATTGATCGGTTGGGAGTATGACGGCCCCTTTGATGAGCTGCCTGCTCAGCAAGACTCAACTGCCGCCAATACTCATCGTGTTATCCCTTGGGAGGACGTCCAGGCTGATGAAGGTAGCGGCATCGTTCACATTGCACCCGGCTGCGGAGCTGAGGATCATCGGCTTGCCGCAGAGCAGGGCCTGATTCACTTGGCTCCTTTGGATGAGTCCGGCGTCTATATTGAAGGTTTCGATTGGCTCACCGGACGAAATGCCTCTGACCACCAGGTGACTACAGATATTATTGAGAACCTCAAGTCCAAGGGATTGATCGTCGAGGTCGAGCGCTATCCGCACCGCTATCCCCATTGTTGGAGGTGCAATACCGAGCTGCTTTATCGTCTGGTTGACGAGTGGTTCATCAGCATGAGCTGGCGTGATGAGATTATGAAGGTGGTCGACGACATTCACTGGATCCCCTCTTACGGCCGGGACCGCGAGATGGACTGGCTGGGGAACATGCGTGACTGGATGATATCCAAGAAGCGTTATTGGGGCTTGGCGTTGCCGATCTTCGAGTGTTCCTGCGGACACTTCGAGGTCATTGGCTCTCGTGATGAGCTTCAGACCCGCGCCGTGGAAGGTTGGGAGCAGTTTGACGGCCAATCACCGCACAGACCCTGGATTGATGCCATAAAAATTCACTGTGAAAAATGTGGCCAAACGGTTGACCGTATCCCTGATGTGGGCAATCCCTGGCTCGACGCCGGTATAGTCCCTTATTCCACCGTTCGATACAACACCGATCGCGAATACTGGAAAAAGTGGATCCCTGCTGATTTGGTTTTGGAGTGTTTCCCCGGCCAATTCCGCAACTGGTTCTATGCTCTATTGGCCATGTCGGCGATGATGGAAGGTATCGCTCCCTTCAAGACTTTGCTGGGCCACGCCCTGGTTCGCGACGAGCAGGGCCAGGAAATGCACAAGTCTTTGGGCAATTCCATTGCTTTTGAAGAGGCTGCCGAGAAGATGGGCGTGGACGTTATGCGTTGGATGTTTTGCCGCCAGAGTCCTGTGGCCAACCTGAATTTCGGTTACCATATCGGCAGCCAGATTCGCAGTAAGATTTTTAATACTTTCTGGAACGTCTATGCCTTTTTCGCCAATTACGCTCGCCTGGACGGTTTCGACCCCGCCACTGGAGCCGTGCCCTTGGAGAAGCGCCAGGACATTGATCGTTGGCTCTTGTCCAGGTTGCATCAATTGACCGACCTGGCCAACCGCAGCTTAGCCGATTTCGACACCGCTGCCCTGCTTCGCCGGGTTGAAGAGTTCTTCGAGGACTTATCCAACTGGTATGTACGTCGTAACCGCCGTCGCTTTTGGCGGCCAAGGTCCTCTGACGATACGGATAAGCTGGCGGCCTATCAGACGCTCTATCAGACCCTGACCACACTGGTCAGACTGTTGGCTCCGATCACTCCCTTTGTCTGCGAAACCATTTACCAGAACCTGGTGCGTTCGTTTGATCCGGATGCGCCCGAGAGCGTTCATCATTGTGAGTATCCCAAGGCTGAGGATATCCCCTATGACCAAACGGTCTGCGAAGAGATGGACATCATCGTTGCCGTGGTCTCCAGAGCTCTGAGTCTACGCGAGAAGCACAGCCTGCGTGTCCGCCAGCCGTTAACGGAGTTGATCGTCAAGTCAGATGATGAGCTTACCAGAGCGGCCCTGGAGCGATTTCGCGAGCAACTCCTCGACGAACTCAATGTTAAGAAGTTGTCAATCACATCCGATCTGTCCGGAGAGCAAGAGATCAGCTTAAAACCGAATTTCAAAACCCTCGGCCCCAAGTATCACCAGGACCTCAAGACAATCAGTGCGGTGTTGGCACAGGCCGATGCCGCCGTGATAGCTGCGCAGGTCGAGGCTGGCCAAGAGGTCACTCTAACTGAACCGGATGGCGATAAGTCATGGAAGCTGGTTCCTGAAGATATCCTTTTGGAGAAGTCTTGGCCGAAGAATCTGGCTGTGGCCGAACCGCCGGGTCATATGGTGGCCTTGAATATCGAAATAACACCTGAGTTATTCTGCGAAGGTCTAGCTCGTGACTTAGTCAGGCACATCCAGCAGATTCGCAAAGAGATTGATCTTCAAATTGAGGATCGCATCACCACCATCTACGCGACCGACAGCCAGAAAGTTACCCAAGCCATCGCCGAGCACAGCGAGTATATCTGCCGTGAGACCCTCTGTGACAGCCTCACCGCCGGCAGCACGGATAACGGCAAATCTATTACCATTGCTGGTGAATCGGTTACCCTTAAGGTCAACAAAGCTTAAAGGATTTAAAAGCATGACCAACGTCAAACCGATACGTTTGGGTATTTTGCTTTCCGGCTCCGGCCGAACCTTGGCCAATATCCTCAAGTTGATTAGTTCCGGCGAACTTTCCGCTCAAGTTGTTACTGTTGTAAGCTCTCGCTCTACGGTTAAGGGTGTGCAGATTGCCAAGGATGCGAATTTGCCCTGCCATGTTATTCGCACCAAGGGCTATTCCGAAGTAGATGATTTCAGTGCCGCCATTGTCGAAGTACTCGATTCCGCCAATGTGGACCTTGTCGTCCAGGCGGGCTGGCTGTGCTATTGGAAAATCCCCGACCGTTATCTTGGCCGAGTAATGAATATTCATCCTGCCTTATTACCTTCATTTGGCGGAAAAGGAATGTGGGGCCATCACGTCCACGAGGCCGTTTTAGCCGCCGGCTGTAAGGTTTCCGGCTGCACCGTTCACTTTGTCAACAACGAATATGATAAGGGCCCAATTATCAATTATCGTCCAGCGGAGCTGCGAAGTGGCCGAGGACGACAATCCCGATACTCTAGCCGCCCGCGTGTTCGAGCAGGAGTGCATTGCTTATCCAGCCGCCATCCAGCTCTTCGCCGAGAGCCGTTTGCAGATACTTGGTGGCCGTGTCAAGGTTTTGCAGTAACCGGACCATCTGTAGCAGTGGATCGCCTCCGGCAGACGCGTTATTCCCCAGGGGCATCAGGCCTTTGATTGGGTGCTGTTCACGGTCAAGGGGGTGGGGGATGCGTGTTCAGCAGCACAAATGGAACTGCAGCGTGTGTATCCCGTGGGGGCAGTTGCTCCGCCGCAAAACGACAAAGACATCCCCTCTTATGTGCAGCTTCACATCGATCTTGTGGATCAAGATGGTACTCTGACCAAATCCCATGAACTGTTTGCCGTGGCCAAGAAATCGTGAAGTCCACGGCCCATAGGGACTACCACATCCTCCCATTGCCTCTTTGTCCAAAAACTGTTAGCATATTTACCCAGCCGGCAGGGTCACGATGCCGGAAGATTTCAGACAATCAATTTTTCTCGGCTTTGTGCTGCCTATATGGAAGATCCACAAACATCTTCGGTTGTTCCGAGCCCACTGGATAAGCAGCGGGGGCTTTTCAGCCCTGCCAATTCAAAACCTCACCGCAGACGCCGTTGGCCATATATTACAATCTCGCTTCTAGTCACTTTATTGATACTGGGCTACGCCCTCTTGCCCTGGCTAATTCCCACGGACTGGCTCAAGAACCAGATTGTCACCGGCATCCGGACACAATTCGGGCGGGAGGCATCTATATCTTCGATAGAAATTTCCTGGGCCCAGGGTATTATTGTCCGCGATATCACCATTGAGCGTTTGGAAGAGTTTGGCCCGGGGAACTTGTTTCAGGCATCCAGACTGCAATTGGACTTTAGCCCCTTACGATTCATGTTGGGTCGCCGGCTCGGAACAGTCCGCGTAGATCAGCCGAGCTTGTGGATTGTGGCCGACGCTGCCGGCAAACCCAATCTGAGTTCACTGCCCTCGCCTCCTGAGACAGCCGGCTTTGATCTGATCAGCATAACCAATGCCAACCTTTACTTTATCGATCGTGCCTATGACCGTGAGGGGCTCATCTCTATCCCGTTGATTAGCGTAGCCCGTGACGTTCAGAGTGGTCAATACCGTTTTCTGGCCGAGGGCGAGCCCACCAAGACTACAGGTCGCCCCGCTTTCACTTTGCAGGTCAGCTTTGTTCCTCCCAGCCAGCAACCGGCCTTGCAGGAGACTGATGTTATAGGCTCTGCTGAGTTAGCCTGGTTGGATTTTGACTTAAGCTTGCTGACCGTACCCAGGATGGGCCGGATCAATTGTCAGGCCATCGGCGGGAAAACCTCCGGCCGGGCTCGCCTGGAACTGTATTCCGATGCCCGTATAGAGTTGTACGATTGCTCAGCCAGGGTAGACAACCTCTACCTACGGTTGGCCAAGGCTATTGGCCCTGCGGAGAGTGACCAGCCGCCTGCCGAACCGACAGAGGTCCGGATTCCTCGTGCTCAGTTGAGTCTCCGCGGGTCGTATGAGTTCATTTCCGGAGAATTGACTGTCCAGGACCTGAGTGGGTTTATGGACGGACTGGATTTCAACACTTCATTCCAGGGACGGTTTCTGGAAACATCCGGGGCTTTCGTACCTGGTGCTTTCTCGTTGGCTGCGAAGGTACAGCCCAGCCGGTTAAGGGAACAGTTACCTTTCCTGGACAGATTATTCCGCCAGGATGATCTGACAGTTACCGGTTCAAGCAGCTTGGCCTTGGATTTCAAACAGGGTGATCGGATTGATCGGTTGGATTTTTCACTTGATGCCCTGGATATGGGCTTGCATATCCCCAATCTGTTGCACAAGTCTGCGGATATTCCCTGTCGAATAGCCTTCACGGCAGAAATCGACCAGGCTACCGGCCTAGTGACGTTGGTTGAGCCGTTGCAGGCTGAGTTGGCCTCGGGAAATTTTTCTTTGGATATGCATTTAGCTCAGAGCGCCCCAGTGGTTTCTTTTTTGGATTTGCTGACTCGACCGGCTGAAATCGCTGGACTAAGACACTGGCGATGGTCGCAGGATTATCTCAGGGCGTCTCTGGATATCAGCCGGGTTGAGGATTTCGCGGTCATCTTTCCTAAATTGGCCCCTGTCTTGTCCAGTGTCAAACTTACTGGCCCCGTGCAGGGACAGTTCCGTGTCGGACCCCCAGGTTTTCAGGATAGCGGTGAAAGTCCTGCCTTGGCAGATCAATCCGGAGAAAATCACTCTGACGACGGTCGGGCCGTTATCAGTGCGACTGTCAGCCTGCCGGCAGAAGCCTCGATGGAAGTGGAACCATACTTCCGCAAGCTTTCCGATAAACCTTTGACGTTGTCATTCACTGCTCGGTTAGCTGAAAAGGGCTACCGAATTGAGGACCTGAAGGCCTCTGGGCGTCTTGGGGATCTCGCTTTGTCTGTAGCGAAAGCATCTTTCTCCTTGGTCCCCAGAACCGCTGACGTTCAGTCTCTGGACTCACCTGCTGCTGTGTTCGACTTGATCAATTCAATATCTGCCGGCGGAGATTTCCAGCTTGCCAACGCCGCGGTGTTACCCAGTGCCGTGGTTTCACTACGGCCACTGAAGCCCGCCGGTGATTTGTCGGGTCGATTTGATCTACGTTACGCCTCTGCTGAGGTCTTGAGTCTGGATTTGGCATTGGATGCTACATCGCTGGCCTGTGAGATACCCAAGAGTGGATCAGACGCAGAAAGTCCTGTTTTGATTGAAAAGCCTTTGGGTATAACAACCGAGTTGGACCTGCAGTTCCGAGTTGACTTGCGAGAAAGCGATGACCTGACGCACAAGGCCTCTCACTATTTTAATTTGCCCGCGTTACCTTTCCGTGCCCGGCTGGCTTGGAAGCTTGCTGATTCTTTGGGTTCACTGCAGGTCGATCACAAAGATGGGTTATATTTCGACCTGAGACTTCCCCGGCTCAACCTTGACACACTGAGCAACTACACTCCTCTTCTGGCTGAGCTCCTTGAGGATTATCAGCTTGGGGGCATTGCTGCTGTGGGGCTGAGCGGCAAGTTGGGCTGTGATTTACTGCCCGAAGAGGTGAACCTAACCGGAGATTTTACGGGTATCCGCTGTGTGCTGACAGGTTCAACTCCCGAATCTGCAGATCATCCCGAACCTTATCTTTTGCAGAAACATCCAGGAGTGCCGTTGAGCTGCCGTGCTAGTCTGACTATCGGGCCCTCTGACGATCAAGGCCGTCACAATCTGTCTCTGAAGTCTCTTACCCTGGATTTGGCCGCGTCACGATTGGATCTGAAAGGCAATATGTTGTTGAGATCCGCAGATGAATTTGAACCGGCGAGCATTTTTTCGTCAGACTACAAATTAGTAGAATCGCTTCGGCGGTTTGAGCCTTTTGTCCGAACTGAACTATCGTCTAGCGGCCGTATAGTCTTTGACAAAGATTTGTTCGACTTGCTTCCACGTTTAGCCGAAATTGACCGGAAGTGGGGCCTAGAGGGTACGTTGGACTACAAATTAGATCTGATGGCCGATCCTTACCAGGCGACACTCAAGAGTACGTGTGACGGTGGCCCGGACGGGCTGAAGCTTGGACCTGCCCAATTCAAAAGGATGGCCCAGCAACTGGAGTTGACCTTTACTTCGATGGCTGAGCGTCCTACTCCGTCCAAGACTTCACTCAAGCTGGAGTCACTGGAGTTGGATCTTTTGGGTCAGCCTTTACGGCTATCCGCTGTCATGGATTTGGATGAGGGTCGGCTCATCATTCCAGACTTATTCGTTGCTCTGGGAGACTCGTCAGCCTACTGCACAGCCAGGGTCCAAAACGTATGGACTGCGCCTGTCGGATACGTCAACTTGTATAGTCCTTTGATTGACCAGCCTCGCTTGCAGGATTTGGCTCTTCGCCTTATTTCTTCGGTTAGCCCACGTCCCACGTCGGTAGGCAACGATTCTGTCGCTCAGGAACCACCGGAGGCTGGGCAAGACACGGGCGGTCTGCGTTTACCTCCGATGGATATTGCCATAGGGCTCCAGTGCGACAGATTCATTTTTGAGGACCCGGCCAGCCGCTTGAAGTTCGACTTCGAGCAGGTTAATTTCGATTCCCAACTGACTTCCTCCTCTTTGGCAGCCAGTTTTGTCACGGCCCTGAATGGTGGTCGGGTCAGCAACTCGCTTACTGTTTCGTTGGATGAGGTCGGCCTGCCTCTAACCTATCGGTACGAGGCGCTCGAGCTTATCGGTGACGAGAACACAGCACCGATGGTCTCTCAGCTCTTCCCTGATATGACTGTTACGGGGACTATTACGGAATCGCGGACTATTACAGCTAACGTATTGCACCGTGAGGGAATCGGGAAATTTCCTAAGGAGCAGGGCAGGACCGTCTTGCGAGAAGGTGTGCTCGTCGGACCTTCTGCACCCCGGTGGGTAACTCGTTGGTTTCCTAGTCTTTCTCTTACCAAGTATTATTTCGATGTTGCGGACTGTGTTTTCAGCCGAAACCCGGAGGATGGCAGTGTTACCAATGATATGGTCTTAATTGGGAAAGGTCGCTACAACATCTACATCAACGGCATTACTATGGTTGACAATACCACCAATTACACCGTAGGGGTAGATCTATCGCGGTTCATGACACTTGAGCAGAGACACAACTGGCGGCAATTCCGTGTGCCTCTCTTGACTTATTCAGGTAAGATTGTCGACCACAAATGGGCCAAGCAGACGGTGAGTTTCACTTGGCCCACACGGACGGCGTGGGAAATGCTGATTATGAACAACCCTCTCAAGACCCTGATAGAACGACGTCGCCAAGCTGACTAGAAGTCATCACGGGGCATTGGCGTATGCACAAACGAACAGACGCTCTGTCTTCTTTGCTTTCAGCGACGGGACCTTTTTGGCGTGGGAGAAATCTGCGCAGATTTCTGTTCGTATTAATCCCTTTTGCCTTGGCCTGTGTTTTTACCTTCAAGATACTCTCCAGTCAGTGGTTTAGTTTTAATCCGGCTAGTTACGCCTCCTGGTCGTTGGGCGGATCGTTCTTATTTCCCGTTAGCATATTCCAGTTGCCTATCCAAGTGATCATTCTGGGACTGCTGCTGGGATTGATCATTGTTGTGTCCATCCTTTCCGCTCAGTCATTTGGCCTAGCTCCTGCGGTGTTCTTTGTTGCCTGCGTCTTCTGGTTGGCACACCTTCCTATGATGGCTTTGGTTCTGTTGGCGGCTATTTTCTTGGCTGGGAATCCAGCTTTGCTGAGTCGCTCGCGGTTTTATTCAGCTCTACTGGGACTGGTGCCTGTGACAACCTATCTGTTCTTGGCCGTTTGGATTGTTCTTGCCGGGGCAGATCCCACCTATGTGGATGGCCGGTCGCTGACCAAAGGCCCATTGGCTGACGCCGTAGCTTATATGGTCTCACCCATGGCGATCTGCCTTCTTCTGCCTATATTCATGCTTCTGGGTTTCATTGCGGGTCTGCCTGTTATGCTCTGGCGCCGCCGTTCTTACTTATATTTATTCATTCTTGCGGCCATAGGGGTTTACGTGACGGCCTCTGTGTTGGTTTCTTTGCAGGCAAGTGGATATGCGTCCAGTCTCACAGCCCACTCACTTGCAGAATCTGTCTGGCCGGAAATGTCCTCGGCTGGGCAGGCATCTCGACAGGACTTCGCCAATCTGAGTCCGATCCAACAGAGTTGGATGTATGCACCGGTCCTATTGGCCATCTGCCTGGCCTTGATCTCACTTCCGGTGCTGCTGTGGTTAGTTCATTGGCGAGGGAAACCGGCTGTGACCTTAGCTCTAACAACTATACTTGCCGGATTGGTCGCTCTGATCCTGTTCTATACTGCTGTTGGCCGTGAGACACTCGAGTACATGATTCTCAAGGGCCGTTTCGAACCTAATTCATCTCTGTTGCGGAATTTCTCCGGTATCGAGGAGTATAAGCTCCTTTTAGAGCAATATCGTCTTGCTGCGGACCCATCTGTTCAGCTTCAATCAGAGCATAAACGGGCAGAGATGTTGGACCTGTTGCACCGTACATCTCGGACCGACCGTAAGACCGAACTCCAGGAGCAAATTCGCTATCTCGAGAGCCAGCTTCGCCACGCACGTCAGCCGGGACGTTCTGCTGCGGTCAGCCGAAGAATGGAGGTCTTGTTGGGCTGGATCATCAGCCAATTCGAGCATCGTGTCGCCACAGCTGAACAGGCCTGCCGGAGGTTTCTGAAAACTTACCCTCATTCGCGCCATAGGCCGCATGTGCTGTACATTTATGCATCGGTTCTGGATGCCCTCATGGACCAGGTGCGTCTTAGACGTGATGGTAGTGTCTATGTGTACTATCGTTTTCCTTCCGCCCAGAGCAAGGCTATTTGGCAAGAGTTGCTGAAGGAATACCCCGAAAACGTTCTGGCTTGCCCCGGCGGCTTGTCGCTGGCCCGCTTGTTGGGCAGGGAAGGCTGTTTTGAAGAGGCCCTGCAGGTTTTGGATCAGGCTTACGAAATAGGCCGGACCTTCCTGGATAGCCCATCCAGCGGACGCTCCGGAGGGTTTGCTACGACTCGGTTGGGTCTTCCACCAACTGAGCCGGTCTCCACCGAACAGATATCCGGTACGCTTCGCCAAATCCGGCAGCTTACCGAGTTGATTGAATCCAACTATCGCGATCCTATTTACGGCTCTGAGCCGTTGAGGAGGTTTCTGACCAGGGATTCCCAAGCTTCCGATTACATCGAAGACATCGAAGACATTCGAGCTGAGTTTCCTGACTCCCTGGTAGCAGAGAGTATCTGGTTGCAGGTGATTCTTGTTCAGCCTCCTGCCAGGCAACTCAGTCTGCTTCAGTCTGCTGTTGAGGAATTCGCTGGTCGAGATGCCGGCCGGGATGCTCTGTTCTACTTGGCCCAACTTGAGATGAGCTTGGCTGGAGAGGACCCGGCGAATGACCATTTGCGTTATCAAGCGGCTGAGCATTTCCGGAAGTTTCTCAAGAGCTATCCTCAATCCTATCAGGCTCCGTTAGTCCGCGAGCAGCTCGCCCGTCTGTCCTTGCTCTCTGCACCTGCTCAGTAGAAAGGTATGATGAAAAACGCTTGTGCACCAAATATATTAGGTAAGGAAAGGAAGTGCGCAAGATGTTGTACATAGGAGTGGATGCACATAGTAAAACTTCTTGGATTACCGTGATGGATGATAAGGGGAAAATCGTCAAGCGAGAGCAATTGGCTACCTTATAATACTCCCCGGATTTGAGACCAGCATATAAGGTGATAAGTTGTGGTATAATTCTATCATGCTTTTACGGTCGGAGTAGGGGCGTCCCTACTCCGACCAGGTAAATGATATTCTGAAAGTTATATCGGCAATTTACTCCTAACAACTAAAATCAAATGTTGTGAGGCACTAACACCAAACTGTGAATCAAGTGCTAGACACCCCTGGCGTGCCTCCCTGTATTAATCTACGGGCTTTTAGTATATGGAATCGATGTGAGGCAGATAATGCTACCTGTGGGCCGAATCCTCATCAGTCAGTAATTGCTCAGAGTGGGAGCGTGTGTGTAGAAGTCTCTGGCGGCTGTGTCAGGATTGCCCAGGCGTTCCCAGGGCTTGGCCATGCGAGTCTTGCCGTGAGAGGAGGAAGTCACGCTGGGTACCTGCGGCGGTGTAGCGGCGGATGACGCCGCTTGGGTAATTGTCTTAGCCGGCGGCTTGGCAGTGACAATCGTCCCAGGCTCTACAGCAGCTTCGACCGGGGCGACGATACGTGGCTGGGGCGCTGCCACGATAGGCTTTGGCTCAGGCTTGGCCGGGGGTAGCACAGTAATAATAGGCTCATTTGTCTCCGGTTTGGCCAGAACGATGGGCTCTTGGACAATAATCGGAGCTTTCGGCTCAGGGGCTACCTCAGGGGTTCTGGCCTCGACCATAGTAATGGGCCTTACTCTGACCTTTGCCGGCGGCGTCGGTACTGCTTCAGCAGGGGCTGTTCTAGCTACGATGGGCTGTTGAACAATGACAGCGGGTTTTCGTAATGGCGGCTGGGCCTTTGCGGGAGGTGCTGTGGCAATCACAGGAGTAGCCTGAACCATCGGTTCTGATTCGGTCATCTTCTGGACTTTGCCGCGATAGACAGGACTAGACACATCGGCCAGCAACTGCTCCAACTCAGCCATCTCCGAGTCCGGTGCGGATCGGTTCACTCGTGTAGCTGAGACCATGGTAGGTTCGGCTTCAGGGGCAGGGGCAAGTTTCGGCATAGGCGCTGCACCCGAAGTAACCGGCGGGGCGGATGACTTGGGCTCAACCTGACCAGCCCAGGACCACGGGGGCATATTATCACTGGCAACCCTTGGTGTGGGCACTGGAGCTGGCTCAACCAGCGGCTGGGTGATTTTCGA
>JAACET010000093.1 GCA_011682385.1 Actinomycetota bacterium | reverse complement strand
AATAAATTGCAGGCCCGTCGCCGGATTATCAACGAGGCTGAGCTTCAGGCCATCCAGCAGCTTAATGACAAGGCTGCTGAATCTATAAAGACCCTCAACGAGGCTGAGGGCCGGGGCTGGGAAACGGTTCGGACCGCCGAAGGTCGCACCGAGCGTTTCAGGTTGATTATTAAGCTTATTAATGACAATCCTGAGTATCTTCCTCTGGTTCGCAACAAGTTGTTCTTGAATTATATGTCTGAGGCTTTGGGAGAGCAGACGGGCAAGATCGTTATTGATCCTGCTGCCGTTGACGGCCAGGTCGAGATTTGGCTGCAGTATCCGCGTAAGCCGATTCCCTTTGTGGAGCAGGCTCCCGCTTTGGCTCCACCGACCCTTGAATCTGGGGTTTCGCCGGGCAAATAGCCCAGGAGTATTTGTTATGAACAGGCTCAGGTTGCTTATTGTAGCTCTGATCGTGATCGTTCTGGTATTTGCAGCCCAGTGTCTTTACACGGTCAAGCCTTATGAGGACGTGGTGCAGTTGCGTTTGGGCAGCATGGTCGAGCCTCACCGCGTATTTAGTGATTATAACCTCTATCTCAAGTGGCCCAGTTTTATCGACCGCTATATTCCCATCGACAAACGGCTTCAGGTTACCGATGCCGTTTTGGAGACTATTAACACTTCCGGTCGGCAGGACCAGAATTTTCAGGTAGCTGCTGCTTGTTCGGGTTTTTGGAAGGTTTCCGATTCGGAGAAGTTTTATACTTCGCTGCTCTCGACGGTCAAGGAGGACATACCTGAGCCGGGCAACAGTTTTCCCAAGCAGGTCAACGACAAGATTCGCGACACCATTCGCTCCAGTGTCAACAACGTATTCGGCGAGGCTCGGCTCTCGGACTTATTTGGTTTGCCCCAGTTCGAGGGCACCATTGCCCGTGATTGCCTGGCCATTGACGGCAACACTTTTTTGCCCAAGGGCCTGCGGATTCGTGGTGGACAGATCAAGCGGACCACGGAGATCGAGTTGGCGGCCATTGCTCCTGACGGCACAGTCGTGCGTTTCAATGCTGCTGATGCTCGCCCCACGGATTGTGTTGTTATCATTCTTTACGGTTATGATCGTGAGTCTGCTCAGACTTCTCCCGGGGTCACCACGGAAACGATGCCCTCCTATAGTTGGATAGTTAAGCCCGATCCTGCCGGTTCCGAGGGCTTGGGCCGAAAGGAGCTCACCTTAGCCATTCCTCTCAAGTATATTCTCGATCGTAAGGTTACGACCACGGTACAGATTGACCGGATTCAGAAGGAGATCACCAAGCGGGTGAACGCTCAGGCCATGTCCGACTATGGCGTGCAGGTCAGCCAGGTGGAGATCCGTCGGCTCAGTTTTCCGCCCAGTAGTCTCAAGAGTGTTTACGACAAGATGAAGTCAGAGCGGGACCGCATTTCCGGGGCTTACGTTTCCAGTGGCAAGAGGGACGCCGACATCATTCGCAGCAATGCCGAGTTGGAAGCCAGCCGCGATTTGGCCAAGGCTCGCGGCATGGCTCGGGCTCTTAAGGGCCAGGCTGATGCCCGTGCCGCGGAGATTGCCGCGGGGATTCAGAAGCTTGACCCTGAGTTTTACAACTGGCTGCAGAGTTTGGAGACTGCCGCGGCCATACTCAAGAATAAGTCTTGGGTGGTCCTCTCTACTGATCAGGCTGTTATGAATGCTTTATTTGGCCGTACTTCCAAAGAGGATTCAACCGGCCCGGCCAAGCCCCCTAGGTAGATAGGTAAAAATATGCCCACTGCCATACAGCGTGAAGCGCAAGCCATCAAGTCTGAAGCCAGGAAGATCCTGCTGATCGTAGTGATCATCTCGCTTTTGATTTATGCTTTTACCGGCACAGCCCAGGTTTCTCCGGAGCAGACTGGTTTGGTTATCCGTTTTGGCCGGGTTGTCCAGACTCGCAAGCCCGGCTTGTATTGGGGCTTGCCTTGGCCCATCGACAGGGTCGTTCGTATCCCCACCGGAGTATCACACAGCCTGGAGGTCAAAGATTTCAATCTTGATCCGGAGCATGTTTCTTCTCAGCAGGCTGCTCTTCGTCAGAACATCCGTTTCAGGACCTTACCTCCGGCTACTCTGTCTGCCTTGGCCAATCCCCATTTGGTCACTGGTGACATGAATGTCATTCATCTTGACATGCAGGTGGTTTACCAGATCACGAATCCTGTGGATTATTATGAGGCCGCCGGTGATGTTTCTAATATGTCCGAGACTAACGTTCAGCAGATTGCCCGCCGGGTGCTCGCCAATGCTCTGATGCAGGCCGTGGCCAATATGGAGGTCATGAACGTCCTCAGTGAGGGTCAGACAGCTATCAAGTACCGCGTCCACGAGATAGCCCGCCGGCAGTTCAAACAATTGAAGCTGGGTATTGATATCAGTCAGCCCAATTCAATTCGCATCACTACCTGCCGTGTTCCCACGAGCTTGCAGGAAGTATTTAACAATGTAACCACCGCTCAGGAAGCCAACAGGTACCTCAAGAACACTGCCCAGGCCGATCGCAAGCAGCTTCTTAATGAGGCCCAGGCCCAGGTCGCTCAGATTCGCACCGAGGCCGAGACTTACAGCCAGACTACCATCCGGCAGGCCCAGGGAAATGCCAAGCGTTTTAAGGCCCTCATTGCCGAGTACCATGCTCAGGGCGAGGTTGTCCGAGACCGCCTGCGCTACGAGAAGCTCGCCGAGTTGGCTCCTTATTTGAAGGCTCCCACGGTGTACACTGTCCCCAACAGTCAGGGGTCACAGCGGTTGGTAATTACCATCCCGGGTGAACCGGAATAGCAAATGCCCCCGGCCTACGTGCCGGGGGGGAAGTAAATGAGTAAATGAACTATGGCAAATAATTCTACTCACAATCTCGCCGCCGCACACGAGCACACCATGACCTGTGGCTGTGCCGTTGCCGATGCTGACCAGACTCATTTGTATGCTCACGGCCATTTGCACCTGACGCCTCGGGCCAAGTCTGTGATCATGCCTGTTTCGTTGGCTTTACTGATTGCCGGCTGGGTGATTTACTGGTTTTTTCCGTCGCAGCGGGCCATGGCCGACGTTTACGCTTTGATTCTGGCCATACTTTGCGGCCTGCCCATTATTATTGGGGCCATGAAGGAGTTAGCCTCCGGCCGGGCCGGCCTGAGTTTGCTGGTATCGTTGGCTGTCATTGGTGCCGTCAGTATTGGTGATTACCTTGAAGCCGGCACGGTTGCTTTTATTCTTCAGTTAGCCATTCTGGTTGAGGAGTTGGCCGAGCGTGGAGCCACCAGTGCTGTTACAGCCCTGACCAGATTAGCTCCCGCGGCCGCCTTGGTTCGCCGAGATTCCATAGAGCAGTCTATTCCAGCCGATCAGCTCATTCCCGGCGACAGGATGATCCTTCGTCCCGGCGATCGCATTCCAGCCGACGGCAATATTATTGTCGGCTCTACCAGTGTTGACCAATCGATGATTTCTGGCGAGGCTCTGCCCGTTGACCGCACCGTCGGCGACGAGGTTTTAGCCGGCACCATTAATCTTACCGGTGCCGTGGAGGTTGACGTCACCCGTGTCGGCGACGATTCCGCTCTGGGCAACATCATCCAACTGGTTCGCCGAGCCCAGACCTATCAGCCGGAGATCATCCGCTTAGCCGACCGTTTCTTTGCCTATTACACTCCAGTGATGGCCGTTTTAGCCGTAGCCGTCTGGTGGTTCACCCAGGACCCCACGCGGGCCATTAGTATGTTTTTGGTCGGCTGTGCCTGCCCCATTTTGTTGAGTTCGCCGATTGCCATTTGCATGGCCCTGTTTCGAGCCGGCCAAGCTGGCGTACTGGTCAAAGCCGGCCCCTTTATTGAGGCATCTGCCAACGTTCGGACCGTTGTGTTCGACAAGACTGGCACTTTGACTACGGGCAAGTTTCATTTACAGGCTATCTTGGCCCGTCCCGGCCAAGAGGATGACACCGTGCTTACTTGGGCTGCTTCTGCCGAGCAGCGATCCAATCATCCGCTCGCCCAGACCATTGTCTCCGAGGCCAATAATCGCGAGCTCATATTGCAGGAGCCCCAGAACTTCGAGGTCCTGGAGGGCATGGGCGTTCGAGCTCAGATAGACAACCACCGCGTAGCCATTGGTTCTCGCCGGGTTTTGATTGACGAGCTTCATCTGGACCCCGAAGACCCTCTGCCCGCCGAGCTGGCCGAATGGAGTGGTTTGGAAAGTCCCACCGAGAGCATCCCTGTCTTTGTTATTGTTGACGGCGAGATTCTGGGCACCATTTTATTGGCCGACCAACTGCGTCCTGAGGCCGCTGAGGTTTGCACGCAACTGCGTTCTCAGGGTATTCGGCGGATTTGTTTGTTGACTGGAGATCGTAATACTGCCGTCCAGCAGACCGCCCGGGCTATCGGCGCCAATGACGCCCAGGGCGAGCTTCTGCCCAGCGGAAAGGTTGAGTATATCCGTTCGCTTCAACAGGCCGGCCACACTGTAGCCATGCTTGGCGACGGCATCAATGACGCTCCTTCGCTCACTGTATCCGACATCGGTATTGCTATGGGCATCCACGGCACTGACGTTGCGACCGAGGCCTCCGATGCGGTTTTGTTGCAGGACGATCTGAAGCGTCTGCCTTTTTTGATTGCTTTATCCCGCACCACGCACCGGGCCATCATTCAGAACCTGATCATGGCCGCCCTTATTAATATTGTCGCCATTGTTTTTGCAGCCTTTGGCTATTTACCCCCTTGGGCTGCTGCCATTGTGCACAACCTTGGCGGCGTATTAGTTTTTCTGAACAGTTTTCGACTGGCCAATTTCAAATGGCAATTCGCCAGTTCACGTTCGCCCCGTCCCTGATTAGTCATTGCCGAATGCCCCTGGGCTACGTCCCGGGGGTTTTCTTGTCTTTTCTTCGTCATTTTGATATTTGATTTTTGATCTTTGAAATCTCTTCTGTCATTCTGCACTTGATGCGGAATCCAGTGGTTTTTCCCCCACACGATCCTTGCACGGGCCGTCCGTTACTGGCATTATAGTGTTGTGTCTTGCAGTCCTGCGGCTAAAAGGTCAGAACAAGGAAAGAAGCGGCGTCATGAAGTTTCTGATTTCTTTTTTCTAAAAGTAAGAAGAAGAATGGTATCGGCAACGAACAAAAGAATGTTTAGCAAGTTCTTTGTCTGTGCGGCACTGGTCCTGCTGCTGTTGGCCGTAGCTATCAAAATCCATTCAGTGTTATCATTCCCCTGCATAAGCGAATGGAATTACCACCAATTAGGCAAGATAGGTAAAACGCAAAACGAATTTTCATTCGTGGTTTTCGGCGACAACAAGAATTCACTGACAACCTTTGAGAACCTGATAGGCAAGGTAAACGAGGAAGATACACTCTTTGCGATTGACGTGGGAGATTTGGTCTACGATGGGGAAAAGGAGAAATACCGGTTTTTTATAAATCAGATAATGAAGTTGGATAAACCGCTGTTAACCGTGCTCGGCAACCACGATATAAGAGAACAGGGCCGGGCGAATTACTACGAATTGTTTGGCAAGTATTATTACTCTTTTGCCGTAGGTAATAGTTATTTTATCATTCTGGACAACGCCAACGAAAGAAATCTCGATTCATTCCAGTTTGACTGGCTGAAAAATGAGTTAGAGAGAAGCCAAAGCTACAAGCACCGTTTTGTTTTTATGCACGTCCCTTTGTACGATCCGCGAAGAGCCGGCAAACAAATGGGGCACAGTTTAAAGGATCTGGCCTTTGCTAAGGAACTGAATGAACTCTTGGACAGAAACCGAGTAACGATGCTCTTCGTCTCGCATATCCATGGCTACTATAGGGGACAGTGGGGCAAGACTCCCTATATCATTACTGGCGGTGCTGGCGCAGAATTAGCTGGCTCTGATCCGCGGCACTACTTTTATCATTATATCAAGGTAGATATATCCCAGCAGGGAGTCGAATATCAGGTGGTCAAGCTCAAAAGTCCTGATTTTGAATTGATCGACCGCTGGATTCATGACGGTTGGATATATATCTATGCGTTTTTTGCCATTCATTTTTTCGATTCAGTGATAATCCTGGCTCTGATCTATCTAGGAGCTTACACCATTTTCATAAAGAAGGAGTGGTTGATTTGGAATATCGGCAGGAAGGGCAGATAAGCTGATTTGAGGAGAAAAGGGGTCAAGGAGAAAAGGGGTCAGGAACCTTTTTTGTTGTATTTAGAGGCTCCAATGCTAAGATAACGCTATGGCAAGACCAGCCAGGTTAGCATTGGGAGGTGTGGTGTATCACGTTCTAAATCGTGCCAACGCTCAAATTCGGCTGTTTGATCATGCTGAAGATTATGAAGCTTTCGAGCGGGTACTGGTAGAGGCACATCAGCGGTTGGACATGCGTACGCTTTCGTATTGTCTGATGCCGAACCACTGGCACATGGTGCTTTGGCCGCGTAGGGATGGCGATCTATCGGAGTTTATGCGTTGGCTGACGGTTACACACGCCCAGCGGTGGCATGCCTTCCACGGTACGGTGGGGTCTGGCCACATTTATCAGGGTCGGTTCAAGAGCTTCCCGATTCAATCTGACGAGCATTTGCTTACGGTTTATCGTTATGTTGAGCGTAATGCCTTGCGTGCTGGCCTGGTGCAGTGTGCGGAAGATTGGCGTTGGTGTAGCTTATGGCGGCGCAGATTTGGTTCCGCTGAGGCCAAGAGCTTATTGGTTGATGGCCCGGTGTTTTTGCCGGGGAACTGGACGGCAACGGTAAATTCTGCGCAGACACAACAGGAGTTATCATCATTGGTTTGTTGCATATCCCGTGGCCAGCCGTTCGGCAGTCAGAGGTGGACGAAGAGGATTGCCAGTCGTCTGGGATTGGGTTCTACTCTTCGGCCTCGCGGTCGCCCGCGGAGAGGGTAGAAAAAGGGGTCAGAAAAAGGGGTCAGGTAGAAAAAGGGGTCAGGAACCTTTTTTGCGATGCGTATTCTTGGTTCGATGAAGAACATGCTTATATTCAGCCCCGTTACTCAACACAATCCCGGAACAATTTTTTCTTTGTTACGCGAAAGCTACGCCCCCATCTGGAACGACAAGCTCCAAGAGAACCTCCGTAAGACCGACCGCGAGACCTTCGAAAACGCCGACACCATAGGAGCCTGCACCCTTATTACTTGCTTGGATGATAAGCCTATCGGCTTCGCCTGTTACGACCCCCGCCCAGGTCCGGACCTAGCCGTCATCGGCCACAACTGCATCATACCCCAATACCAGCACCAAGGGTTTGGTGGTCAACAAATCGCCGAGATCATCCGCCGCCTCCAGGGGAAAGGATTCTCCAGAGTTACCGTCACTACTAGTGACCATCCTTTTTTCGTGTCCGCCCAGAGCATGTACTTAGTCTGTGGCTTCCGCGAGCTCCGCCGTTTCAACGAAACCCCGGATTCCGAGTGCCAGACCATCGAATACGAATTCGACATCGAGTTTTGAGCCCTTTTTTTACAATCTGTGTAATCTGTGGATGATTCTCTTATCCGTTTCTTTCTCTGCTCTCTTCCTCTCTTCAACTTCGTGCCCTTCGTGGGGTCCCCAATCGCGATGTATCGCGATTAGGGGTGCCCCCTTCGTGGTGAAGTCTTTCTGTTTCTGCTCTGTACCTTTGTACCTTTCCTCACCTTCGTGGTGAGTCCTTCGCTTTCTTCAGCGAAATCTGCGAAATCAGCGTCAAAAAAATTCTTTTCTTTCTTTTGAATCTGTGTAATCTGCGTCTAAGAGATTTATGTGTCCAACATTTCCCGAACAGGAGAATACGGATGCCGCACCTTAATTTGGACACCATCAGCCGGTATCTCGAAATCCCCCCCGAGGCCCGCAAGCTTCTGGAGCGTCCCGAGCGGACCACCACGGTCAACCTCAATTTCCACGCCGCCGATGGTTCATTAGTCATTGGCCAGGCCCACGTGGTGTACTACAACACTTGTCGTGGCCCAGCCAAGGGCGGCATTCGTTTTTCTTCTGGTGTTACTTTGACCGAGACCTGTTTACTTGCCGAGCTGATGGTCTGGAAGACTGCCTTGACGGGTATTCCTTTTGGCGGGGGCAAGTCTGGGATTTGCATTGATCCGCACAGTCTCAGCCGTCAGGAGAAGATTTCCGCGGTGAAGGAATTTGTTCATGTCATGCGCGACGACTTGCAGAATGGCCGTTATGTTCCCGCTCCTGACATGGGCACTGGCGAATCGGACATGGCCGTTATTTTCGGCGAGACTCATCTTTCCGAGTCGGTTACCGGCAAGCCCGTTCGCATAGGCGGCCTTCCGGGTCGAAGGGAGGCCACTGGCCGGGGTGTTGCCACCAGCATACGTTTAGCTGCCGAGCAGCTTCTAGGCTCCAAGCCCGACGGTTTGACTGTAGCCATCCAGGGTTTTGGCAATGTTGGTAGCTGGACCGCGCATTTTGCTCAGCAGACGGGTATGAGGGTTATCGCCGTCAGTGACCTCAGCACCGGCCTATATGATCCGAACGGTTTACCCATTGCCGATTTGATGGCCTGGCAAAACCAGGGCAAGTTGCTCAAGGATTTTGTTGGACTTTCCGCCATCAGCAACGCTGACTTGCTTACTCTTGACGCGGACATTCTGGTCCCTGCCGCCTGTGAGGACCAGATCACTCCTGAGATTGCCGAGAAGCTTTCCGCCAAGGTTGTTATTGAGGCTGCCAACGCTCCCACTACCGACCAGGCCGACGCCGTGCTCACCGCCCGCAAGATACCGCTGGTTCCTGATATCTTAGCCAACAGTGGCGGCGTCATTGCTTCGTACGTGGAGTGGCACAAGGCCAAGTCCGGCAGTCTCACTGATGTCAAGGAGACCTACGCCACCATTGACCAGCTCATTTGCCGCACCTTTGAGTCTGTTCGCCGGGTATCTTCTCAGCACGGTGTATCTTTGCGATTAGCCTCGAGCATTTTGGCTGTGGACGAGGTGGTCGGTGCCATGGAGGCTCGCGGCTGGATTTGATTGCTTAGTTTGGGTTTCTTTGCTTCTATTTTCTTTCCTTGTTCTGACCTTCGTGGTGAGTTCTTTCTGTTTCTTCCTCAGGTCTCAAGCCTTTCTTCAGAATCTGTGTTCATCTGTGTAATCTGTGCCTAATTCTCTTCCTTTTTTTCCTTCGTGCCCTTCATGGTGAAGTCTTTCTGTTTTCTGTTTCTGCTCTGTACCTTTGTACCTTTCCTCACCTTCGTGGTGAGTCCTTCGCTTTCTTCAGCGAAATCTGCGAAATCAGCGTCAAAAAAACTCTTTTCTTTCTTTTGAATCTGTGTAACCTGCGTCTAATAATATCATTTGTACTTGGGCGAGTGGCGGAATGGCAGACGCTGGGGACTTAAAATCCCCTGAGGTAATACCTCATGCGGGTTCGAATCCCGCCTCGCCCATTTTGAGCGATTTCCCCGTTCAACTGTGGATGTATATTGCATTTGTAGGTAGAGTTCTTAGGTTCTCATCCATAGAGGATGGAGAACCTTCTTTTATTTAGCTCCCGGTTTTACCGGGGGTTTGCTTGAATGCCCCCAGGCTACGTCCTGGGGGGGCATTCTCCCATCCTGTCCCATGAATTGCTGTCATTTCTGGCCCAGATGCATGCCCTCCCTGCTTCGCTGCCCGCAGGAGCCCTCTGGCACATATTGGTTGCTGATCACCCCATAGTACTACAGGTTGGGCCTGCTGGGCCGATAAAATCATTGTTTTCTGCACCCTGAAGAAACTCACTAAAATTTTTTTCTTTTTTTTGTTGACGCTGGTGGGATAAAGTGGGATATATGCCCATAATAAGCCGATGAGGTGGTACATGGGCCCGTCAATTCTATTACTTACTGGTGAATACGAACACAGGCTGGACGCCAAGCACAGACTGTTCATTCCGTCGCGTTTACGTGAGTCTATTGATGTTGAGCGTGACGGCTTGGGTTTTTTCTTGGTCTTTGGTCCCAACCGGGTTCTGTGTCTTTATCCTGATGAGTATTACCGTCGTTTGGCTGCTGTGGACTCACCGCGTTTGGTTCCGCCAACCAAGCTGGTGGATTTTGAGCGGATCAAGTTTGCCCAGTCTTATCATTTGGATTTGGACACGTATTCTCGTGTTTCTATTCCGGAGAAGATGCTTAAGCGAGCTGGCTTAACGCGTGATGTGGTTCTGATTGGAGTCAGAGATCACGTTGAGATTTGGGATGCGAAGGTTTGGCACAGCTACTTAGCTGAGCAGTTGGACAAGCACGAGGATCTTTTGGAGTTGGCTCGGCAAGCCCAGGCCGAGCAGGCTTCTCGTCGCAGTGAAGGCCTGCCCAGATAGCTGAGCAAGGAAGAAGGTCAGGGATGTATACCTACGGTGGGCCAGGGAAGGCCCTTTTGACATATCGTTTGGTTCTCTCGAACAGAAAGGAGCTTTCATGGCAATCGTCAGCGAGATATCCAAGGCCAAGGAGGTTGGGAGCATGAGTTTAGCTCAGATTCGCCGGCAGTTGGACAAGTTTCACTGGCAGGGTCAGATCGACCCCGACCAGCGGGCCCAGCTGCAGGCCAAGTTACGTCAGATTATGACCCGTTTGGCCGAGATCAGCCGCAGGGGTGGAGCATTTGCTCAGATACAGCCCAGCCGAAAGCTCATGGAGTTGTACGAGCATTCACGTTGGGCCTAGTCCTGTTGTGCATAAGTGTGATTGCCCGACTGATTCTCTTGCACTGTCAGATTGCTCGCGGTAAACTTAGAGTCAATTCAAGTGAGTCGGGATGTTAATATTAAGAATTTAAAAACATTAAGAATATCGAAAATATTAAAGACATTAAAAATGCTGAGAATATCAAACACCAGCCGGTACTTTTGGCCCAGGTTCTTGAGTTACTAAATCCTTTGGCCGGGGAGGTGATAGTAGATTGCACGGTAGGTTTTGCGGGGCATTCGGTTGCCATGCTCCAGCGGGTCGGCCCGGAAGGGTTTTTGTTGGGGATAGATTTGGATGCTTCAGCCCTGAAGGAGGCCGGGGATCGCTTGAAGCTTGTCGGAGACAATTTTGATTTATCCTGTGGTAACTTTGCTCGGACTGAGGGGATTTTTTCGTTGCTTGGCGGCAGGAGGGCTGATGTTATTCTGGCAGATCTTGGTGTGAATTCGCAGCAGCTTGACGATGCTGATTGCGGATTCAGTTTTTCTCATGATGGTCCGCTGCGAATGACTATGAATCGGGACGAGCCGCGTGATGCTGCTGAGTTGGTTAATACTTTGGGCGAAAGGGAGCTTGCGGATCTGATTTTTCGGTATGGCCAGGAGCGTCATTCACGGCGAATTGCCCGTTTTATTTGTCGCGCTCGACAGGAAGGTCCGATTCGCACCACGCGGCAACTGGCTGGGATTATACTGAGGGCTGCGGGGCCGGCTGGTCGGCGTCAGCGGATTCATCCAGCCACCAGGACTTTTCAGGCCCTGCGCATTGCCGTGAACCGTGAGTTGGAGAATCTTGAAGCGTTGGTGTCTGGTGCCAAGGATATTTTGGCCCACGGCGGTCGGATGGGCATTATTTCTTTTCACAGCTTGGAGGACCGCATAGTCAAGCATGGTTTTCGACAGTTGGCCAAAGATGGCTATATGGAGGTTTTGACACGTTCGCCCGTTCGTCCCAGCGAAGAGGAGAAAAAGTCTAACCCTCGCTCTCGCAGTGCTAAGTTCCGTGTGGCTAGATGCTTAGCTAAAGGCAACAATTGAAATGTAAAAGGTAGGTCTTCTAAGAACATTTTTGCATTTTGATTTGTAATTTTGATTTTTGATATCTTTCTTTACGGAAGGAGAAGGTCGTGACCAAGGAAACGAAGGTTGGACTGGTAATCGGACTGTTCTTTATTGTTGGTGTAGTCTATTTGCTGCATTGGGCTACTAAGCCCACGGAGTTTAAGCAGCCTTCTTTCTATCGGCCGGAGGTGGCCTACCAACCGGCTCCGGAACCCCAGCGGAACCCACTGCCTCCGCTGAGCGTATCGAACAAGTTACCGCCGCTGCCTGCGGAGAACTCTGCTTCCTCCTCGAATGATATTGTCCTGCCGGCTGCCGCGACCTTGCCCCCTGCGCCGCCCCCGGTCGTTAAAGCTCCCGAACGGTTCTATGTTGTCCAGCCCGGCCAGACTCTCAGTGACATTGCTCGTATCGTTTATGGCCCTCAGCACGCTGACGAATGGCGGCGTATTCACCAGGCCAACAAGTACAAGATTCCCAATGCCCACGTGATTCAGTCGGATCTGAAGTTACTCATTCCTCCCTTGGACTCTGCCGCAGCGACTTCGCCCCAGCCGGCCCTTAGAACTGCTCGCACTTACACGGTCAAGCCTGGCGATACGCTTTCGGACATTGCCTCTGCCAAGTTGGGCAGTTCACGCCGGTGGCGTCAGATTATGGATTTGAATCGGGACCAGTTGCCGGACGAGTACAGTCTTCGCCCGGGTATGGTCCTGAAGTTGCCGGTATCTTCCGGTGCGAAATTGCTTTTGCCCCGGACCCCGGATGATATCAATTTGTCGATTAGGTAAAAGGTCTATGACTCAGAAGCGCCTCATTGCAGTCTTGTTGTTTTTCTTTGTGACGGCCTTTGCCGTAGCTCACTTGGAAGCTCGGAAGGTCCGCAGTGCTGGCCGTATTGCCCATTTGAACCGGCGGGTTTTGCAGCTTAGTTATCAGCAGTGGGACGCGCAGGCCCGCTTGGCCAGGCTCTGCGGTCCCGCGGAGTTGCTCCAGCGTACTTCCCGGATGGCTCTGGGTACGGTTGCCCCCAATACCATCCTCGCCGCCGATGCTACCACAGCCGGTACGGAATTGGCCTTCAGCCGATGAGACTTTACCAATCATGGACAGCGAATATTCCGCTTCGTTGAATCCGCCACCTCCCATTCGCCATTTTCGGCTTGAAATATCTCTTTTGGTCGTGATTATCCTGGTTCTGGTGGCCTTATTGGTCCGCTGTGCTTTTCTGCAATTGGGTTCGGTGGGGGCACGTTGTCGCGACCAGGCCCTACGGCAGCAGAGCCAGGTTCTATACTTACCTTCCCGGCGGGGCAGTATTTTGGATCGCCTTGGTCGCGTATTGGCTGCCGACGTCCGGGCCACGGGCGTTTTTGCTGATCCGCAGATTTTGTCTGACCCACCCTCAGCCGCCGAGCAGTTGTCCGGCCTACTGGCGATTCCTTCGCCGGAGCTGCTCACCTTGATTCGCCAAGCCGATGGCCGCCGCTTTGTTTGGCTCAAACGTGATGTTCCCGACTCCACAGCTCAGCGTGTTCGGGACCTGGGTATTCGCGGCATTGCTTTGCAGAGCTATCAACGTCGTGTTTATCCTCAGGGATCACTGGCCGGCCAGCTTCTGGGTTTTACCGGCCTTGACGGCTCAGGCTTGGAGGGTTTGGAGCGCAAGTTTGACCGTGAGCTTACCGGAACGGATGGGCGTCAGCAGTCCACATCCGATCCTCGCCGCCGCACTCTTTTCTCGTCAGCCGATACCTATCGGAGCGTTCGGGACGGTGCCAATCTGGTCCTGACCATTGACAGTGTCATCCAGCACATTACTGAGACGCAACTGCTGCAGGCCTGCACCAAGTACCAGGCCAAGTGGGGCTTGGCACTAGTTATGGATCCCTCCAATGGCCGGATTCTGGCCCTGGCCAATTGGCCTTCGTTTTCTCCCGCCGAGTTCCGCACTTCTACTCCCCAGCAGAGACGCAATCGCTGTCTGAGCGATGTCTTTGAGCCCGGATCAACATTTAAACCTTTCATTGCTGCCAAGGCCCTGGAGCTTGGCCTTTTCTCTTTGGACGACGAGATTTTCTGTCATAACGGCCTGTATCGCACCGGCAGTAGGACTCTGCGCGATCACGGAGCCGGCTACGGCACGCTCAGCTTTGAGGATGTTGTCGTGCACAGTTCTAACATTGGCATGGCCATTGTGGGACAGCGTTTGGGCAATTCCCGTTTATCCCAGGCCGTCCGGAGTTTTGGCTTTGGCCAAGAGACTGGAATTGATCTGGCTGGCGAGTCAGTTGGTTTGGTTGCCCCGCTTAAGGACTGGACCAGCTATTCGACTACGTCGATACCCATGGGCCAGGAGGTCGCCGTAACCGGCCTGCAATTGTTGCGAGCCTTTTGTGCCTTCGCTAACGATGGCTTGCTGTATCGTCCCACTATTGTTCGAGAGGTCGTATCACCCAACGGCCAAGTGTTTTGGCGACAAGTACCGGATGAGAATCCCCAGCGGGTGCTCGATCCTGAGGTTGCTCAGTTGATGCGTCGGCGGGTCTTAGCCAACGTGGTCGAGCGAGGCACTGGTACGCGGGCCAAGATTTCTGGTTGGCGGGTATTTGGTAAGACCGGCACTTCTCAGGTTCCCGGCCCAGGCGGCTATTTACCGGATGCCTTTGTGGGTAGTTTTCTCGGCGGAGCTCCTCTGGATAATCCGCGTCTGTGTGTTTTGGTATCCATAGGCCAGCCGGACCGTTCGATTGGCTATTACGGCGGCACTGTCGCCGCTCCCGCCGTTGGTTCTATTCTCCAGCAGTCCCTTGCTTACCTCGGTGTCCCTACTGAACCACAGCCGACAGCCCTTGCTCCGCAAACGTACAGTTCTTCCCATCCCGATCTTGACCGATAGAAACTCAGGCGATAGGATGCCTGATGTGGCTTTTAGGCCTATAGTCTACAGCCTACGGCCTATAGCCTGCTACACCCGGAGAGGTGACCGAGTGGCTGAAGGTGACGGTCTCGAAAACCGTTGTGCCCTAGTGGTACCGGGGGTTCGAATCCCCCCCTCTCCGCCATTTTTGCTGACAGCAAAAATGGCAGAGAATCGAAAATCGACGAGAGTAGATTTTTGATTCGGTCGAATTTCGATTATCGATTTTCAAGAATATGTGCATTGCCGCCATTTTTGCTGACAGCAAAAATGGCAGAGAATCGAAAATCGACGAGAGTAGATTTTTGATTCGGTCGAATTTCGATTATCGATTTGCAAAGATATGTCCTTTATATTTGAAAAACTGGATGTCTACCGAAAAGCCGTTGATTTTGCGGAGAAAATCTGCAATCTGTCCAATGATTTTCAAAGGGGCAATTACTATTTAGCGGATCAATTGAATCGAGCATCATTGTCGATATCAGCGAACATCGCAGAAGGAAATGGCAGGTATCACAAGGCAGATAGAGCGAACTTTTTTCGGATCGCTCGCGGGTCAGCCTTTGAGTGTGTGCCGATTTTGGAAATATGCAAGCGTAAGAAGCTGATCAATGACGCTCGGAATGAAGAACTGCGGAGGGAAATTGAAGACATTTGTAAGATGTTGTCGGGTCTGATCAAATACAAGGTGGGATAAGAACCCGTCTTCTGCGTTCTTGTGGGGGTGCATTAAGGTTCTGTGGATCATGTATAATCTGTTGTTTAGCCCCCAGGTTTATCCTGGGGGCATTTTCACTTGTAATGCCCCCGGCCTACGTGCCGGGGGTTATTTTTGTGATTTCCACAAAACCTTAATACACCCTTCTTGTGTGGAATCCTTGACCGCGCCGTCTGCCTGAGCTAGAATGTTGGCCCTCGTGCAGGTGAGTTGGCGGCGTAGCCAAGTGGCCCAAGGCGACGGATTGCAAATCCGTTATCGTCGGTTCGAATCCGACCGCCGCCTTTATCATCGTTCTCTTTCCCGATTGATGCTTGGATTACTTCCGCACAGACAGCAGTCCGGGTCTCGATCCACGCTGACCTGGCGGAAAGCACCGGTCAGGCCTTCGTAGATCAACATTTTGTTTATCAGCAGCTCTCCGATTCTCAGTATGAACTTTATAGCCTCGTTAGCCTGCAAGGCCCCCACCACTGCCGGCACTGTTCCCAGAATGCCTGCTTCAGCCGAGCTGGGCACCGTCCCGTGCAGCACTTGCCGGTTCAGGTTACTCAGCTCGACCTTATCGCCATCGACGATTCCGATGGTTCCCACGCCAGCCGCCCCTAAGTAGAGTCCAGCTGCCGAGCCCAGCCCGCCGACCCCGATTATCAGCACTCTGCCGTCCAGCAGCTTTTTCTGACCTGCCTTACCGATCTGTTTGATGGCCATCTGCCGACTGTAGCGTTCGATTTGTTCTTTGCTCAGGCTCATTGTTTGGACGGTCATTTTACCACGGAAGGCACCGAGTTCACGAAGCTTTTTACCTGTGTTGATTGCCAAAGGGGCTAAAGATTTTCCCCTTGCCAGCCCGATAATCTCTCAGATGCCCTGTTAGGCCGTTTTGGGTGCAGCCCGGCCACGTCCCTGCCGGGCAGCGTTTATTTTGGGATTATTGAGTGAAAGGTGGACTGTGGCTTGCCCGTATATAGACGCTGAGAACCGCGATTGCCAAAGACACATGTGCCTGGACCACTTATCCGAGGCCATTGCTATTTGCGGCCATGAGTACGAAAGCTGTCCAATTTACCAACGGCTGCAGGCCGAGCGCGCCCCGCAGCTCGCCGCCCAGGCTGGCTAGTTTGTTGGTTGATCTTTCCGCCAACCTCCGCCCGGCCCGGATTCTCGTGGGCCAATTTCTTGATTATTTGCGTATCGAGCGAGCCCTGGCCCACAATACCATCCTGGCCTACCGCCGCGATCTGGAGCACCTTCTTCAACTCTACCAGGCCGACGCCGCCCGTTCGCTGCTCGAATGGCTCAGCCCCGGCTCTATTGCCAAGTTCCTGCGTGTGCTCAGCGAGCAGGGCCTATCCGAGGCCTCTATAGCTCGCCACTTAGCCGCTGTGCGGATGTTCTGCCGCTACCTGGTGATTGTTGGCCATTTATCGAGTAGCCCCGCCGAGGTCATGTCTCAGCCCAAGGGCTGGCACCGCCTGCCCAAGACCATCAGCCAACAGCGCGTCCAGGAACTCCTCGCCAGCCCCCAGGGTGATACCCCCTTAGCTTTGCGCGACCGTGCTTTGCTGGAGTTAGCCTACGCCACTGGAATGCGAGCCGAGGAGTTGGCCAACCTGAAGACCGCTGATATCAATTTTTCCGTGGGTTATTTGCGTTGTATTGGCAAGGGCTCGCGGGAAAGGATTATTCCCCTGGGCCGCCGAGCCGCCCAGTGTGTTCAGCAATACCTCGATAAAGGCCGATTGCCGCCGGAGAACTCCCCGAAAGTGCTTTTTCTTTCGCGCCAGAATCTGCCGCTTTCGCGGATAGATGTTTTTCGGATAGTCAAGAAACACGCCCGCAAAGCCGGTTTAGCCGGCACATTATCCCCGCATACTTTACGTCACAGTTTTGCCACCCATTTGTTAGCCGGCGGAGCCGACTTAAGGTCCGTCCAGGAGATGCTCGGCCACGTGGATGTTACCACCACCCAGATATACACCCACGTGGACATTTCGCATTTGAAGGAAGTGCACCGCAAATTTCATCCCCGTGCCTAATGCCCCCGGCCTACGTGCCGGGGGTTTCTCAATACGGTTCCTCATAAGAATTTGTACATGAAAAAGTGAAGTAGCATACGCTAACCCATTCGGGTATAAGTGGTTATCGCAAACTACAGCCTGAGGGATAGCGTATGCTGTTAAAAGCACTACTACGAAAGACATTAAATGTCAAGCGGCACAGGATTATCAAGGTGATTCAAACGGTAGATGGTATAGAGATTTATCTGGATTC
>JAACET010000181.1 GCA_011682385.1 Actinomycetota bacterium | reverse complement strand
TTGGCCGGGATAACGTGTTTACCTACTGGCAACCGCCGCTCAATGCAGACTTCAAGGAAAAGAAACGTTCTCTGTGTACGATCCTGCCGCACCTGAGTAACGTCCATGTTTTTCACTGGACTTCCGACCAAGAGAGCTTGCTGCGTTGGCCCCTGCAGGATGGTATTCAGCAATGGCGGGAATATATCGACATTATAAAAACGACGGGCCGTGAACATGCTCTAATGCTGGAGTATGTAAAGGACGACTCGCCTATGCAGTTTCTTCAAGACGCCGAGACCTTGAAAAGGAACCTTATAACATGAATTGCCGGGAAAGGGTGACAGCGACTTTAGAGTTCAAGACGGTTGACAGGGCGCCTCGTAATCTGTGGTGTCTTGCTTGGGTTAATATGTTTGCCCCTGAGAAATTGCGGTCGCTCCTGGCGGATTTCCCCGACGATTTCATAGGCCCAGGTTCCGTATTAGCTAAGGGCGATCGCGCCAAAGGTGAGCCAGCCAAGGTTGGTACTTATGTGGACGACTGGGGTTGCGTGTGGGAATGCGGCCAGGATGGTCTTGCCGGCGAAGTCAAATACCCGCCTTTATCCGATTTCTCTGCTTTGAAGGCATATAAACCTCCATGGGAAACGCTGGACAAAGCTGACTGGGACATCGCTAATTATACACAGCAGCAGAACCTCTCTTCTGAAAGTCCCAAGTTCTTGCTTGCCGGCACAAGTGTTCGCCCTTTCGAGCGGATGCAGTTCCTGCGTGGAACGGAAAACCTGTTTGTGGACATGGCCCATGGTTCAACTGAGTTCCTCAAGCTCCTGGAAATGGTCCATGAGTTTTTTCTGAGAGAGTTAGAAGGCTGGAGCAAGACTAATGTTGACGCTATCAGCTTCATGGACGACTGGGGGAGTCAGACGTCTCTGCTGATATCACCGGAAATGTGGCGTCAGTACTTTAAGCCTTTATATAAGACTTACTGCGAGATAATACGCTCTTCCGGCAAAAAGGTGTTTATGCACAGTGACGGCAATATATTTTCAATCTACGAAGACCTGATAGAGATCGGCGTCGACGCGATCAACAGTCAACTTTTTTGTATGGATATTGAGCAGATCGGACGCAAATTCAAAGGCCAGATCACCTTCTGGGGCGAGATAGACCGCCAGCGCATTCTTCCCTTTGGCTCTGTTGATGATGTTTACAAGGCGGTTGGCCGGGTTCGGCGGGCGTTGGATAATGGCCGTGGCGGTGTTATCGCTCAGTGTGAATGGGGCTCAGCCAATCCCGTGGAAAATATCCGGGCTGTTTTTGAGGCTTGGAATATGCCTATCGATCAATTACCTTAGCTGGACTTTTAGGTTTTTTTAGGGCACAGTAAATTTGTTGTGGAGATATACACCATGAATGCCCAGCAGAAGTTCCGGATTGATAAGCTCAGGACTTTTCTTAGCTTGATCGAGCGCAAAGTCGTCCGGCAAACGGTCTCGGCTGGCGAGATATATTTGCAGGAACCCGCAGAGCCCCGCTATGACTGCCCGCCGGATGACGGCCGGTGGAAGAGTATTTCTGTAGGAGATAGATGGGGCGGAGAGAACCAGTGGGCTTATTTTCGAACGAATCTGGTGGTTCCGGACTCTTGGCCAGACGGAGCGATTGAGCTTAGGCTACGGCACGAGCCGAGGTATCAGGGCTTTGCGCCTTGCCCCCCCGGTGGATATGCCGGCCCGGAAGGACTGGTGTTCATAGATGGCCAACGGTTTGGGGCAATCGATACCGCACATCATTCAATCCGTTACGGCTTCGGACCGGGGCAGAGTTACGACGTCCGTGCCGTCTTCTTTGCCGCACGAGTCGAATGCCGTCACGAGCTGGCGGAATTTTCGCTGGCCTGGATTGATTCGCCCACAGAAAAGCTCTTTCATGATCTCAGAGTAGCTTTGGATATAGTTGAGCAACTCAACGATTCTACGCCGGCCAAGGAAAAGCTCGTTTTGGCTGTAGAGGCAGCCATGTTCGCCTTGGACAAGCGTGAGATATCAGAGGTGCCTTGTTTACCGGGGCAGCCTATGATTGACCAGGGCTTGTTCTACGTCTCAGTGTCGGCCGCACAGAAGGCCTTTGACGAATCTTTGGCCAAGATACAATCCGACCTTGACTGCCCCAGCATCATTACCCTCGGTCACGCCCATATCGATCTGGCCTGGCTGTGGGAGATCAAACATACCCACCACAAGGGCGTACGGACCTTCTCAACGCAATGTCGGCTTCTGGATCAGTACGATAAGTGGGTTTTCAATCAGTCCAGCCCGCAGCTCTATAAGTGGATTGAGCAGGATGCCCCCGATCTTTTTGAAAAGATTCGCCGGCACATTGCCGCTGGCCGATGGGACGCCGATGGGGCCATGTGGTGCGAGCCGGACACGAATATTGCTGGCGGTGAGTCGCTGGTGCGTCAGTTGCTTTACGGCAAGAAATACTTCAAAGATAAGTTTGACATAGACAGCCGGGTGCTTTGGCTGCCGGATGTTTTTGGATACTCCGCTGCTCTGCCGCAGTTGCTCAAGCTGGCCGGCGTGGACAGCTTTGTAACCAGCAAGATCAGTTGGAACCAATACAATCGTTTCCCGCACGATACCTTCCGCTGGCGGGGCCTGGACGGCACGGAAGT
>JAACET010000092.1 GCA_011682385.1 Actinomycetota bacterium | reverse complement strand
GAAGATGCCCGGGAGATGGTAACAACAGCCAGAAAGTCTAACGTCAAAACCTTCGTTTGGTATAACTACCGCCGCTGTCCGGCTGTTGCCCTGGCACACAAGTTTGTCAAGGCCGGACGAATGGGAAAGATTCGCCACATCCGAGCGTTCTATTTGCAGGACTGGGCTGATGAGAGTGTCCCGCTGACCTGGCGGTTCGACAAGAAATTGGCCGGTTCGGGGGCCCACGGCGATTTGAACGCCCATATCGTTGACATGACGCGTTTCGTGACCGGCCAGGAGATCGTAGAGGTTTCGGGGGCAATTGCCGAGACGTTCATAAAGGAGCGAAACAAGATGATTGGCTTGGCGACCGGTGGAATCGCAGCCGGTCTGAAGAAGGCCAAGGTCAAAGGAAAAGTTACCGTAGACGATACTGTGTTGTTTCTGGTCAGGTTCTCGAACGGTGCCGTGGGGAGCTTTGAAGCTGCCCGGCAGGCTACCGGAAACCAGAACCGTAACGGCTTTGAGATTAATGGCACCAAGGGCGCGATTCGCTTTAACTTTGAGCGCATGAACGAACTGGAGTACTACGATGCTACCGTGGAACCGGCCGTCAGGGGCTGGACTACGATCAACTGCACACATGCGGGCAGTCATCCGTACGCCGAGCAATGGTGGCCCGATGCACACCCGATTGGCTACGAGCACACCTTTACCAATATGGCCTACGACATATTGCGAGTCCTGGCGGGCCAAAAGCCGATTGTGCCTATCCCCGATTTTGAGGACGCCTATAAGACCCAACTTGTGCTGGAGGCGGTGATGGTTTCCGCTGAAGAAAAACGCCCCGTTAAGCTAAAAGAATTAGGATAGATGCCGGTCTCGAAAACTCCATCCGTGCGTAAGAAGGATCCAAATGATACGTTCTTTTTCAAATCCGTTTGAATTGCCGGGTAAATGGTACAAGGCCAATCTTCATACCCACACAACGACTTCTGATGGACAGTTTTCCGTGACGGAGCGCGTTAGGCAATACCGTGAAGGTGGTTACGGCGTTTTGGCCATAACTGACCACGTCCAGATAAATGACGTTCGCGGATTGTCGGATAAGAAACTGCTGGTAATTAGCGGTGCGGAGTTTCAGGCGATATGCCCTAAAACAACAACGCAGTATCATATCGTGGCGCTTAATCTTAATCATGGCTTTAAGTTTGATAGCCTGAATGACGTGGGCCACTGCATTTCCCAGGTAAAAAAGGCAGGCGGGGAGAGTATTCTAGCGCACCCATACTGGTCCAGCCTGGCAGGGGAGGATTTCCGCCATCTGAAAGGTCTGGCTGCCGTGGAAATCTACAATTCAACATGTGATATGACCGGCAGGCCAAACAGTGAAAATGAATGGGCCTACTGCCTTGACCACGGGCAGATTCTGCCGATGGTGGGCAATGACGATGCTCATTTCGACGAAGGCGAGGATACGATGGCGTGTTGGACCTGGTTCAAGATGCCCTCACTGAATGTGAAGAACCTGTTAAGAGCACTGCGATCTGGAGGCTGTTACGTATCGTGTGGACCCAAGGTCCACGACTTTAGAATAACACGTGGAAAGATCCGACTTCGTTGCACCGCGGCGGTGAAGATATATTTCGTTGGTGGACCGGGCCAAGGAGATCGTCGCCGCGCAAAGGAAAGTAAATCAATAAACACATTCTCTGTTGCGGTCCCGGACTGGCCCTACGTGCGTGCGGTAATTGTCGATGAAAGAGGTAGAAAAGCCTGGACTCAACCCATAATCCTAAATAAAAACGCTGCGCTGTGAACAGCGGAAAACACGATTTCTAGGCAGATCCGCTGACAGCTATTTCCTTTCAACTCCAGCGGATACGAATCGGATTCAGACTTCCCGTGGCAATTCCGGCGACAAGATGGTAGGCGATCGTGAGGGTATCCGTGCTCGGCTCGTAGTCAGTTACCGTGCAGTTTTCGCACGTCTTAGGACAGCCCAGTCCGTTGGTCGTCAGAACAACGACATATCGCCCGTCCTGCCCGATAGTAAGGATGGTCAATTCCTTGTTTTCTTCGCCCCAGTCGACTGCTGTGATCTTGGTCTGTATTCTCTTTATACGCACGGGATATCCGGTTTGAACCCAGCTCTGTGAGTAGCTACCGGCCGGCAAGGTCCGATTCAGCGTGAGAGTGTTGTCGTCCGGACGGAAATCGAAACCATCGAACTGGGTGACTGCCGAGAACTCGTTGATACCGTAATCAGAGAGGCGTAGCGTGAAAGAAACCGACTTCCGGACATCAGTGGGGTTGAACAGGAATATCCACCCTCCATCGCTTAGGAGGTGTGCGAACCCGTCGATATCGGATGGCTGCCAGCGATTTGCCACTGCCAGGGCCAGGTCGTCATCGGTGGCTTTTTCCAGGGGGATTGGCGGGCAGTCCTCAAAGAGATGCTGGTAGACGGCAAGGTATCTTTTGTTTGCCTTGTGCCAATCGATCCATTTTTTCAGCACGGCTTTCTGTACCTGCGTAGCTGACTCTATTCTTCCCGTCACCCCACACTGGACATTTGAGCCGATGGTGGACGCGCACAAATAATCCAGGGTTTGAAGATCGGCACATTCGGTGCTGGCCCAGCCTTGATGGATGGTGGCGATCGGGTGGGTATATGCCATATGATAGTTAAACGCACGGTAAAAGTAGGCCTCTTTCATCCAGTCCGGCCTGTAGTGATAATCCGCTGTCCAGGTGGTGTGATGCTTGCCCAGGAGAGACAGACCCGACGGTATACTTTCGATGATAATCTGCGGGCGGACGGCCTTGATTGCGTCCAGAATCTCGCCCCACTTGTCCCAGGTGGCCCT
This sequence comes from Actinomycetota bacterium, assembly GCA_011682385.1. GTDB lineage: Bacteria > Planctomycetota > Phycisphaerae > JAACET01 > JAACET01 > JAACET01. The sequence goes on along the minus strand of JAACET010000092.1, from coordinate 5,698 downwards.
GTGAGATGTGCCAGGTATGTGGTTATGGTCTGCAGCATGGCACTGTGTCCAGAAGTCATAGCCGGACATGAGGCCCACGTTATCGACTTTCAGTCCGTCGAGCTTCAACTCCTCAGCCATTTGGACGAATTTATGTTTGATGTATTGGCCGTAATCGCTGGACAGGCATACTGCCACCATCCTGTGTTCATAAAAGTCCTCTTCGTAAAGGCTCCCGTCCGGCCGTTTAACCGTCCATTCCGGATGGTCTGCGTACAACCGGCTGCATTTGCACATTGCCCTGACATCGACCCAAATGCCGAACTTCAAGCCCTTTGCGTGACAATAGTCTGACACAACCTTCAGTCCGTTGGGAAAGTTCGATCTATCGACCTCCCAGTCGCCGAGGTGCATATGCCACCCGGCGTCCAGGACGAACATGTCCAGGCCAAGCTCTATACATGCGTCGATCTGTTGAAGGCAGTCTTTCTCGTTGATGAAACGACCGCATCCATACCAACTGTTATAGACCAACATGGCCTTTGTGCTGTCCATGTTGTCCCCGACCACCCAGGTATCGAGGTACGAACGGAAACTGTGGAATCCATCCTGATGTTTGCCCGTGCCGATCCCTGTCACCACGGCGGCGGAGAACTCGACCGACGTTCCGGGCGGAACATTCGCATCCCACGGATTAGAGGTATAAAGTCGGGGATGGGGATCTTCGCGAATTACAACGGATTTGATCGGAATTTCCGGAAAGAACCACAGGAAATCCTTTTCCTCTTGATCGCTGATCACCAGAGGGGAATCTGTGGGAACCGTAGCAGGTCTGACCACTCTGCCGACCGTGTTGAACGAATGAACACCGGTACCGGCCCGGCTCAGATCGTTTCGCACGAAACTTCCACATCCCCATCTCCATGAATTGAAGTAGTACCCTTTCAGATCGGGTGGAATCGCGATTATCTCAGGATCGTATCGGGTGACGGTCAGCGGGGCTGTTCCATTGTTTTCGGTGCCGATCCATCTTCTCAGCCAGTTGCACCCGGGATGTATCTCTTGATAAACATGAACCTGCATTGGCACCAGTGTACTCTGCAGGGACACTTTCAATCTCCTTCCGCCGTCGGCCAACTCCTCTACGGCATGTCCGGCGAATCTCAGCCCTCCGCTGGATCCTTCGGGGTTGTTCTGGACAGTGATTGTTTTGTCACCGATTGTGATCGATAGACGAAACTCTCGGGATTCGCTTACGGACCAGTTCTGCCCGGTAACTTTATTCCTGAATTCGCGGGTAAAGAACCGTTCCTTCTCCAGGTCATATTGGAGAACACGTTCTATTTTGTCGTTCCCGATCTTGACAAGTCCCGCTTGTTCGTCATGGCTGACGTAGCAATTCGCGTCAGGGATCATCAGCTAACCTCCGTCAAAGTCGTATGGTACATTCCAATTCTACAAAACTTCGGTATATTACATGTTATGGGTAGATGTAAAAGGTTTTCGAAAGCGCTTCACGAGAATAGTCGGCGTCACGCCCGGCCGATACCGGGCTGATGTTCAATCCATCTGGTCAACCACTCGAAACTCCCCCGTTTTACTTGCCAGATGGTCAAGAAGTATCTGGATGTTGCACATTCGACGATTTCTACTATGTGTCCGTCGTCGTAGAGGCGTGCCTTTGTCATGGATCACACGCTACCCGACGGCGATCATTCGCACTTTCGAAAAAGTCTTGCCCGCTTGACGTCCACGTCTGCAGCGAAGCTATCATCGACAATCTCGATCACTTCGTCACTTCGCAAATCCATTAGCTTGCCTCTGGTGTCGTCTCTGAAACAAACCGTTACCGTTCGGGTGACGGTGTCATGGTTTAGCAGGTACACATAGGTCTCGTTTCCGTCGGACAGAACGACGACCTCCACTTTCTTTGCATCTGCCTTTGCGTACGGGAGAATGCCAAACCGCTCCAGCAGCCCGCGTATCAGCGTGTTGTTGTCGGCCAACGATCCGGGATCGTCCCTCTGGGCAAGATAGCCCGCAAATGTAACGATCCGTCCGTTCCCAATCGTTGTTTCAGTGGCAAGAATTCTCCCGGACAAATCGGTCACCAGTGGATCGCCGGAGACGTTGTACCATTCGCCTTCAACAGCTACCTGCCCCAGGCTTGTGGCCAACAGCGTATCTGAACCGAGCTTTCCGACCAATTCGGAAGAAACCAGCTCGCCAAGTATTGACAGGGGCTGCAAGTCGAGATCCTTGACCGGTATAGCCGGACCCACGAAAAGCGTGCCGCCGACTCTGGCATACTCGACCAGGAGTTTCTGTGTATCTGCGTCCATGAATGTCTGGGTAGTCGCGAAAACTGCGCCATATGTTCCTAGATCGTCCGGGTTGATATCCATATCCACCGCTGCCGGGTGATAACCTGCGTCCGCAAGAAGCGGGAACATCCCTTCGAACTCACGTGAGGACCTGCCGGCGGGGATATTGTCGATTTCCGGATTCCCCAAGGTCAGCGTGTCGTCCGCCGCGGGCATCGGGTCACCTAGGTATGTATGCCTGTGATACGGGCGGTACGAAAGAACGGCGACTTCCTTCTCTTCCTTGAGAGATCCGAACGCTTCGGCCCCGTTAACAAAGTCCATGATATCGCAAATGGCCCGGTAGGCGTATCGGGTCTGCGCTTTGGCCGAGACCGGCGATCCCCCCCAACTCTCCCGATCATGGAACATGTACCACGAGATACCTCGCAGGCCATGGGCAATCGCCGCGTCGGCCATGAACTCGTGATGTTCGGCATAGGGGTAAGGATGTTTGGTGTAATCCTCGCGCCAGAATCCCGACATGAACTCTGCGCTCCATGGGAGTGAGAAGTAGCTATTGAACATTCTGCTGATGCGGGCAAGACTGCCATAGCCGGTACGTGACAAAAAGGGATTGCGATAGAAGTCATAGCCGACAATGCCGGGATTCTCGCCATCGCAGGCCTTGCGATACTCGTTCCAGTTGTTCGGCATCGAATTGGGTCGATGCGGATTGAGGTTCGTACCGAATAAGATGTCTTTCACGCCGCAATCCAGGTGAATCTGTTTGATGCGTCGGATGTACTCGGCAAGGATGAATTCCTTGAACTCCGCCCAGTCGAAATACCACCGTATCGTGGATTCGCAGAATTCCGACAGGTTCCGGGGCGGTTCGATTTCTTCGATGGCCTTTTTGTCCTGCCCGTAAGGAATATTCTTCACCGAGCGGTACTTGTTCTCGAGCCAACGATGATATTCTCCGCCTGGCCCAATGACATGCGGATTGTAATCTGACTCGAACATCGCGTCCCGACAAACCAGAGAGACCTCATTGTCAAGTTGGATTAACTTGATAGGGCCGCCATTCTGGTGAAGAAACGGGTAAGCGATCTTGTTGACTTCGGTGAGATACCTCCTGCAATGCTCCAGGTATTTTGGATGAAGGTAGCTTGGGCAACGGCCATCCCCACCAAAGCCTGGCGGTACTTCCCCCCTTGCCGTCCAAACCATGTATTCCGGCCCCGACAATGCGAGCCAATCCGGATATCCGCCGTGCCGCATCTCAGACACGATCAAGGGCCCTGGCCGAAAGAACGCCAACAGTTCCATCTGGTGGATCAACTCGAGAAAACCTTGCAGGTTCAACTGTTCGTCGCTTCGGCCGACAAAGTCATAATCATGTACGCCCTGGTCGTGCACTCGCCACGGAACATAAAGACCCACCCATTTCATCCCGGTGTCCTTCAGCCGTTGCAGGATTGGTCGCCAGTACCGTTTCTCAAGGCGCCAGTAATGCACCTCACCGCTAAAAAGCAGATGGCTCTGACCGTCAATTACGATCTCGCCATTCGAGACGTCGATTGCCATTGTGTATTCCGTCCTTTCACCATTGTGATTCAAGAGTGGCTGAAGTGAATACTTGATGATTGTGCTTGATCTTGGAAAACGCTACAAGGGAATTATAACTTTAATGTCCTGATCCTATCGAGATAATACTTGTAGTTCGTCAGCGATGTGCCCGGCGTTATCAGATGGTCCGGCATGACCACAAAGCCGCCGTCCTTCATAAGTGGAATCCGGCGTTCTATTTCAGCGTCGATTTCCGCAGGCCCTTTCTCGAGAGCCAGCTTATTCAGCCCGCCGATGATCCGCAGCTCCTGGCCATACTTCTTGCGGAATTCCATCGGATCGGCGTTCCACGTACCGATTTCAATCGGGAACTGGACGTTGACTCCTGCATCCAGCCAATGTTTCACAAGCCGGGAAATATCTCCATCGCTGTCGATGCTCAGCAGCTTTATTCCGTAATGTTCCAGCTTCTCGCGAATCTTGCGATATCCCGGCGCGACGCACTCGTCAAAGATGTCCGGGCTGACCAGCGGGCCGTTCTTGCCGCAAATGTCTTCCCAGCAGTGTCCCATGTCGGGCGGGCTCTTCATCCTGGGCACAATCTGATCGATCGCCCAGCATCCAAGCTCGGCCACTGTGTTCACCATGTCCGTATATACATCCCTAGCGTCGTATAGCAGGTACGACATATTCACAACACCCATCCAGTTTCGGATCCATCCCATTAGCGATCCCGTCCAGACCGATATGGGTGCACCCGAGGCTTCGGCTCTGGCGAGTTGCTCGTCGAGGTTCTCAGGTATGCGTTTCGGGTCGGGTTGGAGGCGCTTCTTATACTCATCCCAGTCCCTGGCCTCTTTTAACGTAAAGTCGATATAGTGCGGAATACAGCTCTTCTTCTTCCATTCCTGCCGGACAACGCCCCCGCTATCACGAAAAACGCGATACTCCTCCGTTTCGTCGAAGGTTTCCTCGTCAAACGGCGGCAGCAGTTCAAGCTCTACGCTCACGTTGAACCAGGGTGGAATAGCATCGAAATACTCATGCTCTTCAACGTCGCAGGGCATGCCTTCATCCAGCCATCTTGCCCGCGTTTCCTCCCAGCCCATCCAATGTATTATGGGCATCCGGTCGAAGTCGCCATAGTGCATAATGTTTTGCCACAGTTCTCTGGGAATCATGCGATGTCCTCGTAGTTATGTACGTTACGCAGGATACAATATCCATCTGGCGTGCCGAAGTCAACAACATTCTCGTCTATTTGGCCATAATTTTGCGCAAATATTTGCGCTAACGGTTATCGAGCTCCCGATATCGACGTGGGCTCTCTTCAATAATCCAAGCCGCAAATCCGGCTGACGGATGTCCGAATTGAGTTGCCGCCTCGTCGCACCACAATAACTCGTGTATGGCTAAGTGGTTATATCAATGCCAAGGTGTGCGTGCGGACCTCGTATGCAACACTTGGTACGGCTGTGCTTGGGCTTATCGTTGCAACCGAGAGGGTACGGACGGTGGGGCGAAATGCGTTCGGCCAGTTTAATTTGAGATTTTTCTTGATCGTAAATGGCATGTATGGCATAATGATGTTTGTCCTTTTATGGCGCAAAGATGTTTTGCCTTTGCGCAGGCAATGATGATGATATTGCAGAGGGATGGATGTTGAAGGCGACACTTGACAAAGTTGCAGCGAAGGCGGGCGTTTGCCCGGCTACAGTCTCCTTGATTCTGAACAATCATTCCACGCGGCGGTTCGCAGCCAAGACTCGCGAGCACGTCTGGAAGATTGCTGAGGAGTTGCAATACCGCAGCCGGGCGGGGAGCAAACAGCCCCGGCGTCTGGC
>JAACET010000091.1 GCA_011682385.1 Actinomycetota bacterium | reverse complement strand
CTGCTCTCGGATGTTGTCTTTATGGCCACAGTGGGTATGCAGCCGATCATTGTCCACGGCGGCGGCAAAGCCATCTCCGCAGCCATGGCCGAGGCCGGCCTGGAGGTCCATTTTGTTCAGGGACACCGCTATACCGACGAGCGGGCCCTGGGAATTGCCGAGCACGTTCTGGTCAACCAGATCAATTCCGGGATTGTAGATACCATCAGCCAATTGGGCGGCCAGGCCATAGGTATGCACTCGCTGGCCAGTTGTGTATTGTTGGCTGAACGAATGTTTCTGGGTGCCGAGCAGAGCCAGCGGATTGATATAGGTTTGGTCGGCCGGGTTACCAAGGTCCAGAGCCAGGTACTCCGCGCCTTGTGCCAAGCTGGCAGTGTACCCGTTATAGCCCCCATCGCTCGCGACCGGGCTGGCGGAAAACTAAACGTCAACGCCGACTTGGCGGCCGGCAAAGTAGCTGGCGCTTTGGCCGCAGAGAAGCTGGTTATGGTCTCCGATACGCATGGTGTCCGGACCGACGCGGACGACCCCGATTCGTTGGCCGTCACACTTACCGAGCAGCAATTGCGCGATCTGATAGACCAAGGCGTCATCAGTTCCGGAATGAAACCCAAAGTGCAGGCCTGCCTCCAGGCCCTTGACGCCGGCGTCGGCAAAGCCCACATCATTGACGGCCGGATCAGTCATTCTTTGCTGCTGGAGATATACACGGATAAAGGTGTAGGAACTGAAATCCTCAAGTGAGCGATATCCCTGACGCCGTTAGGAGCAACATGTGTCCCAAGAGACAAAAGTGAGTACTAAGAAAGTTATTGACCAATATGACAAGTACGTAATCGGTAATTATGGCCGCCTGCCCATTCTGCTGGTTCGTGGTGAAGGCAGTTATGTATGGGACGCTGACGGCAAGCGTTATTTGGACATGTTTCCCGGCTGGGCGGTCAGTGGTCTTGGGCATTGTCCTGCGCCGGTTGTACAGGCTATTTGCCGACAGGCCTCTGAACTGATCCACATGGACAATACTTTTTACACTGTCCCGCAGGGCCAATTGGCTCAGATGATTTCAGAGCGATCCTTTGGCGGTAAATGTTTCTTCTGCAACAGCGGCGCCGAGGCTGTGGAGGCCGCCCTGAAGTTGGCCCGCCTGGCCACGCCCCAAGAGAAGTACCGCTACATTACCACTCTGGATAGTTTCCACGGCCGAACATTTGGCGCCGTTACCGCTACTGCTCAGTCCAAGTATCACCAGGGCTTTTCGCCCCTGGTGCCCGGATTCAGTTATATCCCCTTCAACGATCCGGAGGCCTTGGAAGAGGCCTTCGATGACGAGGTAGCCGGAGTTCTCATTGAGCCCATCCAGGGTGAAGGGGGCATAAACATTGCCAGCGACGAATTTCTATCCAAGGCCAGCGAACTCTGTCGTCAACACAATGCCATCTTGATCCTGGACGAGGTACAGAGTGGCATGGGCCGAACCGGAAAGTGGTTTGCCTATCAGCACACACCTGTCGAGCCCGACATTATCACCATGGCCAAGGCCCTGGGTGGTGGTGTGGCTATTGGTGGTATATGCGCAAGATCCCAAATCGCTCAAGCCATGAAGCCCGGCACCCATGCTTCTACTTTTGGAGGCAATCCGTTGGCCACAGCCGCGGCAATTGCAACAATAGAGATGATCGATCAGGAAGGGCTTCTGGCCAAGGCTGACGAGTTGGGAAAATACACTATGACTCGTTTGGGCGAGTTGAAAGCTAAGCACGATTTTATCAGTCAGGTCCGTGGCCGGGGTCTTATGATTGGTGTCGAGTTGGATATTCCCGGAGCCGATCTGGTCAGTGCCTGTTTAGAGAAGGGCCTGCGGATCAATTGCACCCACGAGACGGTACTGCGTTTCATGCCTGCCATGACTGTCACCAAAGAGCAGATCGACGAAGCCATTGATATCGTGGCCGTTGTCTTAGCAGAGCATGTCCCAGCCGTCTATTCCTCGCCAGACCCGCCGAACTCTTCCGGAGCAGATCAATGAGCCGTAGTGATGGCCGCCGAGCGGACCAATTGCGTCCGACAAAAATTATCCGCGGCTTTACCGAGTTGGCTCCCGGTTCGGTGTTGATCTGCCAGGGCCGTACCCGCGTCTTATGTACGGCCTGTTGGGAGTCTGGGGTTCCGAAATTTCTGGCCGGCTCCGGTCGCGGCTGTGGGTTACAGCCGAGTATGATATGCTCCCTTCGTCCACCGGACAGCGACGCAGAAGGCACGGTCGTAACGGCAAAGTCGATGGCCGATCCCAGGAGATTCAAAGGCTCATAGGCCGGACCATGCGCTCGGTGTAAACGGCGGAATAAAAGTGCGGCACCCCAGGAAGATTTCCATGGGAATAACAGGCTTTGGACGGCTGCGTGGGCTGTCCTCGGGCTTGGCTTTCTCATGGAGGATCAGGAGTGTATCGCGATATGGACCAATGGCTAAAGATTCGCCAGCAAGTGGTAATAGTCCAGAATATTCTCGTCCAGCATCGGTAGCTGGGTATTATATTGCTTGGCTATTACTGTTGGCCACGAATGGATTGCTCAGCCCGTCAGCCTTCACGCTTAACTAACTCCCGCAGAGCCGAATGGCTGATGGTCAACTGGGCCGTTCGGGCTAGATTCTCACCGGCGGGCACAAAGGCCGTGTTGAGACTTAGACGACAGGCCATCTCCCGGACGCCGGCACTGTAAACAAAGCGTTAGCATCGCACCAGAAAAAATGTCACTCACAGATATACAGCAAAGCCGGCAATCAAACGGTGCTATCGGGCCTTGCTCAGAACTCGGGGCGTACGTAAATAGTCCGGTTGGCTCTGCGTCTACTGACCGCTAGACGATAAGCCCGCAGGTACTGTCCTGTCACAACTTCCCAACTGACAGTGTTTTCCAGATACTTCTTCAGATTATTGCCCAGCCGCATTCGCAGGCTTTCACTGCCAGCTAATTGCAGAACCTTACGCCGGAGACCCTCTTTGGTGGTAAACAGCAGCCCGCCTTCACTCTCGACCGTCTGAGAGGTCAATCCCTCCAAAGGAGCTGTGGTCACGTAAGGTTTATTAAGGGCAATGATTCGAGCCAGGGTGCCAGATTGGGTTTCATCCAGCGACGGCAGCACAATGAAATCGCAGATAGCCATTACCCTGTAATATAACTCCCCACGAGGTATGAACCGGAAGTAATGAGCCATTCCCGCCTGTTCCAGGAGTTTTACTTCGCCGACATACTTGTCGTAATCCTGCTTGTGGTTGGGGTCTCGCATGTCACCAGCGGCAAATAAAAACCACTGTTGACCGGTCTGTTCGCGAATCTGATGATATATGTCCTCCCACATATCCGTCAGAATATTCCAGGCCTTGTTGTTCTGAATCCAGCCAACCAGCCCCACTATGTGCTTATCAACGAACTGAGTAAGTCCAAGATCGCGTTTGAGATCGTCCACCTGGTCGATCCTATATCTGCGATCCGGCCGAGCTCCATGAGGCACAACCATAATGTTGTGGGGTACCTCCCAACTTCTGTTGCGGAAAGTCCACTCCAGACGCCACTTTTGATAGGCACATTTGAACAGCACAATGGAACAACTCTGAGTGAGCTTATGTACGAATTCCTCCTCTGCGTCCTTCATCCGCCCGTGAATACTGTGAGGCTCAACAATTGTGGGATAGTCACTGAGCATATCCAGCATGGCCAAAAACCCATGGTTGAAGTCGGATTCCCCCCGCTCATTGATATAATTGTATAAGCCATATTCATGCTGGATATGGACGACTTCCGGGTCAATTCGTTGTATAGTCTCAACAACAGGCAGATACCACTGAGGATCAGTCATATCAATGACAGGATGAACGTTAGCTCCTTCGCCATCCGAATGACTGACAATGTGGATGGTCCGGGAAGGCTGGGCACGCTGGAGAAACTCCACGGCCTCCTCGGCAAATGTGCCAATCCCACAGAGTCGCGGCGGCCAACTGGATATCATTACTATAGGCTTGATAGACATACGACATCGTCTCCACTACTTAGAACCGCTCTCACTGTTTTGACTGGTGTAGCTCTTTTGCACACAGATCAGGGCTCTGAGAAAACTCAAGAGGCTCTCAGCCCCCTGATTGACGTTGACGCCGTCTTTAATCAGAGCGTCGGCACATCCGCCAGTGACCAGATCGTACACCGGCTTCTGCAAGCCATTATCGCCCAGGAACCAGTCAAAAGCTTTACGCATAAGATTCAGATACTCAGCTCGGCCCGTAGCCTGATAGGCTGCTCGCAACATAAGCACGGTACCGGCTGCCTCAATAGGCTGCTGGTCAAAATCAGCTTTGGATCCGCCGCGAGGGAGCCAGCCTTTGTTCCCCACGAAGGAGAAACATCGGCCATCATAGGTATGGCTCAGCAGAAATCCACAGGTCTTTATCGCGATTTCCAGATAGGAGGACTCTGGAGAGATTTTTGCAGCCAGAAATAAAGCGTTAGGCAGAGCCGCATTGTCATAAGTAAGCTGATCTTCGAACCAAAGCCAATCGCCGACAGACCGCTCCCGGAAGGCCGAGACCAGAAGGTCGGCATTGATCCGCAACAGCTTCTTCACATCAGAGGCCACGCAGAACTGCTGAAGGTAGTAGCTCAATCCCGCAATCGAGTAGGCCTGGCCCCGTAAACTTCTCACCGGGAGATGACTGGCTGCCCGGTCAAAGCAATCTTTAACAAAGGGCAGGTAAGCTGGTGTCGGCGGATAAGCTAAAACCGCCCCGAGCCCAAGTATCGCTCGCGACAAAGCATCACCCGGTACGTCGGGCTCGACAAATTTACGGTCAAAGCTGACGAAGTTTTGAAAAGTCCCGTCAGACCGCTGAGCATGGCAGACAAATCCTAAATAAATATTAAGTAGCCGTTCAACTTCCTTGTCCCTCTTGTTTCGGCAATACTTGGCCACAACCTCAAGAGCTCGAGCATTATCGTCGGTGCAGTAGCCGTGAACTCGGTCCGGCACGATGAACCTGGCGTGTTGGATCAAACCCACCTCGTCGGTGAGCCGAATCAGATGATCCAACTTGAGCGGCGGTAGATCCAGTACCGAGCTGGCCTGCTCAAGTGCTGCGGTGGGGATGACAGTCTTGACTGGACGCTTGGGCTCATTAAAAAGCTTCCAATAACGAGCCCCTACACGCGGCCAAGTCATCTTTCTGCCAAAGGCATATGCCCGCTTACGCATGACCTGGTACTCACGCGGGTCCCTAAGCAACTCAAGGATGTTCTCAGCAACGGCCTGTGAGTCCCCAAAAGGAACCAGACGGCCACGCCCGTCGGCTAAAAGTTCTTCGGCATACCAGTAAGGGGTGGAAATGATGGCTTTACCACTGCCCAAGGCGAAGGCTAAGGTACCACTGGTTAACTGTTGGGCATACAGATAAGGCGTTACATAAAAGTCTGCGGCACAGAGCCATTGGTACAACTCCGGCACTTTGACGAAATGGTTGTAGAACATAACGTGCTCTGCCAAGCCCAGCTCCGCCACCAAACGTTGCAGGCTGAGTCGGTACTCCTCACCGTCGGTAAGCTTGACATTCGGATGGGTAACACCCACCACGGCGTAGAGCACCGAGGGGTCTTCTGAAACGATATCAGGCAGGGCTTTTATCATCACCTCTATACCCTTGTTTCGGCTTATCAGTCCGAAGGTAAGAATGATCTTGCGACCACCTAAGCCAAACTTATGCTTATAGTTATCTGGGTTCACCTGGGGCAGATCAGGGATACCATGAGGCAGCAGAACAATCTTTTCCTGGGGCACCGAGTAAACGTCCGTAAGCATAGAAATGCCCTGCCGACTCATGACCACCACCCTATATGAGATATCGGCAATTTCCGACAGGACCTTACGTTGAGTATCGCTGGGGGTATCCAAAACGGTGTGTAAAGTCGTGACTACCGGCAGCCGCAACCGCCGTAGCAGCAGGAGCAAGTAATCGCCCTGGTCACCGCCGAAAATCCCGTACTCGTGCTGCAGACTAACGACGCGGGCTGGGCTAAAATTAATGTAATCCGCTGCAGACCTATAGTCATCCTCAATATCCCTGCGGATGTCAAACTTCACCGGTTCGCCATATTTGGCCGACTCCGCAGCGCGTACAGCCACCACAAAAGGTGAAAAATAATCCACCTTAGCTCTGATGGCATTTATCAGGTCGTTGGTAAAATTGGCGATGCCGCATTGTTGCGGCAAGAACGACGAGATAAAACAAACACTGCTCTTCGGATTTACAACCATATTTGCCGCTCCTGACGGGACTGGACCAAGTATATGCTAGAAGACCAAGGTTAGTCAACAAGGGGACTGGCCCAGAGTGCGGACACGACCCACATATATGGGCTGTGTGCTGTCCCGGTCAAAACTTTTGTCGTGAAAACCGACGTCCAATCGGTTATCCTGCGGCCCCAAGATTTATCGACGTGCCGGTGCAAAAATGAAATCGATCCATATTATTGCTGAAAAACTGCCCCAGGCGTGGGAAAAAGCGGTAGGCGAATGCTGGCGGACGGGCAGCGAGTTCCGCACCGAATACGACCAGCAAGGCGAGCCGAGCTCCAGAGACGTGGTGGCTATGATCCAGGTTCTAAAACCATTTTCGGAGCCAAGAATACATCGGGCCTTCCCCGGCGGACTCAACGATCTGGAGAAATACCGGGCCGAAATGCTCTACGGCGTTCACGATCATTGGGTAGACCCGGCTCTGAATAAGTGGGAATACACCTATCATCAACGGCTATTCGAATATACCCGGCCGGACGGCAAAACCATCAACCAAATAGCAACACTGGTAGAAAAACTCCGCCAGGTTAGCTTCACCCGCCGAGCTCAGGCCGTCACCTGGAAGGCATGGGAGGACTCGGAGGTATATGACCCGCCCTGCCTGCAACGGCTGTGGTTCCGCGTAGAAGGCGACCAACTAAACATGATTGTCCACATGCGGTCCAACGATGCCTACAAGGCCGGCTTTATGAATATGTACGCCTTCACCGAGCTGCAAGCCGACATAGCCAAACAGTTGGACCTTCGGCCGGGTGAGTACATCCATATAGCGGACTCTTTCCATATCTACGGCTCATATTTTCAGGAATTCTCCAGCTTTCTAAAAACCCTGGAGAACCGCTCGGCTGAGGATCGCTACTTCAGGAGCAGTTTTTGTCGGGAATTCTTCATCGAGGGAATTGACGAACTTCTGGGTGAGGATGATATGCCGCAAGCCAAGAAGCAAATGCTACAGGCTCGCCGGGAAGAATTGGTTTCAGTCGATTCAGGCAAATCAGACAAATGACTCAAATACAACCCTTCAGGGCCATACGATACAATACAGAGAACAATAGGGATATCTCCGCAGTGGTAGCCCCGCCATACGATGTCATCGGCGCGAGGCTGCGCGATGAACTGAGTGCTCGGGATGAACATAATATCGTGCGAATTGATCTGCCGCACATCCCGCCAGCCAGTCTGGGCCCGCCCCAAGCCTACGCCCGCTCAGCAGAACTGCTCAAACAGTGGACCCAGCAGAAGGTGCTCGTGCAGGACAGCGAACCGGCTCTGTATTACTACCAACAGACCTTCAAGGTCGGCCAAATCACACACACCCGCTGCGCGTTCTTCGCCAGAGTGAAATTGGAGGAGCTTGGCTCAGGCTCGATCATGCCCCACGAGCAGACCTTCTCAGGACCTAAAGAGGATCGTCTGGCTCTGACTAAGGCTACGCGCTGCAATCTTTCGCCGGTGTTCTGTCTATATCCCGACCAGAACAACGAGGTGCTGGCCGCACTGGGTCCGCAGGGGAATGAGCCGGACTGCGCAGCCGAGCTGGATGGCGTTCGCAATGAGTTGTGGGCTGTTCAAGATGCGGCCAAGCTGGCGCGGGTCGGCGAATTGATGGCCGATAAAAAGGTCTATATCGCTGACGGTCATCATCGATACGGCACAAGCTTGAACTACCGAAAATACCTGGAAGAATCGGGACAATCGATAGACGATGAGCACCCAGCGAACTTCATAAACATGGTTCTGGTGTCCGCGGCCGATGCCGGGCTGGTTATCCTGCCCACGCATAGGGTATTGAAGGGTCTGCCGGATGATTCTGTCAACCGGCTGCGTTCGAGCACGGCTGAGCAACTTGATTGGATTAAAACCAACCTGGGTGCGGACAAGGCAGCCGACTTTGATGCAGCTATCGCGGGCAAGCACAGCCAGGCGATGGGTCTGTATGATGGGCGGCAAGATAAGCTGTTTGTGCTTGTGCCAACATCTGAGGATCTTCTAGCTACCTATGCACCCGATAGGGCTGAAGCCTGGCGAAAACTGCCGGTGGGGATTCTGCACAGATATCTGTTAGAAGAAAAACTCGGCAAGGAAATATCGCCCGGCTGTCAGCCGCAGATCAGTTATGTGCATGCTGATGAAGCCGTCCGCTTGTGCAAATCCGCTGAAGGCGGGCATCAATGTGCCTTTCTGCTGCAGCCGACAACTATGGCTCAACTCTTGGCCGTAGTGGAGGCCGGCGAACTGATGCCGCAAAAAAGCACCTTCTTCTATCCCAAGATCCCCACGGGGTTGGTAATCAATCCGCTGTACTGATGGAGAATAATAAAATAGGCAACTGCGCCTATTCTTTATGACAAAACATCGGCATAGACTCTACTCCAAAGTCAACTCGATCCGCTTCATGTTTGCCTGTTTATCAAAAAGAAATATCTCCGACCGTCTCAAAAATTCCTCTTGGGATAAGTCTTGGTGTAAGAATTTCTCGCAATCATCGAGTGAAGTAACAAAACCTAGTGCCTCCGCATCAGTGGATGCATACTTCTCAGAGAAATCCTTTGATAGATATCCATATACGACTGTAATATGTTTCACGCCTATTTCTTGACCACATACGTAAACAGCTCGTAAACAGTCAAATACACCTTCCTTGAGTATTGTTCCTGCACGTTTTTTCTCCGTTGACCGTAGGGTGTTATACACCGTACTGGTGGCCAATTGTCCGATCATGAGAATTGCTTCATTGTTCTTGGTCCCGATTCTGACCATCTGACCTGAGATGAACCCGGAGGTTGGGATATAATATGCAGGAGTATCATCGCGGCGAGTATAGGAAACTGCATAGATGAGTTCTCTAACGGCCTGGGCGTTTCTCCTAATGAGCTCGGATTCGACTAATTGTCCACCGTTATCTTTGGCCATATTGTTAGTAATCCATCTATCAAACTCTGCAGTAGCCTCCTCGGCAAAACGCGGCCTGTTTTCGGCGATACTCTTTAGCGTTTTCGGGTCAATATTTTTTTTCAGCGATACCTGAAGGCCGGCCGTTTCAATAGTTATACAATACGTCCAGAGGCCCCGGACCGTCAAAACAAGTTGATCACGAAGAATCTGTTTATACGGGTCAAGGTTTGTCGGAAAAACCGTAACATTTGTCTCGACAGCCTCTGCCTTGTCGTAAGGTTCCCCTTCTATTTCTTCCGTGCCACTCGACTGCGTTAAGTAGGCCTCTTCTGGCTGTTCCGTAACTACGCTTTCCTGTTCCAGGACATCTGCAGTTTCCTCTGTTGCATTTGTGTCTGTATGTTCGGATGGTAAGTGTAGGGCAGCCACGAATAACCCGGTACTGCCCACAGCAAGGACCAACGCAATGAGGGAAACTACTACCCCGGCCATAGGAAAACCTAGAGCCGATTTCCTTCCTATTACTGATGCGACGACACCTATTATGCCAAACAAAAGGCCTAGGCCACTTAAAGGCATGCTCAGTGTGCCAACCAAAGGTATCCAACAGGTTAAGCAGGCCAGAATCCCTAAGACTAGTGCTGCCACACCCAAGCCGCTAGTCGTTTTCCCAGCCTGTTGGACATAAACTGCTGATGAGGTTTGCGAAGGTGCGACTGCGGTTGGTGTATTCTGCTCGAGGGCCGAGAGCCTATAATAACATTCACGACAGACGATGTTGTCTTTCCAAACGAAGGCTTCCTCAAGCACACCAATAAAACGTTGGCAATTTGCACAAGTTTCTTCTGGCGGCATGATACTACCCCCAATAAGACGGCCCAAGAAATCCGGAACCATTCGGTCGGCAGGGTAATTCTATTATTTGCCACCCTGCAATCAAGTAAAAACCGATCAAACGCCCACGCTTTTGCCATTTATCTCTGTCGAGATGACTTGTATGTCAGGATGCCTCAAACTGGACTCCTAGTCTCATGATCTTGCTGACGTAGTTTAGCATGATCTGAGTACAATCACCAGAAGAACGATGAGGACGATTATGGCCACGATGGCATTATGACCAGCAACCTTGTTACCTTTTCTGTGCTCATGGACTTGAAAGTCGCCAAATCTGGCTCCTGGTCTGTTAGCTCTTCCGCGTTTCGCTTGTATACCTAGCCTCTCTTTAATTAGTCGTCTTGTTGTATTATAGGCAATAGTCCTTTTGCTACCTCCTCCGTGCAGCCAGCGATTGCTGTCTGCCTTCTGGCCAAAATTGATCAACTGCCATCCCTCGTATCGTTTGACGGAACGCATGGCTTGATTGTTTTCGGCAAGCTCTTCGGCAATACTGTGAACGATATCATGATCTACTCCGCTGTCTACAGGATGATACCAGGAAGCTCTTTGGCATTCACGCACAACAAGGTAAGTGAACCATAGAGCAAGCTGCTCTTCTTTTCCCGGTTCATTGAGATTTGCCATTACCTGACTAAACAGAGCTATCTTTCCAACATATTTGGTTGTGCTTATGCCCAAATCCGCCACCCATTGCCGTAATCTAATGGGAGCCACCTCATCCTTTTCTCCATAATCACGCTCATGCTCATACCTAGTTAGCAGATCACTCATTTCATGCATAGTTATATCGGGGGGGAAAGTGAGACCTACGCCTCTGGCATAAGCAATCTGCCGATCACTGGCAGGTTCCTCAGGAAGTTGCTTTGTTGTTTCTACTATAGTGCCATCTTCACTAGCCTTGAGAATAGCCTCTTGCTCTGTCCGTGCTCTGTACGTGCGTTTCCGTCTTCGTCCTGAATTTCTTCCGTAACCCTCAATTTGAAACTGAGGCATACCTTTTCCTCGTTATCAAAACTGGTTACTAAGCCCAAGCTAACTCACTGCCTCGATGGTCCTCAAACAGTTTACCCTTTAGAGATCCGTCATCAGCATTAGTTAGGTCGTGGGCCCGTTAGAATATGCACAGTTCAGTAGGCGTATGGTGGATACCGGACAACTTTACCCTGCATCTGCATCTTCCATAAAAGTTGCATGGCAATCTACGCAGACCTCACCGATAATCTCATCTTCTTCGACCCACCGGCCGCAACTGACGCATTGGCGTTTTTCTTTGTTTTCTTCGTCTTCCATGGGGAATAAATCCCTAAAAAAAAGGGACGGTTACCTATTTCACATTTTGATTTTTAGATGGTCATTCTTCATATTTTTGATCTTTGTTTCACCATGATTTGATCAGAGCGATGCCGCTGGAGCCCAACTCCGGGTTGTTGTAGGGCACAATGTCCATGCCAAAGACCTGCATGCGGTGTCGGCCGGCAACAGTGTGGCCAATCACATAGCCCATAGCTGCCCCGAAAATTACATCCGAGGCCCAGTGCTCGCCGGTAATCATCCGCTCATACATACCAGTAAGAGCATACAACGGAGCAGCCGGCAAGAGGCCATAATACTCATGGACCACGGAGGCTACGGTCATGGTCGAGGAGGTGTGACCGCTGGGCCAGCCGAACATCTCGCCATTGGGCACGTGGTTCCAGGCGACTACCTTCAAGCTCACGGTGGCCAAGCCGCTGAGCACCAGAGCATGGGTGAGCGTTTTGCCGAAATCATAGGCGGTGTTATTGTCATTGAGTAAACCATAAGCATAGATGCCCGCGGCCAAGGCAAAATGAGTGGCGGGATTGCCGGATGTGCCGGCGGCAATGGTCCAATCTTTGTTGATTATCTTACGGCCGCGAAGTTGGCTATCGACACGCTCATCGAAGTCGAACTCGCCCCAGATCGAAAAGCCACCAGCCACGCCGAGCAGCAGTAGGTTCTCGGGCTTACTAACCACGGCCTTGGTGTTGTCCCAAGTGACCTGCGGCAATTCAAACAGGTCAAGTTTGAGGGTCTCCCATTTGGTTTGGCCCTGCGGCGTGAACTGGAACGCTGTGGCGGATTGACCGTAAGAAGAATATTCACCGTCGGCCCGGGCCAATTCAAAAGAGGTCAAGCGAACCATAGGCTGGGCTAAGCTGTCCCGGTATTGCACTACCGAGGAGGATTCTGGAGTGCCGGCTTTGGGTTGGGAGTATTGGACAGAGCCACCATCCGGCTGAACCGAATACTTCTTGCATTGACAGCCCGAAAAAAATACGGCAGCCGAGAATATCAAGCCAACGAGGATCACGCTCTGTGAGTTTTTCCTTACCAGCCAGGCATTGCTGCTGCGCATAATTCATACTCCAGACTCCAGAGAATCACAAGGCAAACAAATAATATCGGCTCGATACTGCGATTGACAGGGGAAAAACCACTATTTGTGCGGCTTGCGTTTGCGGAAGAGCTTTTTCAACTCCTCGGAGATAGACCTGAACGGCCTGGCCCGGACCTTTGGATCAGCCAAAGAACCGCTGATCTCGGCGATGACGGACTCCGGCAGCGGGGGCAAGTTGGACAATACGCCCTGGGGCGGTTCACGGACCATGACTACGTTAAGAGAATCTTTGGGCTTATCGTACAGACCCGTGCCGACCATCCGCAGGGAAGGACCTTCCATAATAATCTCGGTAAAGATAATATTGTTATCCCTAAGATAAAAATCGACCGTAGCTGTGTTGAAAGCATTAGGGTCAACGGACTGCAGGCTCAAGGTCTGTAATATGCGCATCATCAGCGGAAGTCGATAGAGCTGGGCTCGATCAATATAGATCCGGCCTCGACCGGAGGTACTGGATGAATCACTGAATTTCCCCTCCAGCTTGATCGAAGCCCTCAGTCGGCCCTGGATGCTCCCGGCGGTATCACTGTCGGCGGGGGAACGGTTTGGATTGGCTGACTCGAAGTCGGTTATGAGCTGAGCCAATTGCACATCCTCGGCTTGCAGTGTAGCTGAGAATTCACCAGAGGCGGCCTTGGTAGTTTCGATGCCACCGAGCAACCTGCCACCGGCTAGATCGGCCCGGATGTCGGTCAGACTCCACTTCTCGGCCATGGAACTCTTACTGAACAATCCACTAAGGTTCTTTAGCCGCAACGGGCCCAGAGATAGCTGGGGCAATGCCAACTGTCCTTGAAAGTCCAACTGAGGGCCATCTTGGCCGGACTGCAGCGAGCCACTAATGCTTCCGGAGAGATTTTGGCAGGATACCGGCTTGCTCAGGGTCAGGCCCTTCAAGGCCACACTTCCTTTTCCAGCCCACTGAGCCGCTCCCGAAGCCCCAGACAGATAGCTGAGAGAATCGATCCGGACGTCGATCCGCCCGGCCGGCGAGACTGTCTCCCAAATAGCTCTGGCGTTGGCTGGTAATACTTCTTTGAACTGCTCGTCGAGAGCCACGTCTTTTGCAGAGACAGTAAACTTGGCGAATTGCTTTTCGCCCTGTTGTTCAAGCTGTCCGGAGATGCTGGTATTCCGCTGAGCATCGTGCATGTTCACATCGATGAGCCCGGGCTGGACGATCAATTGGCCGGTCAAGTTTCTAAGCGTATAGGGCAGATGCTTATAGTTGATCGTAACGCCGCGAGGGATAACCTGAGCTTTGTAGGTCAGCAACCCTTCAGCGTCATCGGTGATTGCTATATTCACATCACATTTGCCCTCGGGCTGTAAGGCATCCCATATCTGTTGTTGCTGAGGCTGGAGACTGTTATAAACAGCCTCGTCGAGGGGTATATCCCGGCCGGTGATGCTTATGTCGGCTTGATAGTGCACGCCATCATCGCTGGTGGCCAAGCCTCTGCCCGTAAAAGAGGCCTGGGCGTGCTGGGCAGAAAAATCCAACAGTTCAAATCGGCCCGGAGACAGGCGTATATGGCCACGACCATGTTCCAGGGGATAGGGAAATGCTTGGTGACGAGAGGTGATATCCATGGGCTGTAGATCAATGATGAGGAAGTCGGGGCTATCACTGCTACCTTTGGAAGTTGAGATGACTCCCGATACGTTGGCCGGGCCAGACGGACTGAAGACGTCGAAGAGCCGACGGGCCCGCGGCGGCAGAGCCTGAGCCAATTGTTCATCAAGCATTAGGCCATCGGCGGCGAACTCCAGTCTCACTGACTGATCATCCTGCTGCGGATTATTAATCAGACAACGAAATCTTACCGGTGCTTTTCCGGCCAAGCCGCTGACAAACGCTGAATCTTCCGCAGGCTGGGCACCGGGTGAGCCGATCTCGATGTGGTTTAGCCCGATATATATCCGTCCGTGGAGCTGGCTGAGTGCATAGGGGAAGTCCTTGAAGGTAACGTCCACACCATTCAGTAAGCCTTCAATGCGCGTTTGCCACTTTGGGGTCCGGTCGGCTTTAAAGTTCAGTTGGAAGGTAGCACTGGCTGTGCCGGTCGGATTGAATAGGTCCCATTGAGCTTGTTTCTTGGGACGAAGCACCTGTCTCAACTCGTCGTCAAGAATCAGATTCTCAGCCGTGATGGTAATATTGGCCTCGGCTGTGCCGGAAGGGCCGACGATCTCGCCCTCAGCAGCTAGATTGACGACTTTCGACGGATCGGATCGGCTGCGGTGGATGGCTGTCATATACTCAAGTTTAGTTCGCTGCGGACTGATCTGGATTAGGCCATTAATATTTTCGAGGCTATATGGGAAATACCGGAAGGAACCGTTCACGTCGAGGCAGCGGATGTAACCCAGGGTTCGAATCGGAGGGTCGTCTCCGGCGGACCTGGCGATGTTGACCTGTAGCGAAATTTTGCCGGTCGGATTCCAGTCCCGCAGAGTGTTCCTATAGACCTTGGGCAGAGCGTTTGTCAAATCCGGATCACGGGGCAAAACCAATTCGCGACAATCGATCTGCAGGTCAAAGTCCGGCTGGGATTGATACCCAAACACCTGCCCGGATAAACCCCAATCGGCACCCAGGGCCTTGAGCCGCAACGGTTGGGGCTGAGCGGACTCGACAGACCCCAGAGTCACTCCCTGATCGGTGAACTGCAGTTGGCCGTAAACGTCGCTTACTTCTATTGAGGTAGTCTCGGACAGCGGTAAACGGCAGGCAACCCCTTCTAAGTTAGCGACAATCCGCGTCTCGGCCTTCGGCGCGTATTCGCCACTGACCGTGAGTTGGCCGGAAATATTATATTTGTTCATCCAGGCACGGGCCCGGCGCGGCAAACTCCGGCGAATAGCCCCAGTCAGATTTATCTGGGCGGTGATCTTGCTGAAGGTGCCGGAAATGGTATCGAAATGGCCTCTGACCAAAGCCACAGGTCGGCCGGACTGAGTGGTTTCAATCTGGCCGAAATATCTACCTTGGGATGCACTAGGGTCAAAATCGGCCGTGAAATCGAACGCGCCTCCGGGGATCTCTTTACCGTTGATCTGCTCGGCATAGTGAATCTGCCCTTCACGCAGGATTATCTTGGGCAGAGGCCGCGTCATCTCGAAGTCTTTGGTAACAAAGAGCCCCTCATAGTTCCAATGGCCGGTGCTATCCTCAACCAGAAATACCTGGGGACGAAAAGCACTGATCTGGGTAGCGGCAAACCGCCCTGTCAGTAGAGTCATCCAATTGATTTTTAAGTTGATATTGCCCGCGGTGAAAACCACTTCGGCAGATTCCGTGCCGCTGCGCGTCAAAATACGGATATCGGCCAATTTGATTCCCCGGGCAAAACCAAAAGAGGCCCGGCCTACTTCAACTCGGCCGTTGACCATACGCTCGAGGTAGTGCTGGGCCGAGGTCCGCAGATTGGCGGGATTGGTAAGATAAAAATATAACCCTATCAACCCCGACAGAATAACGAGCAAGAGGATTCCGCTGCGACGTCGACGTTTGCCCAGCTTCAGGCTGGTTTTTCGACGACGAAGCTGACCACGCAGGCTCAGCCACGGAGCTTTGATCAGACGAATGGTTCGCTTGGATGGTTTGGCCATGACAATTCCGCAGGGCTATCACAGGGCCCCCAATGAGCTGATACAGATTATACTCCAAGATAAGGCGGGGGGATAGCTCCGGCCCGCTAACAGCAGGATAGCTCAAGGGCACTTTTAGACCGGTCCGTTATCCGGGCTCGCTGGGCCAGACGCTGACCGATGACCCACAACGGCCCCTGCTCGTCAGCCAGAACACACGTCAGGGGATGCATCAACCTGGGGATTTTGCAGCTCAGGAAAAACTCGGCCATTGTGCACGACCTACCGCCTAACGGCTCGAAAGTCTCCGCAGGCTCAGGAGGTCGCAGGACAAGTCGGCCGTGAACAGCGTCGTAATCAATAAGCTCAGAGGTGCGGTCAGTCGGGCGGATTCGGCTGGATAGATTGACGCTCTCCGACAATATCCGAGCGCTAACAGCCAGATTCAACTCGGGAATGCGGGCTTGGCCGGGAACTGAAA
>JAACET010000090.1 GCA_011682385.1 Actinomycetota bacterium | reverse complement strand
ACCGTCGAGGTAGAGCCGTAGCTGACTGTGGACTTGGCCGTCCAGGCGGGTCTGCGTGAGCCAGATTACAGCCTGACGGCTGGTCAATGTGTGGGTGCTGGATTTGGCGGTGAAATTGCCCTTGTAGATCAGCAGTCTGGTGCCGTCGGGCTCAGCCCACATGGTGAGTCGCTCGCCACTGAGGGCCAGGTCGGTGCGTTCCGGGGCAGCGCCAGCCGAGGCCGTCCAGGATAGGACGAGTACACTCACAGCCAAGAAGAGGGATATGTTCCTGAAAAGGTGCATAATTATGGACTATAATTACGGATTCACAGGGGTTAAGTCAAGTATAAGAAGGCACAAAGGGGCAAAGGCACAGAGGCACAAAGCAGAAACAGAAAGAACTCACCACGAAGGACACGAAGATCACGAAGGGAGAATATAGGAGTGCAAAGAAGAACGAACATAATCCGCTGCTTTTTGCTTTGCTCTAGACCCGGCAGCCGGACATAATGATTCGAGATTTGCAAAGAAGAAGTTTGAGTAAATGTCTATGCCAAAGCTCTTCAGGATATCTGCGGCTACTTCGATGGGGGGATTTGAGATTGTCGCATCGTCCGCGGGGTTGCGCAGGGTGTGTTGGCCGGGGGAGAAGCAGTCTGCCGATCTCAAATCGTTGCCCGTTTCCAAGGCGCCGGCGCGGATTGTGAAGCTGCTAAAGGCCACGGCTAAGCAATTGACTGACTATCTCGCTGGTAAGCGAGTACGCTTCAACGGAAAACTTGATCTGAGCTGCCAGAGTCCATTTGCACAAAAAGTCCTGCGCGAACTGGCTAAAGTACGCAACGGTGAAACCATAACCTATGGTGAATTGGCTAAACGGGCGGGCTCAGCAAAAGCAGCAAGGGCTGTAGGAAGCATTCTAGCTAATAACCCTTTACCGATTATCATCCCCTGTCATCGAGTGCTATCAAGCGGTGGCTCGCTGGGCGGATACAGCGGGCTGGGAGGGCTGGAACTGAAACGGCGACTACTTAGGTTGGAAGCCAATCCCTGCGACAAGTAAAGAAAACCCCCGACACGTAGGTCGGGGGCATTTTAAAGACGCGTCTTCTACCTCACCCCTCAAGCCTCAGGCCTCAAGCCCTCTTACTTCCCTTTGCCCAGGCGCTTGAAGAAGGTGTCGGCGGCTTCGCTGAACTTGACCATGGTGGCCCGGAGCTCCTCAACCATCTGCTGAACATCAGGATCGTCCATGGCTGAGCCGTCGCCGCGAACAGACAAAAGACCCTCGAGCTTGCCAACGGCTGTGTCCACATCGGAAGCTCCGCTACTAAAGGCTCGAGCGGCAGTCAGCAGATTCTGCGTTCGCAGTTCGCGGTCGGTAGGATTGTGCAGCAGCCGCCAAGGGTTCCAGCGGATCTCACGCATGCCCTCTTTCATCTCCACCGAGGCGGCCCGGACGTTGCTGATAATCTTCTCCAACTGCGGCTTGGTCAGGCTGACCGTCTCGCGAGCTTTGCCGGAGACGTCCTTGAA
This sequence comes from Actinomycetota bacterium, assembly GCA_011682385.1. Taxonomy (GTDB): domain Bacteria; phylum Planctomycetota; class Phycisphaerae; order JAACET01; family JAACET01; genus JAACET01. The sequence continues at coordinate 7,056 of JAACET010000090.1, read as the reverse complement.
GTCCTCGGTAATCTTGCGGATGTTCTCTACGGCCTCCTGCACGGTGTCCATGACCGCGGCCATACTGCTGCCGCCGAGACTCTTGCGGAAGACCACTTGGCCGTCTTGCAGCAATTCGCCCCGGCCCAGATCGCTGATAACTAACTCGCCCGCCCCGCCGATCAGTTGGCTGGCTGGAGTGAGCTTGCAGTCCTCGCGAAGCCTGTATCTACTGGGTACGGTAAATGTGAAATAGGAATAGGTTCGCGGGCCAGAATCGTCCGTGGGCTGTTTCTGATCGGCTAAGGTTTCATCCTCGATGTCGCGCGGGTCGCGCTCTTCGAGCTTGAGGAGGATTGTCTCTACGCTGCCGACGTTTACTCCACCAATGGTAACCGGCCAGCCAGGCTTAATCCCGCCAATGCCGGCTCGGTAAGGCACCTTAAAAGTCAAAGTGTTCTTCGGCTCAAACCATTGGTCCCAGTTCGAAAGCTTCAGGGCTATGCCTATGCCCAGGGCAAGGCAAACGAGCACCACAAAACCTACCTTCAATTCATTGGCGTGTTCTTTGGTCATTGCCATAACTCCATTGGCCCAGGCCTAAGCTGACGCAGACTAACGCAGACTAAAAATTCCCAGTTCCTCAAAGAAGCCGCCCTTGTCTTCCTCGCTACTGATGGGGCCTTCGGGGTCGCCCCGGAGGAACTGCCTCATCAGAAGCTCATCCTGGCTGAAACCGTCGGCATCCGAGACGTCACGCAGGGCTTCAAACTCTTCTCGCGTGGCAACCTTCAGCACCTTGCCACGGTTGAGCATACACATACGATCGGCAATTCTAAAGGCTGAGTCCATCTCGTGGGTGACCACCACGGAGGTTACCCCTAGGCCCTTAGAAAGGTTCATAATCAATTCGTCGATCTGACTGGATGTTACCGGGTCCAGTCCGGCACTGGGCTCGTCGTAAAACAGAATCTGCGGGTCCATGGCCAAGGCCCTGGCCAGGCCGGCACGCTTCTTCATTCCGCCGGATATCTGGGCGGGCATCTTGTCCCGAGCCTGCAGCAGTGAAACCTGATTGAGCTTAATGGTCACCTGCAGGTCAATGACATCGCGGTGCAGCTTGGTGTGCTCCCGCAAGGGCAGGGCCACGTTCTCGCCCACGGTCATGCTATTAAACAAGGCTCCTGATTGGAATAATATGCCAATCTTCTTACGCAACTCGTCAATCTCAGACTCGCTCAACTGGGCCAAACTTTGGCCGAGCATGATCACCTTGCCGGAGGTTGGCTTGATCGAGCCGATCATGATCCGCAGCAAGGTGCTCTTACCGCAACCGGAGCCGCCCATAATGACCATGGTCTCGCCGGGATATACCTCCAGGTTGATTCCGTCGAGCACGGTCTGCTGGCCGAAGCGCTTGACCAGGTTCTCCAATTTGATGACGGGCTCTGGCTCGCTCATCGAAAAAAAGCCTACCTTTCAAAAAAATTGTAGACGTAAAACAGGGCGGTCAGTATGGCATCCATTATCACGATAGCCACGATGGATCGTACCACCGTAACTGTGGTGGCCCGGCCGACACCCTCGGAGCCGTCAGCGGGCTTGACCGACAGGCCCTGATAGCAGGCAATCAAACTAATCAATAAGCCGAACAGCCCGCCCTTAATCAGTCCGGTCAAAAAGCCCTTGTTGGTCAGGGCCTCCAAGGTCAGGTGGTAATAACGGGCTGGGCTGATGCCCAGTTGCAATACGCCGGTAATAAAACCGCCGAAGACCAAAGTCAAATCAGCTAAGACGGTCAAACAAAGCATCATGATGACCGTGGCCAGCACACGCGGGACAACCAAAAATCGAACCGGGTTAATGGCCTGCACCTGCAGGGCCTCTATCTCCTCGGTGGTAACCATAGTCCCCAACTCGGCGGCAATAGAAGCGCCGGCAAATCCGGACAAAACTATTGCGGCCATCAGCGGACCCAACTCGCGAAAGCCGGCAATGGCATTAATACTGGCCACCTGCTCAGCCTGGCCCCAGCGGTCCAACTCCGGGGCCATCTGCAGGGCCAAAATGAAACCAATGGCAAATTGAACCAGAAGCACAATGGGAATACTTCGGACCCCCACGCGTATCATCTGTTGAATAAGATGATGATGACTGAATCTGACTTTGCGTCTGAAAAGACCCCGCCAAGTCCATTTGAACGTCTGCCCCAGAAGAATACTCATACCGCCTACAAAAGTAATCCCCTTGATCACTGCACTTCCCAGAAGGCGAATCCAGTGAATCGGACCCCCCGCCCGCCGGCGGACTATCTGATTACCGACAACGGCCACTGCTTATGCCCTCAAGGCCTCTTCTTCCGAAGAGTATATTTCAAAGATACTTTCCAGACGAGCTATCTCAAAAATGCTGCGAACTCGCGGCTTCAACGAATGCATCTGCAAGCGACCCTCTTTGCGCTGAATCCGCTGCAGAGCCTCGACCAACGTGGCTACACCGGAAGAGTCCATGTAGCCGACATCCGTAAGGTTCAAAATCAGTCGGCCGGGATTCTCGTCTATGAGCTTGGCTAAGGTCTCGCGCAGGGCTGGCGAGCGATGCAGATCAACATCGCCACTGATGTCTACGGCAACAGCCTGCTCCAAACGCCTAATCTCTTTGACCACTTCCGAGCCTGGCGACTCTGCTGGGGACATAGCTATTCTCCAAACGCTGCTTGCCAGCGTGACAACACTGAACTAGTTACTACAGTCCTTACGGGGACGGTGGTGATACTTGGTCATCCGCAAAAGGGTTCCTCCCTCCGGCTGATGCTCAAAAACCACCTCGTCCATTACCTCACGCATAATATGCACACCAAGGCCTCCGGGCCGAATCTCGGATAGCTCCCGGCCCTTTATCTTGGAAGGATCCACAGCCTTGCCGAAATCGCGGATGCATATTGAAAGTCCTTGGCGATCGTCAGCCTCATTGAGCTGTTCGATGACAATCTTTATCTCTTTGCCCAAAACGCCACCATAGGCGTGCCTGATTACATTGGTAAGGGCCTCGTCCGTAGCCAGAGCCATGGCAGCACATTCTTTCTGATCGAAGCCGACCTGCTTACCTCCGGTTTCCACGGCCACACGCACCTTGGCCAAATTGGCTGGGTCGGAGAGTATGGTTAAGTTCTCACAACGTCCCATGTCCACCTGCTATTCTAGTCTGATGGTTCGGCCTGCTCCTGGGTAACGACCAAGTTCTGCTCGAGGAGCCAGGCCTGCCAACGTTCGATGGCCTCGACTCGTTTGACCTGGGGCTCGTAGTAGCGATAACCCAAGTCCTGACCGGTTATGTCTTTCAGGGCCCTAATGGCCGAAAGCCTGATCACCGGGTCCTCAGAGTGTAGCCTCTTAACCAAAGGCACAATGGCTCGGCGATTCTCATTCCTGGCCGCCCGGCTCATGGCCTCAGTGGCCACCTCCGGCTTGGCTGAGGAAATGTTCTTCACATAGTCGCCGCTTACTCCCGGATTACAACCGGCTGACAGAAGCACCCCACAGGCCCAGAACAGAGATACCACAATCGCTGTGAGAACAGCCTTGGGCTGGAGCGTTTGTGAAGCATCCGCTTGCATGTTTTCCTCGGCCATCGGTGTTCCTGCCCTGAGGGGTCCTTAACTGTATCCGATAGACCCTGACCAGGAGCATTTTAGAGGGTGCCCTCCAGTCGGTCAAATATTTATCACTTCGTCACAGCCGCAAGCAACATACTGCTGTTATCGGCCGAATAATCCGAACAGTTGTCCTTATTTTAGCCGCTTATGGGACTTCCATAGACGTGGGCTATGCTACCGGCCGGGCAAGGCGGGGCCGCCGGATGCCCGCATCATGGCCATCATCATCGCCTGTCTCAGCTCCTGATTGATCTTCTCAGCTGTGTAGCCCTCCTGGCCTATCTTCTGCTTGACCTCAGTCACTACCTCGGCCATGATCTGGAACATCTTGATTGCCCGTTCAATATCCTCGTCGGTCCGGACCTTTCCGCCCAACATACTCTCGGCGTTTATCTTCCAGAGGCCTTCCTTCTTAATCAGACGCAGGGCGTCGTCCTGGCCCTCCTTGACGGCTGTGGCTGTGTCGCCGTCAACCTTAATGGTCACGCCTTCAAGCCAATTCTCATCCTGCAATTGCATGCCTTTGTTGGCCCCGCCCATGGCCTTCTTGACAGCCTCTTGGCCGTAGGCTTTAGTCATGGCCTCATCGAACTGAGTGGAAACTGAGCTAAATTCATATAAGGCGCCAAGCATCTCCTCTTGCTTGGCAGGGGCGTCAAAGCAAGCAACAAAGGCCTGTTTTCCGCCGGCCAAAAGCGCTGAACGCATGTTCTCCAAGGCCCGTTGGGGGGTGTCGGCCTTTCCCGGAGCCTGGGGCGAGCAGCTATTATCACCACAGCCAAGGATGGCCAGTGGACACAGGATGGCCAACAGAATCTTAATTCCCGTCGTCTTCATGAACCTTCCTTTCAACTTGGTCGCTGTCAAAACGTTACTGTACCATTAGTAGTACTAACACAGGCGGACTCTTGCAAGCTCAAATAAACAACGACCGCAATGCAGTAACGGCTAAAATGGTACCTAGGCCTGAAAAAAGGCTGAAAAGGGCCTGGAAAATGCTTGCTTTGGCTGTGGTATTGTGCAGAATGGTGGGACTTTTAGAATCGGTCCAAGCCGTCCCATCTGCCGGTGAGTTTTTCTCCTGCATATCGGCTATCTATCGCGGAGGATTTTTAATATTATGAGCAAGAAAGTCCCTTCTGATATCGAGATTTCCCACGCAGCTAAACCGTTGCCCATCGAGCAAATTGCCGAGAAGGCGGGTATATTGCCCGAGGAATTGGAACCCTACGGCCGGGGTAAGGCTAAGGTGTCCCTGGGCATCCTGGACCGCCTGAAAGACAGGCCCAGCGGTAAGTACATAGACGTGACGGCCATTACGCCCACGCCCCTGGGAGAAGGAAAGACAACAACAAGCTGTGGACTGGCTCAGGCACTGGGACTTATCGGTAAGAACCTGATCCTGTGCATCCGCCAGCCCTCTATGGGCCCAACGTTCGGTATCAAAGGCGGAGCGGCCGGCGGCGGATACGCCCAGGTGATTCCCATGGAGGAATTCAACCTACATCTGACCGGCGATATCCACGCGGTGAGCATTGCTCATAACCTTCTGGCGGCAGCTATCGACGCTCGGATTATGCACGAAGACGTTATGTCCGACGAGCGAATGAAAAAGGTGGGCCTAAAACGACTCGATATCGACCCCTACAGTATCACCTGGAATCGAGTGGTCGACGTGAACGACCGAGCCCTGCGAAACATTATCGTGGGATTGGGCGAGGCTGTCGATGGCAGACCCAGGGCCTCCGGCTTCGATATCTCCGTGGCCAGCGAGATCATGGCTATTCTAGCTCTGTCCAACTCGCTGGAAGATATGCGCCAGCGAATGGATAAAATCGTCATCGGCTCAAGCAAGTCAGGTGATCCGATCACTGCCAAAGACCTGGGTGTGGCTGGGGCTATGACCGTGCTGATGAAAGAAGCCATCAAACCAAACCTGATGCAAACATTGGAAGGTCAGCCAGCCTTCGTGCACGCTGGACCATTTGCCAATATCGCTCACGGTAACAGCTCCATCGTGGCTGATAAGGTGGCCCTGAAGCTGACCGACTACGTAGTCACCGAGTCCGGATTCGGTGCAGATATCGGTATGGAAAAATTCTTCGATGTCAAGTGCCGAGCCTCCGGCCTAATACCCAACTGCGTGGTGCTGGTGGCAACCATACGAGCCCTTAAAATGCACGGCGGCGGGCCGAGAGTGATTCCGGGAAGACCTCTGGACCCGGCATACACCACCGAAAATCTCGACCTGCTCAAAAAGGGTCTGTGCAACATGGAACACCACATCAAAATAGCCAAACTCTTTGGCATTCCCGTGGTGGTGGCTGTAAACGCGTTCTCAGATGACACCGAGGCTGAGATTAATATAGTTCGTGAAGCGGCCATTGCGGCTGGGGCTGAAGATGCCGTCCGCAGTACCCATTGGGCTGAGGGTGGCAAGGGCTCGGTCGATCTGGCCAAGGCTGTGGTCGAGGCCTGTGAGAAGCCCTCGGACTTCAAATTCCTCTACGACGTCAACGACTCAATCAAGGATAAAATCCACGCTATCGCTACCAAAATATACAATGCCGATGGCGTAAGTTATGAAGCCCTGGCTGAGAAACAAATAGCCGCCTACGAAAAAGCCGGCTTCGACAAGCTGTCCATGTGTATGGCTAAGACGCATTTGTCCATCTCGCACGATGCTAAATTGAAGGGTGTGCCGAGCGGCTTTACACTGCCCATCCGCGAGATCAGGGCCAGCGTAGGGGCGGGATTCCTGTATCCGCTGTGCGGTGCGATGCGGACCATGCCCGGTCTGCCCTCAGTGCCGGCCTTTACTAAGGTGGATCTGGATAAAGATGGGCGAGTCGTGGGAATGTTCTAGGAGAAGGCACAAAGCAGAAACAGAAAGAGCTCACCACGAAGGTCACGAAGGTCACGAAGTAAAAAAAACAAAGAGAATTAGCCATTCGCCTTCGCCGAGGCTACGGCGTGATCTAGGGCAGATTTCACAGATGAACGCAGATTATTAGAAAGAAGAAAAACCAATTAGGAAAGGGGCGAATGCCCCCACGAAGACAGAAAGATAACGAAGGATATAAAAACATAAGACGGGAGATAATTAAGCGATGGGTGTAAGACGAGATAGACTCGATAACAGATTAGCTAAGGCCACGGCGACACGCAGGCAGAATAGCCCGATTAAGACCAGGGAGCGTGCTCGGCGCGAGGAAAAAATGCTTAAATTGCTTAAAGGCGGCAAGCCTCCATACACGCCGGCGGTGATGAGCTGGCTGAGCCGAAAGCTGGACAAGCCGGCGAGTAAGATCACGCCAAAAGAGATCAAGGCCCTGCTGGCCTGAATAGGGTCGGTGCGGAAAGAAATAGGTGTTCGCCCTCTATTTCTCCTTAAAAAAGGTTCCTGACCCCTTTTTCTTCTC
>JAACET010000180.1 GCA_011682385.1 Actinomycetota bacterium | reverse complement strand
GCTACAGTTCGCTGACCGACTGGGAGCCTTTAAGGCACGGGTGGGTATCAATCGTATGCACTACCAGGTCCAACCGGGCCTGTATGCAGTTGGTAGCCCCACACCCGATTCACCGGTGCTCGTCTCGGCCAATTACAAGCTAAGCTTTGACCGGCTGCGGAACTCGCTGGCTGGCCGCGATGGCTGGATCATGGTCCTGGACACTAAAGGGATCAACGTCTGGTGCGCAGCCGGCAAGGGCACCTTCGGTACGGAAGAGATTATTCACAGGCTCAAGGCGACAAGACTCTGGGAGGTGGTTTCCCACAGGTCGCTCATCCTGCCCCAACTTGCCGCGTCTGGGGTGGCGGCGCACAAGGTCAGGAAGATCTCTGGTTTTCGGGTCCTCTATGGCCCGGTACGGGCTGAAGACCTGCCTGCCTTTCTGGACGCCGGGATGAAGGCCACACCTGAAATGCGACGGGTAACCTTTACCTTGCCCGAAAGATTAGTGCTGATCCCCATTGAGCTGGTCGTGGGTGCGAAGTACATCCTGGTCTTCTTGGCAGCTGTGTTTTTCTTGGCCGGCCTGGGCCGGGAGGGGTATTCATTTGATGATGTTACCACGGCCGGTTCCCTGGCTGTATTGTTGTGCGTGCTGGGATTTATCGGTGGAGCAGTTGTAGCCCCGGTACTGTTACCCTGGCTGCCGGGACGGGCCTTCTCGATCAAAGGGGCTTTGGTTGGACTTGCTGTTGGTCTTATCTACGCTTGGTTCAGCCTGCAAAATTGGTCGAGCTTGGCTGGACGCCTGGACCTTTTGGCTTGGTTTTTGATTCTGCCAGCGGTGGCAGCGTTCTTCGCCATGAACTTCACTGGTGCTTCCACCTACACCTCGCTTTCCGGGGTGAAAAGGGAGATGCGTTTCGCCCTACCGGCCCAGATAGCGGCCGGGACTATTGGCCTGGGACTGTGGGTAACCAGCAACTTCGTTTGATTATGCACAGGAGTCTCAAACAATGGCCCAGCTAAAATATCTGGCGGATGTAAGTACCCTGGAGCTGGACGCTGAGAAGTGTATCGGTTGCGGTATGTGCGCTGATGTCTGTCCCCATGGCGTTTTCACTATCCAAGGGAAGAAGGCGGAGATTGTCGATCGGGACGCCTGCATGGAGTGTGGGGCCTGCGCTCGGAATTGCCCCGCAGAAGCCATCAGCGTCCGGTCGGGAGTCGGCTGCGCCACGGGAGTCTTGATAGGCCTGCTCCGCGGCACCGAGCCGACCTGCGACTGCCAGGCTGACTCTGGCTGATCCTGCTGTGATTAGTTATCCCAGGCAATCGCCATTACTGCTCGGTCGCTTCAGTAGCAGGTGTCTTAGAGGTGCTTTTTCCGCCCTGGGGCCTATTCATGGGACACACCATCGGGCTAGCCTTGCCTTTATTATGGCCACCCATGGACTTCTGTATCATCGGCTTCATTTTGCCGTACATCTCCATCATGTTGCCTGGTGTCTCGGGAACCGCCTCCAGCTTCTTCTTTTGTTCATCGCTCAGCAGGGCCTTCGCCTCTTTGCGGGCCTTGTCTGCAATGGTTTGAAGCTTGCCGACTTGCTCCTTCGTGAGCTTCAGCTCGTCCTTAATGGCCAGTAGCCCTGCTGGGTCGTTGGTTTCGATTCGCGTCCGCATCAGCATCCGACAGCGAGTCATCATGCCTTTGGACATGCCCATCTTGGCCATCTTGGCCTCGGTTCCACGTTTCGACTCTTCTTCGGCGGCCTTTGCGGGTTTGGGCATCGGACAGGTGGGACTGTCACACTCCTCGGCCGAGTCCTTTTTGACTGGGGCCTTCTCCTTACCCAATGCACTGACCGCAAAGATGGCCATGCTCAAAACTGCAACCACGCTGACCGCTATACTCGTGCGTCTCATCATAGTACCTCCTTCACAAGGGTTCCAAGAAACGTTTTCCCGTGCCGATCCAATATATATCAGACTCCCATCGCAACCGATACGCAAAACCGGTAAAACAATGCAGCCGTCAGTTTCTCACTCACTTGCTCGACCTAACCGTTAGCCCACGACCGTCGTCGGCAATTCCTATCCCAGCCACCAGGCATCGAAATTAAGGATATAAACCCACAGCAAAAGATTAGTCAGGGCATGGGCTACCATGCAGGCTAACATGCTCTTGGTTTTATACATCAGCCAATTATATATCAGGGCGCAGGCAAAAGCACTGATATACCAAGGGTGCATCAGGGCGAACAAGCCGGCTGTCGCCAGGCAGGAAAACCAACTGAACTCTCCAAGCTGCACGCGCTCGAAGTATCGGCCGACCAGAAGCCGCAGCATAAACCCCCGCCAGAATAGCTCTTCCATTATGGGCACCACGATCACCGCCCCAGCCATACGAAAGGCGATCCAGACCCAGAAAGACAAGTTACGGCCCCCGAAATATGTTTCAGGATTGAAAACCTTTTCCATATTCCAGTCAGCCTCAGCCCCGATCACCGGCAGAGCTGGATAGTGCCAGTAGGCCTTGAAAAACTCCTCCATTCCAACCCACTGAACAACCACTACCACGCCGATGACAATACCCCACCAGCTCCAGTGCCAGGAAAGCTCCTTGAATTGTCCTCGCAGCCACCACAAACATAAACCGGTGGCGATTGTCTTGAGCGGATAGAGCAACCACTTGGCGTCCGGCCATTGAGCTTCGGCGG
>JAACET010000179.1 GCA_011682385.1 Actinomycetota bacterium | reverse complement strand
GTATTTGTACAAACAACGGCATAACCCATTTTACGAGCACGTTTTGCAAGATTGCTCGCAAACGGGTACGCAACACCATTGGACCATCGGCCATAACTGCCAGAGCTTCACACAAAGCTCCATTATACAGAAACACGTTTCTTTTGCATGCCTCCTGAGAATCAGGTGAGGTGCTCGCAATGACAGAAAGGAAAAACCCCCGGGGTGTAACCCGGGGGCTTTTGAAGAACATTTGTTTATGACTCAGGACCGCGGGGGGAATCCCAACTATTCTTTGACCTCAAAGTCGGCGTCGATGACGTCATCGTCCGGCGGCTTCTTGGAAGAAGCATCTGGGGCTGGGGATTCGCCAGCGGGCGGGGCAGCAGCGTCAGCAGCCTGCTGAGCTGCGGAGGCTTGAGCATAAGCGGCCTTGCCCATCTCCTGAGCAACTTTCTGCAAGTTGTCAATGGCAGCCCGAATGGAAGCGGCATCGTCGCCCTTGGCGGACTCACGCAACCCGGAAACAGCTGACTCAATCTTACCACGAACGTCGCCGGGAACCTTCTCGCCAAACTCGGTGAGTTGCTTGTCGGTCTGGTAGGCCAACTGGTCGGCCTGGTTCTTCAGATCCACCAACTCGCGACGCTTCTTGTCGTCAGCAGAATGGGACTCGGCCTCCTTGGTCATCCGCTCAACGTCTTCCGTGCTAAGGCCGGAAGAACCCTTGATCTCAATAGACTGCTCCTTGGACGTGGCCAAATCCTTGGCTGAGACATTCAAAATACCGTTGGCGTCAATGTTGAACGATACCTCAATCTGAGGTACGCCACGCGGGGCAGGAGCAATGCCGGTAAGATTAAACCGGCCCAAAGTGCGGTTGTCCTGAGCAAATTCACGCTCGCCCTGCAAGACGTTAATGGTAACCTCCGGCTGAGAGTCGGCGGCTGTCGAAAAGACCTCCTTCTTCGAGGTCGGGATGGTGGTGTTGCGATCAATGAGCCTGGTCATTACTCCGCCGAGGGTCTCGACGCCCAAAGAAAGCGGGGTAACGTCCAGCAGAACCATATCACCGAGACCTTCCTCTTTATTCAGGATGCCTCCCTGAATGGCTGCGCCAACGGCTACGACCTCGTCAGGGTTAATGCTCTTGTTGACCTCACGCTTGAAAATCTCCTTGGCAATCTCCTGGACCTTGGGAATCCGGGTAGAGCCGCCAACCATAACGACCTCGGAAATATTCAGAGACTCGTCACGCTTGCCAAGCTTCTGGCCGGCATCCTCGAGGGCCTTTTCACAGGGTCCCCGCAGACGATCAAACAAAGGGGCTCCGAGCTGCTCAAACTTGGCTCGAGTAATGGTTGTGGCCAAGTGCTTGGGCGTGCCGGAAGAGTCGGCAGTAATGAAGGGTAAGTTGACGGTGGCTTCCAATTGCGTGGATAACTCACATTTGGCCTTCTCGGCGGCTTCTTTGAGCCTTTGCAGGGCCATGGGGTCCTTACGTAAATCAATACCCTCGGTCTTGCGGAACTCCTCGGCTAAGTGATTGATGAGCTCTTCGTCCAGATCGTCACCACCCAAATGGCCGTCACCATTGGTAGCGATGACCTCAATGGTGTCCTCCAGGACGTCCAGAATAGAGATATCGAAAGTGCCACCACCAAAATCAAAGACGGCAATCTGGGCGTTCTTCTTCTTTTCCAAGTGGTAGGCTAAGGCAGCAGCGGTGGGCTCATTAATGATGCGCTCAACCTTGAGGCCGGCGATTTGCCCGGCGTCCTTGGTGGCCTGACGCTGAGAGTCATTGAAATATGCGGGAACAGTAATGACCGCAGCCTCGACCTTTTCGCCGAGATAGTCCTCGGCGGTCTTCTTGAGGTCCTGCAAGATCATGGCTGATATCTCCGGAGGAGTGTATTCCTTGCCACGAGCCTTGACCTTAACCAACTCATCCGGCCCGCCAGTAATGGTATAAGGAACTATCTTCTCTTCCGAAGAAACCTCACTGTGGCGGCGACCCATGAAACGCTTAATAGAAAATATGGTATTCTGAGGATTGGTTACCCGCTGATGGCTGGCAATCTGGCCGACCAAACGCTCGCCCTTATCGGTAAAGCCCACCACTGAGGGGGTCAGCCTGGAGCCGGAAGAGTTTATCAAAACCTTGGGCTGAGAACCTTCCATCACGGCTACAACAGAATTGGTGGTGCCTAAATCTATGCCGATTATCTTGGCCATCAGTATACTCCTGTAAAATGCCCCTTCGCGATACAGTTCCTCCTATAGATTAGATGGAGCAAAGGGCGTGCCATAAGGCTTTAATTAGATAACTGCACTGCTAACAAGACATTGCGAGAATTAACGTGGCAGGACGCAGCGGACTTGAAGTGCCAAAATGACAGTATGGGCGGACTATAATGTCGTATGGGCAGGGTAAAAAGAACAGATGGTGAAGCGTTAGGGCGGATCAATACAGGACTTAGGGCATGAATTGAGATGGCATGGGATTTGCACATTAAAGAAAGGCGGAAGTAGGAAGACAAAATCATGATTAGGCCAGAAAAACTAACAGTTCGAGCTCAAGAGGCCCTGGGACGGGCTCAGCGGCGAGCAAACGATGCTAAACACGCTGAAGTGGGCACCCTGCACCTATTGGCCAGCCTGCTGGATGAAGATCAGGCGGGGGTGATAGTGCCAGTACTAGATAAGGTGGGGGCAGACGTCAAACGAATAAGC
>JAACET010000178.1 GCA_011682385.1 Actinomycetota bacterium | reverse complement strand
AAAAATCTTTCTTTCCGTTTCTTCTCTTAAAAATAGTCAATAGCTAATAGCTAATGATCCTCCCCCTTGACAAATCACTTGCCATCCTGTAAAAAAGTCGCTCCCCCAGCGTTCCAGGGGGCTGTTTTTAGGCGTTGATTAAAATCCGAAAAGGAGCAGATCGTGTCTGATAAGCTGGCAATCGCAGGCGGCACACCCGTAGTAGACACCAAGACCATCAAGTCTTGGCCCGTAATCACCCAGGACGACCGCGACGCTGTTCTTCGCGTCCTCGATAGCGGCATCGTCGCCGGCGGCACCGCACCTGAGGCTGTGGGTTTGGAGAAGGATTGGGCCGCTTATTGTGGCAGCAAATACTGCCTGACCACCAACAGTGGCACAGCCGCCCTGCACATGGCTCTGGCAGCCGCTGGTATCGGCCCGGGTGATGAGGTTATTACATCTGCCTTTACCTTCCTGGCCTCCGCTTCTTGCGCCCTACACCAGAATGCCATACCCCGCTTTGTGGACATCGACCCGCGCACCTATACCATGGACCCCAGCAAGCTCGAGGCCGTCATCAACGAGCGGACCAAGGCCATCATTCCCGTGCACATCCAGGGCATTCCCGCCGACATGGACCCGATATTAGATATTGCCAAGAGGCACGATCTGGTCGTCATCGAGGACGCCTGCCAAGCCCACGGAGCCACCTACAAGGGCAAGAAGGCCGGCACTATGGGCCTGATGGGCGCCTTTAGTTTGAATTGCCTCAAGAACCTTTGCGGCGGCGAAGGTGGCCTTTTAATATCCGACGACGAGTACTCCATCAAGAAGGCTTCCCTGGTCCGCATGTTTGGTGACGAGGTTGACGACGAGCGTCAGATCCGTGTGTACAACGCCTCTATCCTTGGCTGGATGTACCGCAACCAGGAGCTGCCCGCAGCCTTTGCCCGCTCACAGCTCAAACGGCTGGATCAGTTCAATGCCACCCGGGCCAAGAACTCCGAGTACCTTACTGAGGCCTTTAAGGATATCCCCGGCATAATTCCGCCCTACGTTCCCGAGGATCGCACGCACGTTTACTTTTTTTATATCATTCGTTTGGACCCCAAGGCTGCCGGCGTCGACGCCCCGCCGCGAAAGTTCCGCGAAGCCGTCGAGAAGGCCATTTTCAAGGAAGGCATTCCTATCGGCCAATGGCAGACCATGCCCGTGCCCGCTCAGGACCTTTTCCAGACCAAGTATGGCTACGGCAAAACCGGTTTCCCGTGGACCTATAATGAGGAATTGAAGAAGATCACCTATAACGTCAACGACTACCCTGAGGCCCAGAAGCTTTGCGAAGACTATACCGTTGTGCACGGCACTCATCCGCCCAACGATACCGACCTGATGGCCAAGTACGTTGAGACTTTCCAGAAGGTATTCAGTAATTTGGACGAGGTGATGGCCCACGCCGACGACGACATCCAGGCCGGCTTCAGCCCCACGCTATACGGAGCCTCATAAGTAGGTCTATCTTGGCTTTTTGATATTTGATATTTGTTGAAGGGAATCTTCGATGCAGACCCGTGCCGTCTATGCCAAGGGGAAAATGGACTTCGATTTTCGCGATGAGCAGGTTGGCCCGCCCGGCAACCAGGACGTTATCATTAAGGTCCACGCCTGCGGTATCTGTGGTACCGATATTAATTTCGCTCGCGATTGGCCCGACGACTATATGCCTTTAGGTCACGAGATTGCCGCCGAGGTGGTTGAGCTCGGCCCCGACGTCAGCGCCCTCAAGGCCGGCGATAAGGTCATCGTCGAGGACTGCACCATGTGCGGCGTCTGCGGCAACTGCAAGAGGGGCCACGTGGAGTTCTGCCGTAATATGTATAATCTTAACGACAAGCCCGGCATGGCCGAGTACATGTGCGTCCGCCAAAATTCCTGCGTTCCCTTTGATGGCCTGGATTACAAGTCTGCCAGTCTTACCGAGCCTTTAGCAGTCTCGCTGACTGCCGTCTTGAATGCCGAGATTCCGCTGGGCGGCTCGGTTGTTGTGCTGGGCCCTGGCCCACTGGGTCTAATGGCTGCCAAGGTCGCCAAGCTCCGCGGAGCAGGGTTTGTAGCTTTGACCGGCCTGAACCGCAGCACCCCGCGTGAGAAGGCCCGCCTGGATTTAGCCGCCCATTACGGTGCTGATATGGTCATTGAGGCCGAGAGTCAGTCCGTTGAGGACCTGATCAAGTCCAAGTTCCCTAACGGTGTTGACCGCGTCATTGTTACTTCTCCACCCCGGAGCATGTACGACGCCCTGAAGATAATCCGTTTCGGCGGCATTATTACGTTTTTGGGCCTGCATTTCGGCGGGCAGGATGCCATCGAGCTGAGCATTAACGACTTGATCTTCAACAAGATCACCTTGCGTCCGACCTTTGCCGAGCCGGCCATTAATTTCCCGCTGTCCAATCAGCTTTTGCGAGATGGGTTAGTTGATCCGAGAAAGCTCATCACCCACACGCCGAGCCTGGATCAGCTCAAGGGCACTATTGGCAGCATCATCAGTGGCGATAAGCCCATCGTCAAAGCCGTCTGCTTACCCAACGGCTAGCGTTTTCTGTCATTCCGCACTTGATGCGGAATCCAGTCTTCTATTTCTTACAATCTGTGAAATCTGTGGCTAATAATCTTATCCGTTTCTTTCTCTGCTTTCTTGCTCTCTTCAACTTCGTGACCTTCGTGGTGAAGAATCTTTTC